>CAYQYP010000060.1:0-7661 GCA_964421755.1 uncultured Acidobacteriota bacterium
CGGGTGCTTGGTAACTGGGTGTTCTGTATAGACACCGATCAACGCCGTAGACGCTATATTCTTTATTTTCAATCGACAGCCAGTTTCCCAAGCTGGACGTCGCGGGTTCGATCCCCGTCTCCCGCTCCAATGTTTTCAATAAGTTACGGGAATTCTCCTCGCCTGATTTGCACGAGTGGCTCCATTTTGGCTCCAATTGGTCCGCATGTAGTTGTAACTAAACTCTTTCCCGCCGACTCATTTCGGCGAGTTCTTGGCGAGACATCCCTACCCTGGTATTTTCTTCAGCGACTCGTCCCTTCAAGGACCTCCTGGTTTGTCGGTTTCCCGGAGCATTCAGGAAGTGTGGAAGGTTCCGCCCGCCGGGAGATCAACATGAGCCCCGTTCCCGTGAGAATCCCGTTCAGGATGAGTAGCTCGAAACCAAAGGTGTAGCCGCCGAACCACTGCTGGGAGAATTCACTGAGGACGAAGCAGATGACCGGCGAAACTACGGCCACGAAGGGAGCCAGATGGTCGCGAATCTGCCGGCGCGTGAAAAGACCGAATGCGTACAGCCCCAATAAAGGGCCATACGTATAACCTGCCACAGTAAAGAGCTTATCGATAATCGCGCGGTCGTTGACCAGTCGGAAAACGAAGACGACGCCAAGGAGGACGACGGCGAGACTGAAATGGACAATCTGCCGGATACGGGCAACCTCCTTCTCAGAAAGGTCGGCTCGCTTTTTGAGTCCTAGGATATCTATGCTGAACGACGTGGTGAGTGAAGTCAGCGCCCCGTCAGCGCTTGGATAGGCAGCGGATATGAGCCCAAGGACAAAAACCAACCCGGCCACCGGGCCCAAGTGCTGGAGCGCGATCACTGGGAAGAGATCGTCCGTCTGCTGGGGGCGGGGCACTCCTTTCTGGTCGGCGTAGAAGTAGAGAACCGCACCCAGGGTCAGGAAGAGCCAGTTGACGATGACCAGGACGAAGCTGAACGAGAACATGTTCTTCTGGGCGTCGCGCAAGCTGCGACAGCTCAGGTTCTTTTGCATCATCTCCTGGTCCAGCCCCGTCATCGCAATGGCGATGAAGACACCGCCCAGGAATTGCTTCAAAAGGAAGCGTTTGTCATCCCAGTCGAGCACGAGGACCCGTGAGTGCTCGCCGTGGAGAACACGCCATACGAGATCACTCAAGCCAAGATTCAGTTCCGCAGCGATAAAGTAGACGGACAGGATGACAGCCAGCAACATGAACGTCGTCTGCAGAGTGTCGGTCCATATGATCGTCTTGATGCCTCCCTTGAAGGTGTACAGAAGAATCAAGGCGATAAAAAGAGTGACCGTGAGAAAGAAGGGCATTCCCCAGGCATCAAAAACGAAGAGCTGCAGGACATTCACTACGAGGAACATCCGGAAAGAAGCACCGATGATTCGCGAGACCAGAAAGAACGACGCGCCCGTTTTGTAAGACCAGAATCCGAACCGCTGTTCCAAATACGCGTAGATCGAGGTCAGGTTCAACCGGTAGTACAAGGGCATCAGGACGGTGGCAATAACGGCGTAACCCGCCAGGTAGCCCAGCACCATCACCATGTATGTGAACTGAGAAGTGCCTACCCAGCCCGGCACCGACATGAACGTAACGCCGGACAGAGAGGCGCCTATCATTCCGTAGGCGATGACGTACCAGGGGGAGTTTCTGTTGCCCAGGAAAAAGCTCTCGTTATCGGCCTTGCGCGCGGTCAGCCAAGTCACGGCAAACAACAACGCCGTGTATGCAAAGAACGTCGACAGTATTAGGATCGGTGTCATGCGGTTTGAAATTTGTCAGGTTTAGCGAAGAGCCCGCCTTCCGATCACTCCTATATGTGTGGTTCGCCGTGTGCCTCGCTCGTCACGTGATCGCTTGGTGCCCGGTTTCGACAGGATCTCTGGGAATCCTTTCGCATATCTCAAAGCCCTGCCATGGTTGCCAAGAAACTGAAGAGCGAACCGTGCCGCCCCTGGGGAAGACCGGACCGAAATTTCGAAGATTCCCTTCTCCATTGGGCGAAGTCCTGGCGGCTGGATCGCGGCGGTCTCTCCACCGACCTGTTTGCCCGATGCATCAAGAAGAATCACCCCGGCACGCGCCCAGACCTCACCTTCGCTTTGGTTCCAGACGTCACCCTCGACCCGGTATCCCTCCGGCGTCGGCTCGACGTAAAGCCAGGTCACCCGAAGGGGTGGCTCGTGGGAAACAGTGGCGATGCGGGTCCAGGGGCTGAAGCAGAACCAGGCGAGAACCATGCAAGCGAGGTGTGCTGAGCAGAAAGCGGACCGGAGCCCGGCCCCCGGTCTGTCCCACCTGGCCAGGTAGGAACGCCACGCCCTTAGGGTCTCGGCATTCACAGACTGACCCGGTTTCTCCTTCCTGAAACGGTCTTGCAGGCCCCGGATGGTCTTCTTGTTCCTCCACCTCAAAGACAGGAATGAACCAAGCAAACAAGCGAAAAAGGCAAGCAGAAAGACCCACAGAGCTACGACCAACGCATGGTCGAGAACCGCCATGATTTCGTCCGGCATAACCGATTCACTCCTATTGCTTGGAGCGGCGCTGCAGGTACACGATCGCGATTACCGAAATGGCGATCAGAACGATTACTACAATTTTGTCCAATTCCATGATCGATGGTTCTCCTAGCGAAGATTAAACGTGATTTCTATAGTGGCAAGCACATCCACGGGCCTACCGTTCACTAATCCGGCCCTGAACTTCCACTCCTTCATAACGCAGCTAATCGCTTCGGCATCCAGCCCGTAGCCCAGGCCACGGATAACGCTCACGTCCGTGACCATCCCGTTTCGTCTGATGATTCCCTGCAGCAAGACGATCCCCTGCACCTTGGCTCGAATCGCGTCGTTGGTGTAATGGGGGAGGGTCTGCGTGAGGATGACCGGGTCTGTGACGCCCCCACTTCCCATGATGTACGGGCCCTCGCCGCTGCCTACTCCGCCTCCATGACCCCCGCCGAACCCGCCGCCGCTTCCCGGACCAAAGCCTGGACCTGAACCTGATCCAACTCCGGAGCCGACACCGGTCCCAATGCCTCCGCCCCGCCCGGGGCCCGAAGACCCAGTAGGAGATGGCGCCAGAAAGTCTCCGTATTTCATGTTCAACTTGGCCGGGAAATCGATGGGGGCCTGAATCGTCGGTATTGTCAGCGATGGGTCAGGCAGGTCTGGAACCGGGTCCTCGACCTTATCGGGGACCACCGGCGGATTGATTTCCGGCGGCGAAAGCTGAGTCTCGACGGCTGGGGGAACATCTCCCTTGTTGGGTGGCTCCTTTTCCCCTTTCCCGCCTCCCCCGCCACCCCCACCCTCGTCGCCGCCGACTATGGGGAAGTCCATGAGATAGTACGGCACCATCGCTACTAGTCGACTATCCGCCATCTCGGGTACCGAGTAGTAGAAGACAGTGACGCCGAACGCGATGATGACCAGGTGGATCCCAGCGGATCCAGTCAATCGCCGGCCCAAGCGAGCCCAGGAGAACGGCTCATTCAGGCGGGCGTAGCTCTCGAACAGAGTGGAACTCTCCGCCTCTGAAGATACATGTGTTCCTTCCATGGGACACACTCCTCGCAATGTCTGAGTCTCTGAATTTCAGAAAACGCCGTATTCAGACGCGAGACGGAGGAGGGCGTTCGGATACCGTCAGCTGGAAGCCGCTAAGCCCCAGGCACGTTTTGGGAAGGCGATGCACCCACCGGAGAGGGCGAGCTGCGGACACATCCTGTACGATGACCTCTGTCCGCGCCGTTACTGAGAAGGTCTTGACGCGGACTTTTTCCTCAAGGGCAAGGGGGGGCGTCTCCCGGAGAGCGGAGGCCGTCTGGCACGTGGGGGTCTTTGCCCCTGACGCCGGCAAGCCGACATACAGGATCGAAAAGGGCGAGGCGCAGAGGTGTGCAATGAGGACGATAAGTAGGCTCAGTCCGAGTGCACGGTACCTCACAGCATTATTAGATCATAGGTTGCTGAAAAACGGTTAAAGCAACTTCACCGGCATTCTTCTGGGCGAGGGACCGAGCAAGTCGTAGCCCTCTGATCTGGCCACATAGGTTGCAGCAGTGAGGTCGCCTGTCACGTTTAGGGTCGTGCGGCACATGTCCAGGATTCGATCCACACCCAGAATGATCGCGATCAAGGCTGGATTGACACCGATGGTTGCCAAAACCAGCACGATGAACGGAATTGACCCCGAGGGCACTCCCGCTGTGCCGATACCGCCGAGAATAGCAAGGTAAGCGACCATGATCTGCTGTCCAATTGTGAGATCAACTCCGGAAAGCTGCGCCAGGAAAAGGACCGTGACGCCTTCGTAAAGGGCCGTTCCGTTCTGATTGGCGGTCGCCCCCACTGTCAAGACAAAGCTGTTGATGTCTCGCGGAACGCCGAGGTTTTCCTCCGAAACGCGCAGGGCCGTTGGCAAAGTCGCGTTTGACGAGGACGTGGAGAAAGCGGTCAGCATCACGGTCTTGATACGACGGAAAAAATCGAGGGGGGAGATTCTCGAGAGGAAATAGACGGACAGTGAATAGACGCCGAACATATGGATCGCCAATCCGGCAAGCACTGTGAGCACAAACCAGGCTAATGCACCCAGCAGGTCCAGGCCGAAACGTGCCGTGTTATTGAAGAGCAGGCATGCAACCGCCAACGGGGCGAATTTCATGATCAGGTCTATGATTTTGGCGGAGATCTCATAAAGGGCTTCCATTCCGCGCAGGAAAGGGGCGACCACCGAGGCCGGGATCAGCGTGACGGCCACACCAATGGTGAGCGCGAAGAACATCAGGTGAAGCATGTTCGGTGTCCCCCCGGTAGTCGCCCGGCTGGGATTTTCCGGCACCCCCGCCAGGGCCGCGATCGGGTTGGAGGGAACGAGAGACTTCACCACCTGCATCATTGCCGAATCGGTCCCGCCGGTCCTCTGAGCTTCCTCCACTTGCCTGGCGGCGTCCGATCCGTAACGTTGTTCAAGGGCTGCGGTGGTCGCGGGGGGTATGCGATCCCCTGGCCGCACTGCGTTGGCCAGGGTCAGACCGATGGCAACTGAAATCCCGGAGATGATGAAGGTATAGGCAAAAGCCTTCAGACCTACACGGCCCAGTTTGCGCATATCGCCGATCCCTGCAACGCCGACAACGAGAGACGAGAAGACCAGGGGGACGACTATCATCAAGAGCAGCCGAAGAAACAGTTGACCCACCGGCTCAGTGATGTTGCTGATGACCCATATCACACGCTCATTACTGCCGCCGACAAGCGCGTTGACGACTACTCCCGCCGCTACTCCCACGGCCATGGCAATCAGTATGCGCCTGTGCAGCGGCCACCCTTTCGGCTGGTCCGGAGTTTCGTCTTTGAGGTCGGTCGTCTCCTCGCGCTCGTACCGGTCTGCGTCTGTTATGAGTCGCTTGGCCGGCTGTTGATTCTCCTCGTCGGACATGAACCTCCAGGTATTTCTTCAGATCCCATTGCCGGGGAAGAAGTGCCCCAGCGAGGGAGCTCGCTGCGTTTTCTCTTATTGTCTCATTGCTGCGATCGTTTCGGATTCGGTCGGCACACCCGTTGTTCGCTCCGAAGCCTCACGCCGGTCCAAATTGTCGTACCAGGTGAATTTCAGAATGAGGGAAGTCACCGCAACGATACCCAAGGCAATCAGCACAGCGTTGAATTTTCGGATGACGAGGAATACCGGTATTGCAACGAGGCTTGTCTGCCAGCAGATTCCGACTACGATATTGAACATGTCGCGCCCGAAATCCCTGTTCGGTTCAAACGTCGGGTCTTCCCGACGGACCTTCTCAAGAATCGGGCCCCAGAATCCCCATGGTCGCACGCGGCGGTAGAAGGACTTCAGCACGTCTTCATCCTCAGGCGCTGTGAGCAGCGTGCCGAGCACGCACCCAACGAGCGAGAGCAGCAGTATTGCCGGGAACCAGTTGAGGGCTGGAAGCTGGAGCGCGGCGAGCACCAGTGATGATCCGATCCCGGTCACCATGCCCCAGAAGTAGCCGAAGCCGTTGAAGCGCCACCAGTACCACTTGAGCACATTGGACGCTGTGTAGCCGCCCCACAAGGCCGATACGATCCATTTGATCACCGAGTCGATCGACTCGACGAACCACCCCACGGAGATGCCGGCGATGACGACTGCCAGGGAGGCGATATAGCTCAGACGCACATAAGTCTTCTGGCTGGCATGCGGGTTGATGAAGCGCTTATAAATATCGTTGACGATGTAGGGCGGGGCGGCGTTGACGGTGGCCGCGAAGTTTGACATGAAAGCGGCCAGCAGTCCGGCTACCAGCAGGCCGAGAAGACCCGCGGGGACGAAACGGTCGAGAGCGTAAGGCAAGATCATCTCGAAGTCGATGTTGTTGCCCATGCTGCGTATTGTGTCGCTATAGAAGACGAGCGCGAGGATAGTCAGCCCCGTGATCATGAAGTACCGCGGAAAGATCAGCACGCAGTTCACCCACATATTCATGAGCGACGCCTCTTTTGGGCTCCGCGTCGAGAGGATGCGCTGCATGTCATAGTTGGGCGCCGGTCCGGCAGCGCTGAGCAGGAAGCCCTTGAACAGCAGCATCATGAAGAAAAGACCGAAGAGACTGTAGCCGTCTTCGCCGATCTTCGTTGTGACAGACGGGATGAGTGCCGACCAATCGAGGTCCAGGCGCCAACCGAAGAACGGATTGTCCCACCCCGCCGGCACAACGCGCTGGAGCATCTCGGGGGAGACCCGTCTCATCGCGATGATGCCAAGGACAATCGAGGAAGTAGCGAGGATGCAGAACTGAATAACCTCGGTGACTACCACGCTGAACATCCCGCCCTTGACAACATAGAAGGTGGTTATAGCCATCAGGATCAGGGCGTACTCATTGGCGCTCAGCTGCCACGGGAGAAAAGTGACCGCGAATTTGCCGATGCCTTTGAAGGCGTAGGACAGGAACCCGACCACGCTGACGAGGGCGAAGATGACCACGATCAGATGGGAGAGCCGAGCGCCTTTGCCCTTGCCAAATCTGGTCTCAATCCATTCCGCGCCCGTCATGGCGTTCGAGCGGCGCAGCCAGCTCGACAGGAAAACCATCAGGAAAACCTGGTTAAAGACCGGCCAGAGCCAGGGAATCCAGATGCTCTTCAAGCCATAGACGAACATGATGTAGACGAGCCACATCGTGCCGGCTATGTCGAACATTCCCGAGGCATCCGATACGCCCAGCACATACCAGGGCATGACGTTGCCGCCAAGGAAATACGACTTGATGTCCCGTGATGCGCGCTTGGAAACCCAATAGCCGACGAGGACCGACGTCAGGAGGTACCCGACGATTATCATGATATCTATCAGATGTAAGTGCACTGATGCCTCCGATGAGCGGCTTAAGCGTTCTGAAGCAGAAAGCGCTCAGTTAGAGCGAGGCGATCGCCTTCGCTTTCAAACACCAGACCCCGTCTTGGGAGGGACACCGTTTCTTCGATGCACAGCCTCCGCGAAGTCTGACTCTGATTGGGTAAGCCAGCGTTCTCAACGCTTTAGCGGAGGGGGACGTTCGAAGACCCGAGGCTCGAAACCCCTGAGTCCCAGGCAGGTTTCTGGAAGGCGAAGCA
>CAYQYP010000061.1:0-94820 GCA_964421755.1 uncultured Acidobacteriota bacterium
AGAACCTTTTTCGAGAGCCGTGCACGAAAGCGAGAATGTTGAATAAGGTCGGAGTGCGTTCGGCCCACAGGTATTGACGTACTTGTTATGGGCTGATGTCGTGCGGAGGGCGAGATCGAATGGAGCCGCGCACGAAAGCGAACGGCAGTGAGCGAGAGTAAGCGGACCACCAATCATTCGCTAAGTCGAGACATTTAAAAGCAGTGGAGCGAGTCAGGTGGTCCGCTTACTCTCGCTCGCTTCTCTCGCTTTCGTGCGCGGCTCCATTCGATCTCGCCCACCGCCGGGAACTCGCCGGTCTATTCGCCTATTAATAGAAGAGTTAACGTTTGCAGCACCCTCGCGGCTCTGAAAATGCTGCTGCGCGCGGACGATGAGGACGCTCACTTTACCAACCTCGCACGCTGGAAGGCGGTGGCCAGTTGTTCTTCGCTCAACCGGTCCGACTCGAGATAGCGTCGTTTCCCGACGGGGACGGTGAATCCGTTGGCTGTCTGCGCCGGGACTGTCTGTCCTCCGATTTCTTCAAGGATCTTCACCTCGTCCGCCTGCAGCGGGACGGAGAGCCGACCGTCGCCGTAGATGTGCCAGTAGACCACGTAGCTCTTGCCTGCCCGCTTGAAACGGAAGGCACGCAACTGCTTCTCGGCCAGGCCGGTAATCTCCGCGTAGGGCACGAGCTCGAATTCTTTTCGCTCGTTCAGGATCAGCAGGTGCTCCTGGTCCAGTTCGCGCAACTGTCGCTTCTGGACCTCGGTGAGCCAGTTTCTGGCTCGAACCTCCTCCCAGCGGCGAAGCACCTCGAGGTTATCGGCGGTTCTGGGGTGTTTGTCCAGCAACTCAAGCGAGGGCTGGATCGAGATTGGGCAACCCCATGCGGCGGCTCGGCTGGTGACATACTCGAACATATCGGGCTGCATGCCGATGGTTTTCTCGCTGGGCAAATCGAAGTCCAGCCAACCGAAATCGATGCGGGTGAAGTCCGCGATGATGCGTTCGGCCTCCTGCGCCGGGTGCTTTGCCGTCATCGCCTTGATCACTTCCGGAGCAAAGTGATCGAAGGCGTTGCCGCGGCTCAGGATATGCCAGCTGAAGTGAGCCTTGGCGGCGCCCTCGGCGAAGAGTGGCGCCGGTTTCAGCTCCTTGTAAACCAGCCACTGAGGCCATGACACCATGAACCAGTAAGGCTCGTGGACATCCTCGGCCCCATCGAAGTAAACGAACCGAAAACCGGCTTCACGGTAAATCTCACCCAACCGCGCGGCAGCTTCCTGCTGAATGCTCGTTCGCTGGTCGAAGCGTACGAAAACGGGCCATTCGTCGACGTCCAGTACTCCAAACTTGGCCCCGGCCTGGTGAGACGCGGCAGAGGTCCCGAGTTGTCCTCGGCGACAACCGGTGTACCGGTACGGCCGTTCGGTCGTGTACTCGGTGTAGGAGATGATTTCGCTTCCGATTTTCAGGAACCTCTGCTCCTCCCGCATTGACGACCCGCGCGGGTTTTCCTCGACCTCGATGCTGGTCGCCTGCGTGTCGAGCGGTTTCGACAGGGTGAGGATACGCTGCAGATTCAACCGTGGGTCCGGTCGGGGAGTCACGTACGGATCGTGCTTGTGGGCCTTGTTGAAGTGGAAGTGCAGCCCTGGAATCATGCCCGCGTCCTTGATCTTCTGAACGATGCCCTTCAAATCCGCCATCCCGTTCGGATAATCGGGTCTCCAAGGAAAATGCCCGGCGGATCGCGAAAACGCCAGGTAGTAAACGACCATGGTCCGGAAGCCGCCCTGTTTGGCATACGCTATATGACGATCAATATTCGCCGGACTCAGGTCATCCTCACCCATCCAGTAGTACGACCACTTGTACTCGGGACTTCGGCGGCTGGCCACGCCGGAGGGGAGACCAAAGTCTTCTTCGACCTTCTGAACGCGATCGAGCAACTGCTTGGTCTCGGTGACAATGAGGGCTGCCCCGACTCCCTCGCCTTTCACGATGTCGGCAGCGGTCGCGCGAAAGATGCGGTAACCCCCCGGACGCTCCTCCGAATCGATTTTTGCGTACGGATCCGTGCCCAACAGGTTGACCGCGACCTGGTCGTCCCAGGTCGTATTGAGCCAATCGCCGAAGCGGGTCCGCAATCGGAGCGGAAGCTGAAGAATGACGAATTCGTCATATCGCGGGAATCTTACCCCCGGGTGTGACAACGAGCGGAGAGTTCCGGCACGGAACGCGATGTACTCGTCGGTGACCTGAACGAAAACCGAAGCTTCATATTCCACCGTATCGAAACGGATGAGCAGGCGGTCCCCGTCCTTGACCACGGATTTTGACACGAAGGTCGTGGAACGGGCCGGATAGGCCAGCTGGATTTCATTGTCGTAAGGGCGATATTGAACCAGCGAGAAGGCGGGCTGGCTGACGCCTGAGGCCAGGCATTCCTGCCCGGTAGCCTTGTGGATCAGGCTGATGGCGCGCGAATCGTCCCCGAGTATCAGCCGCAACTCCCGGTTTTCTATAGTTACGTCGGCGAACAGCGTCAGACAGAAAGACAGGGCAATGGTGCCCAGGCAAAATAACTGGCGCGGGGTTTTGAACATCTTTCCTCCTGGCCTCGTATTTCGTCGTGTAGCTCTTAGAGAAAGTGTAGCGCAGCGCGACTGGATCGCGTTACAGGCTCACAGATATCGAGGGATTCCCCCACGGATACAACGAAATCGACCATCAGCAAGTCTAAGATCCAACAAGCTGAGAGGAGACTATGAAAACACAGTTGGCTACCCTGTTCGTCGTATTGTTCATCGTCGGATGCATCCTTGTCCCGATCCAAGCCGCACCGGACACGCGCAATTTCAACTTGTCAGGTTTCACGGAAGTCAGTGTCGGTTACGGCATGCACGTTGTGATAACCCAGGGACAGCGTTTTCAGGTGAGCGTCACCGCGGAGCCCGAGACGTTTGAGCGGCTGAAGGTTGAAAAAGGCGGTTCGACGCTCGAGTTCTCGATGGAATCAAGCGGCTGGTTCCGTGGCAACCGCGGCCGAGTTGACATTGCCATCACGATGCCGGTTCTCAAGGGGCTGGACTTGAGCGGTGGAGCAGAGGGCGACGTGACCATGTCCGTACCCAACGAAAGCGTCCGCCTCGGTTTATCCGGCGGCGCCGAGCTCCATGCGCAGCTGACATGCACGAATGCCAACCTGGATGCTTCTGGCGGCGCGGAGGTGACGGTCGTGGGCAGTGCCGAGCGGCTTCGCCTGGACGGGTCCGGAGGCAGCGAGTTCCATCTGAAGGAATTCACAGTCAAGGATGTTGCGGCGAATCTGTCGGGTGGAACCAGTGCGACCGTTAACATGAACGGCACGCTCGATGGGGATCTCAGCGGCGGTTCCGAAGTGACTTATTACGGCACAGCAACTGTCGGTGACACCGATTTCAGCGGCGGGTCCAGGTTCAGAAAAGGCAGGTAGCTGAAGAAGAGACAGCTATTCACAGCCAGCGTCCGGCGGGGCCCTTGCCCTTCGGACCTTGCTCGTTGCGAGTTCGGAGCAGGGTGCCCTCCTGAGCGGGCGGACACCTCGAATCCCCGGCCTCCGCAGGTCCGACTTTCAAGTCGGACCTGCGCTTCTTGGGGCTCAGGCCTACGGAAGTTCAATTCTGGATTTTATCTGGCGGCTGCTTGCAGCGCTTACCAGCGAGGCGGTCTGCGCTGACCCCCGCGACCGCCGCCACCACCGCCAGGACCACCACCACCGCGCTCTTCGCGAGGACGAGCTTCGTTCACCGTCAGGTTGCGGCCGCCGATTTCGGCGCCGTTAAACTGGCGGATTGCCGCTTCGCCTTCTTCTCGCGATGCCATTTCGACAAAGCCGAAACCGCGTGAGCGTCCCGTGTCGCGGTCCGTTACCAGCGTCGCTGACTCGACGGTGCCCGCCTGGGCGAACATTTCCTCCAGATCCTGGCTGGTCGTCTTGAATGGAAGGTTGCCGACGTAAAGTTTCATGGTCATAGCGAATCTGTCCCTCCCTAGGGAATCATTGAGAAGCTTTTGAGCTGGATCTGCTTCGGGAAATCTGGCGGCGAAGGATCACGCGTCTGAGCAGCTTCTATTTTCACCTTTCGTCCGACTTCTCACCTACCCAAACGCAGCCGCCATAGCCAAGCGTGCGGGACTCACGAGAAAACCAAAAAGTCGAACAGAATCGAGTATACACACACTTTTGGGCAGCTTGCAAGAAAAGGCAAAAAAAGGGGCAGAGGGGCAGAAGGGGCAAAGGGACAAAGGGGCTGAGGGAAGGCAAAAGGGCGATTACGATTACGAGCACGAGCACGAGCGCGAGAACTCATGCTCAGACGGGCGATTGGCTTTTTGCCTCTTACCCCAAGTTCCAATTATCGCGCTCGTGCTCGTAATCGTAATCGGCTTTTTGTCTTTTCCGGCTGTTTGTCTTTGCCCCTTTGCCCGCCTGCCCCTCTGTCCCTTTACCCCTTTGCCCCGGACCTTGCTTCACGTGCCGATTGAGCGCAGGATAGTCATGGCAAGATTAGCCGGAGGGAGCGGGCGATGGAGATAGATCTTGAAGAACTGCGTGAGCGTGTTTCTCTGCTGGATGACGCCGCCCTTCTTCGCATGATCGAAGAGGAGGCCGACAACTACCGCCCGGAGGCGCTGGCTGTCGCGAGGGAAGAAGCTCGGCGTCGGGGCATCGAACCGACCAGGCGCCCCGCCCGGGATGAACGCGTGCGAGTGGCGGGCGACGAGGGTCGGGGCAAAGCGCCCGCTGCCGGCGAGGAAAAAGAGCTGGAAGAGGACGACCAGGGACAGGAACGCCAACCCGTCCGGGGTTACCTGTGTCCCTCCTGCGGCGTCGGCATGCGCCGGGCTCTTCTTCTGGGCGAGACCCAGGTTATCGCCGTCCTGGAACCGAACAACGAGCAACGTTTCGTCTACGCCATGGTTTGCCCGCGCTGCGGGACTGCCGACCTTTTTGTCGACTTCGAAACCGAGGTGGAGCAATAGCAGTCCACCGCCCGGGAGGATATACGCGCATGGTCAGGAATTGGGCGCTTTTCTCATGGTCTCTGCACTCACCCTGTTTTCCGGCCGGCTCTGTTCTCAGGATCCGGGACAGGTTGCTTCTGGTTCGCAGACGTCCCGGAATACGAATGTTCAAATGACCGTGGAAGCGGCCGGGGGATTCTTGATCGCGCCAAACTAAACGTTGCCCTCTTCGCGATAGTAATACACACCGATTTTCACTCATCCCCTCCTCGGAGATACGCTTCAAAACGCTTCTGAGTTGAGCTGCTCGATCTGCGCAAAATGTAAAACCGGCCGGCCGAAGATTTTCGCCTGCCGGTAATTATTCTGGCCCCGGGCTCGTAGTATGAGTGCGAGGGAAATTGACCGAGGGAGGGAACCGAGCGGTTATGAACGAGGACCTGGTGAATCGACTGGCGGGCGGCGATCGCCAGGCCCTTGATCAGCTCTTTTGCGAAGCTGCCCGGGATGTCTATCGGCTGGCGCTGAGAATCGGTCGCGACCGTGAACTGGCTGAAGACGTGACCCAGGACGCCTTTATCCGGCTGTGGGAGACTCGGCACCGCCTGGATCCCGAACGGTCCGTGAAAGGCCTGTTGGCCAAGATAACCGTCAACCTTTGCCTTGATCGGCTTCGCCAGGCCAGCCGTCACCGTACCGCGGACTTCGTCGACGAGGCTGAAATGGAGAGCCTGGTTGCGCACGGCCCGATCGGCTCGGTCGAAACCCGTTCTCTGGATCGGCTGGCGATTGACCAGGCTCTTGGGAGACTCCCGGTCATATATCGGACCGTGCTCGCCCTTCGTTACGGTCAGGATCTCTCCTACCAGGAGATTGCCGATGCCGTGGCGATCAGCGTCCAGGCGGTCGCCTTGAGAATACATCGGGCGAAACAGTTGTTGCGTGGCTGGTTGGACCGTGACAGCAAGAAGGAGACGTCATGACGAGCGACTGCAAATGGATCCGGGAGCAACTCGAGATGAAGTCTTCCGGCGGCGGTCTGCCTGAATTGCAGCAGAAAGAACTGCAACACCACCTGACCGAGTGCAGCGCCTGCGCTCGGTTCAGTTTGAGTCTTGCGGCAGAGGACCGTCTCCTGGGAGAGGTCCATCGGTCGGTCGACGACGAGGAAGTCGATTTCCAGGAGCTGGCTGATCGGCTCAATCGGAAGCTCGATGCCTTGGAGGGGAGGCGAACCGACGGTTTCTGGGCCCGCGTGGCGCCGTGGAGCGTCCTGGCGCTGGGATTCTCGATTCTGGCTGGGCTGCTGAATCTGGCCGGTTTCGACGGGAGTCGAGTGGTCGAGCAGGTCGCGAGGGATCTCTGCTCGCCTCATCGGGCGACGGTTCTTGTCGGTTCGTTGACGTCCGGTATTGTCGTTTGCGCGGTTCTGTCATGGTTGATCAGCCGTGCAGTTTTTCGCCTGGCTATCAAATAGAAAGGAGATCTTATGCTTAGCAAATGGATGCAGCCTCAACCGTCTGACACTTCAAAACAGGCCAACTTCAAAGTCCAGCTCTCGGGGATTCTCCTGGGCGTGATTATAGTCGTCCTGATGTCCGTCCTGTCCCAGGTCTTTCAAAGCGCCAATGTCTTCCTCGCCAGCATCATCATGCTGCTCTGCCTTTTGCTGGTGAAGCTCGAATACCTGATCGGGAAGACTTTTAAAGAAGGATGCTTCGAGGAAAAGAAGGACTAAGTGCCTCGTTTCAGTTTTCAACGCCAAAGGCGTTGCGTAGCAAAGCCCGGGGTTGCCCGCGTTGTGTGCGGGAAACCCCGGGTGGACGGGGAGAAGGATCCAACCCTGAAAGGGTTGCGTAGCGCGGTACGCAACCCTTTCAGGGTTGGATGCGTACACGCACCTACCCAGGGTTTCCTGCACACAACGCGGGCAACCCTGGGCTTTGCTACGTGACCCCGTTGGGGTCATTTCGGCAATCCGCTTGACGGAAGTATCACGTAGGGCAATATTTTCAACACCCTCGCTTCGTGCGCAGCTCCGAAAGAAGCTTTCCGGCTGCTCCACACCCTGAAATCCGGATTGGCAGCAACTTCCTCACTCCGACCAGGCGGGCAGGGAGACGGACGCCTGGTAGTTCGAGGAGTTGTAGAGCGCGTTCCGCTTCGGTTTATACAGTCTGCCGGCTCTTGGGTTATCGCTCTGGGTATAAACCCACGTCTCGTATGGATCCCAGACGACAATCTCATCTCTGCAGTCGCCCGTGATGTCGAGCACCGCATTGCACATGTCCGGGTGGCCGTCGTCGGGAAAGATAACCGCCTTGCGGCCCCAGCCGTCGTACATACCACCCTGGTCCACGTTCGCGTTGTGAAGGAAAAACTCACCCGGTTGTCCTGTCCAGTTGACGGGCAGGCACATGCTTCCGAATTGGGTCGGCTCGAAATCGTGGTAAATGGCTCCGGACGCATCGAAGAAATGAATGATGCCCTGGTTGCCCCAGAAGTTGATCGAGACTGCCTCCAGACCCGGTTTATCAGGACGAAAGTCCGCAATGGCCGGGTTCTGGACGTGGCCGATCCAGTAGTTCTTCAACACCTGGCCTTTGAGATCGAGGAACCACATGCCCGCATCGCTTGCCGCCAGAAGGATGCGAGGGACCGAGCCATTTCGCTCGCCGAAATTTACGACCGCGACGCCGTCCGCATGATCCTGTATCTGCTCGTCCTTGCTCCACAGCAGGCGACCGTCATGGTCGAACATCGAATAACCGATCGCCAGCTCGTCCTTGCCGTCACCGTCGATGTCGTACGCGTAAGGGTAGTGCCCGGTTTTGCACTTGGCAGTCCACTGTAGTTCAAGCTTGTCGTCCAGCGCCCACAGCTGGTCATACCGCGTCTTGATCACTATGTCTTTCGGGTGACCGTTCCCGCGCAGATCGCAGAAAAACAGGCAGTCGCCGAGAATTCTCGATGTTTGACCCTGGTTGGAGGTTATCGTCGGCGTAGGAGCCCGAGTCAACGTCTTCCCGGTCGCCCCTTCAGCGACGATGATCTCGGAGTTCATGCAATAGACGACCTCGTTGGCACCGTCACCGTTCAGATCGTGGATCTGGAACCCGACGTCGTTCGTCAGGTGGTCTTTCCAGCCATCGGGGCTCCCGATTTGCCACAGTTTCTTGCCGTCGAACGTCATGGCGGTCAGGCAACTGAGCTCGCTCTTGCTGTCTTTGGGACCGTGGTGGACGACCTGGCCGATCAGCACGTCTATCACGCGGTCCCCGTCGAGATCACCGAAGCGGACGTTGCGGCCGACGCCGAAACCCTCGGTCTGAATCTTCTTCCAGACTGCCGGTTTCGGGTTGGCTGACTGAAGCGACCTCTCCTCCGTGAGCAGAGCAGTCCGGGCCAGGCGCACGCGGTCCGCTTCGGCACGTAATCCAGTCACTTTCACGGCAGCGAATCGGACCGGCCCGTCGGCCAGTAACCCGATCCTTCCCGACGGGTAGGTGGAATCCTCGGCGGAGAGCGAGACGCGGTTGTCCAGATCCGCCTGTATGCGGTTTCCGGCCAGGCGGACGGTGGCGGTCAGGTAGCCGTCAGGAGTCCACGAGAACCCGGTTTCAGCGAGCGTCGTTTCGTTCGGCTGGTGAAAACCCGTTTCGTGATTTACCCGGAGGAGGATGGCCTTCTGTCCTTCGATGCCGAAGAAGTAGTAGCAGCGGTCATTCTTGTACCGGAACAGGAGCCCCGTTCGGGCGCTCGCGTCACCCGGAGCGAAGCGGACCGACACCGAATAGTCGGCCCAAAGCTCGTCTCCCGCGACGACGATGGGATGGGTGTACGCCCGTCTGTTCCCCTGGCTTTGCACGAGGAGGTGTTTGCCGTTTTCGCTCCGCACCGACCAGGCTCTTTGCGACGCCGCATCCGAGCCAAAGGTAGAAACTTCCCAGCCGCCCTTCGGCGCCGCTTCCGGGAGATAGTGATACTCGGTGTGAGCGCCGACGACAGAGGACAGCGGCCCCCGTCTCAGGGTTGAAAAATCGTCCTCGAAGAGCACCTCGGTATCCTCCGAGGCGAACGACCCCAGGAGCAAGAGGCAGAAAAGGGCCACCAGGACTCGAGACATAGCGTTCCTCCTATTGCGTTCCTTTTGCGTCTCTCGCGTCTCTCGCGTGAAACACTTGCGCCTGTCTTTCAACTCTCGCGTCTTCACGCCACCCGGCACGTCTGGTGAGCCGCGAGTTGCCAATCGCCGCCCCGCCTGACCCAGACGTGCAGCATCAGCATGTTCGATTCAAATGCTCCGGTTGCAGCCATACCCTTCATGAAGACCTTGCAGTGGGCTGCAGCGGTGCTGTCTCCGTAGACTCGCACGGTGATCGACTTGTGGTCGACCGTCTCGTACTTGGTTCCCGCTTTCATCTTTTCGAGATACGCCTTCTTGTCATCGATCATCCCGTTCGAATGTCCGTAGATCAGGTCATCGGCCATGATCTTGCTGAGGGCGGCCACGTCTGATGCGATCACCGCCTTCGCCCAGGATTTTTCCGCATCGACGATGGTTTGCTCGTTCGGAACGGCCGCCTCGAGCGAATGTGCAAAAGGAACTGCGGCTGCTACTGCCAGAAATGCTCGACGTTTCATGATTTGTCTCCTTTACTCCCAATCAAACAGGTTGCCCCGATTCAGCAGGCCGTTAGGATCAAATGCCTGTTTTACCTTTTTCATATCGGCGACTCCCTGCGGACCGTACATGATCTCCAAGAAGTCTCGTTTCAGTTTTCCGATACCATGTTCAGCCGAAACCGTTCCCCCCAGGCGGACTGCGGCCTCCGCCCACGCCCGATAGAGCGAATGGCCGCGCTCGTACTCGTCCAGGCTGTTGGGTAGGATATTGACATGCAGGTGGTTATCGCCGATGTGGCCGAACACCACGCTTTCGAGCCCGGATTCGTCCAAACCGGTTTTGTACAGGTGCATCATGTCCCGCAGCGCCTCATCAGGAACAGCCAGGTCGGTCCCGAGCTTAGTCAGGGAGGGCGTCTTTTTCTTCCGTTCCCCGATTATCAGGTTGACTGACTCGGGAACGGCATGCCGGAACCGTTTCAGTCGATCCATCTCTTTCTCCCCTTCGGCGAACCATGTGCGCTCGGGGGTGCCCCCGCATTGTTCAATGAGGACGATCGTCTTGTCCAGCAGTCGATCGAGCGCTTCGCGCGATTCGGTGTGGAATTCCAGGTAGATAGCCGCACCGGCCTCGCCTGGGATTTCGCCCAGCTCCGCCAGATCGGCTGAAAGCGAGACGGCCTGGTTCTGCCGTTCACGAACCAGCTTCAGGCAGCCGCTACCGAAGAATTCGATGGCAGCGGCACCTTCTTCGCGCAGCAGGACGACCAGGTCGACGGCCAGCCTTTCATCCGGAAGAAAGACCAGCAGGGCCGCCTGGATGGCAGGAGCCCGCAGCAGGCGGAATTCGATTCGGGAGACAACGCCGAGCGTGCCTTCTGCCCCGATGAAAAGATCGAGCAAGTCCATGTCATCCCGGGCGTAGTATCCGGCGGCGTTCTTGATCGGGGGACCCGAGTAGCCCGGCAGTTCGCCCGTGATCGTTCTCCCGGTATCCGTGCCCAGGGCGAAGTGCCTGCCGTCGGCCTGCTGGACCGAGCGTTCGATCTCCAGTCGAGCGCCGTCAGGCAGAATCGCACTGAGACGGTTGACATAGCGGCGGGTAGAGCCATAGCGGAAGCTGCGTGCCCCGGACGCGTTGCAGGCGACCATGCCTCCAGCGGAAGCCGACGTCTCCGTGGGATCGGGAGGTAAGAACAACGCACCTGCCGTTTCGTCCCGAATCACCTCCCGCAACGCCGCGAGCGAAACGCCTGGCTCGACGACTACCGATGGTGAATCGCCCGGTCGGAAGTCAACGATTCTGTTGAGCCGGGACAGGTTCAGGATGTGACCGCCCTCCGGTACCGCACCGGCTGTTATGCCGGTTCGTGCGCCTTGAACCGTCACCGGCAGCCGCTGCCTTGCACAGTCGGCCAGGTGGTCCCTTATTTCCTGTTCGCTTTCTGGAAAGGAAATGGAGTCGGCAGTCCCGATCCGCCGGCTCTCGTCCCGCAAATACTCGGGGAACAGGCTATGAACATCTTTGATGAAAGCGGCCTGCGTCATTTCCGAGAAGCTAGCACGACTTGCCGGGGGGCGGCAACGAAGGCAAGACGAGGCCGCCCTTTTCGTAGTACTCTCGTGCGGTGTCAGCGTGGCATCTGCCGATCGTGTTCGTGGCTGCCGTTGCCGCCGGGATGATCAACTCGGTTGCCGGCGGCGGTACCCTGATTACCTTCCCGACCCTCGTCTGGCTTGGCCGGGATCCTATCCTGGCGAATGCAACCAACACCGTGGCTCTCTGGCCCGGCTCTTTGGCCGGAATGGTCGGCTTCTTCCCGCACCTGCGCGGGGGAGGCAAGTGGCTGGCGCTGCTGACCGGTCCGTCGATCCTCGGAGGGATCGTCGGCGCGGTGCTACTGCTGAAAACCCCGACCGAGACGTTTTCGTTTCTCGTACCGTACCTGATTCTCGGCGCCACGGTTCTCTTGGCACTGCAGGAGCCGCTCCAGAGGACCCTCCTCTCCGGGAGCACGCCGCATGACTCGAAGCTGTGGTGGGCCGGGGCCATTTTTTTCCAGTTCCTTGTCGCGGTTTACGGGGGTTACTTCGGTGCGGGGATCGGGATACTGATGCTGGCCGCCCTCGGACTCCTCCGTCTCACCGATATCTACCAGATGAACGGGTTGAAGAACTTCTTCGCACTCTGCATCAACGGGATTGCCGCCGCTTACTTCGCCTGGTCGGGTTCGGTTCACTGGCTGGATGCAGCCGTCATGGCGGCGGGGGCTATCGCCGGCGGCTATGGCGGCGCTACCCTGGCACAAAAAATGGGCCGAAAGGCGGTTCGTGGCATTGCGGTGGCAGTGGGTTTTGCAATGGCAATTTCGCTGTTGGTTCGAAGATAAAGCGCTGTCGTGGACAATATGGACAATGTGGACATCGTGGACAACAGATCAGCTTGCTTGTCCCTGCTGTCCACTCTGTTGTGGTCATAGTTTCAAACGAGGTGCAAGCATGTTCCGAATGTTACTAATCGCCATCGCTCTGTTGGCCCCTCTCGGCCAGACGGTAAACGGTCAGGGGCTTCCGAAAACGATCGTCTTCGATTCCTCGCGGGAGCTGTCGGAGACGAGAATTGCGCTTAAGGAAGTGCCGGGCCAAGTACCAAGCGACTGGGCGGGGTTCGAGGCATTGGTCCTCGAAATGCGGGCTTCGTCGCCCCAACGCTTTGACCTGCGGATCTATTCGGGCCAGGATGCCGCAGGGAAGCCACGTTACAGCCGAGTGCGCCTCCATCCATACCCGGATGTCTGGATTCGGGCCGCGATTCCCGTGGCATTGCTCGCCGAGGCGCCGAAGACGGGTCACGACATGGCCGCGGTAGGGAACCGGTCAAGGCTCGGATATTTCCTCGGGCTGTGGGGCCCGTTCGTTCCTTTGAACGCAGTCGATTCGATCGCATTTGTCATGGAGCAGCCGATCGGATCCCCCAAGCTTGAGATTCGCTCGATTGCACTCGCCAAGACGTCTCCGGGGGACGCCGTTCTCGAAGGGGCTCCGGTGATCGACAAATTCGGGCAATATGCTCATGGCGACTGGCCGGGAAAGGTTGCTTCGCTCGACCAACTCCAGGAATCGTGGCGTACAGAAGAAAAGAAGCTGTCCCCCGGTGATTTCGACTACTGCAGCTATGGCGGATACAAAAGTACGAAAGCAGAGGCGACCGGCTTCTTCCGGGTGCAGCAGATCGACGGCAAATGGTGGTTTGTCGATCCGGACGGTCACCTGTTTCTCTCCGTCGGCAGCGACGTCATCCAACCGTTCAACGCGACGAGGACTTCCGGTCGCGAGCATCTATTTGCCGAGCTGCCACCACCGAGCCCCAATGGCCCTCAGGGGCGCGAAGGGGACCGGGGAGCGTCCTTTTTCGCCTGGAATCTCGTCCGCCGCTTCGGCGACACGTGGACGACCCAGTGGATCGACTTGACCGTCCGGCGAATGGAGTCGTGGGGCCTCAACACGGTTGCGAACTGGAGCGATCAACGGCTATGGGACGCTCGTCGTAAGCCATACGTGATCCCGCTACGCGGTTGGCTGACCGAAATAGGTTATCTGGGTCTCCCTGACGTGTATTCGGAGGAGTTTGCCCGGGTTGCCGACGAGAGAGCCCGGCAGCAGTGTGCTCCGCGGAAAGACGACCCGTGGCTGCTTGGTTACTTCTTGGCCAACGAACCTCCATTTCCGCAGAAGGAACTCCAGACTGTCGAACTGATCCTCGCCGGAGCCGAAACGTCAACAAAGGCGGAATTGAAGAAGTGGCTGGCCGCGGGGGATACCGCGGAGCGCCGAAAGCAGTTCATCGACAAGGCTTTCGAGCGCTATATCGAGGTGACCAGCGCCGCTGTGCGCAAGTACGACCCCAACCACCTGAACCTCGGGATGCGCAGCGGTGGGTCTCCGACCGAGGCAGAGATCAAAGTGGCGAAGGCGTTTGACGTCTACAGCGTGAATATCTACAACTCCCAGGTATCGCCGGAGCGCATGAAGAGGATCTCGGACCTGACGGGCAAGCCGGTTGTGATCGGTGAATTCCACTTTGGCACCCCGGGGAGAGGCCTGGCTGCCAGCCTTGTCCAGGTTCGCGACCAAAAGGAACGCGGCGTCGCGTATCGGTATTACGTGGAACAGGCTTTCGCCATGCCGGAAATGATCGGAACGCACTGGTTCCAGTGGGCCGACCAGCCGGCCACCGGACGCTTCGACGGCGAAAACTACAACATCGGCCTGGTCGACGTGACTGATCGCCCGTACGCGGAAATGATCGAAGCGCTGAAAGCCACGCACGCGCGGTTGCTCAAAGTGCACAGGGGTGAGGTGCAAGCATTTTCGACGAAAGCAGCAGTGAAATAATTGCGGATTGCGGATTTCGGATTGCGGAATAAAGAAAGGGTCGTCAACCCGATTATTCAGATCGCCGGGATTAGGGATCTCGACGAAGCAATCATGCTGTGTGAGGCGGGAGCCACGCACCTGGGATTCCCGCTTCGCCTGGATTACCATCGGGAGGATCTACCTGAGGCGAGCGTTCGGGAACTGATTCGCCGGTTGCCCGGTGTTCGAAAGGTCCTGATCACCTATCTGGCTGATCCGGTCGCTATACTGGACTTGGCACGCTTTATCGGGGCGGACACGGTTCAGCTGCACGGGCGGATCACTTCCGAACAGCTGTCGGGGCTCCGGGTGCTCGCACCACAGCTTACGATCATCAGAAGCATCATCGTGGCCGGTTCTGATCCGGCCCCGCTTATGGAGGCCGCACGATCGGTCGCCCAGTTCGTAGACTTCTTCCTTACCGATACCTTGGATCCGGACACCGGCGCGTCAGGCGCGACCGGAAAGACGCATGACTGGGTGGTGAGCCGGGCTCTGGCCCGGGAGGCGGGTCAGCCGCTGATTCTCGCGGGTGGACTAAATCCGGCAAACGTGCGACGAGCCATTCTGGAAGTCGCGCCTGCCGGGGTCGATTCGCACACCGGTGTCGAAAGACCGGACGGCCGCAAGGACCGGGCTCTGGTCGAACGTTTCGTCCGGGAAGCGCGTAACGGGTTTCAGGAGCTCGAGGCGCGGAGCCAGCAAAAGGGCGCAAATGTTCCCACGCAAGAGACGCAAGAGACGCAAAAGAAACGCTAAAGGAACACCGCATTCTCTGCCTTCCCCTTGCGTTCCTCTTGCGTCCATAGCGGCTCTTGCGTGAGGACATTTGCGTCTCCTGCTCCCTCTCGCGTCCTCGGTTTGCAGACTGTGCAACTTTTTTCTCCCCGACCCGGTATCATCCAGTGAGCGCTGATGGATATTGAGCAGTTTTCGGACGAAGCACTGATGAAGCGGGTTTCCAACCGGGATCGGCAGGCGTTTCAGGTTCTTTATTGCCGGTACGAGGTCCGCATCTACAACTTCGTCCTGCGTTGTGCGGGATCCGCGCCGCTCGCGGAAGATCTTCTGCAGGAGACCTTTTGGCGGGTGTGGCAGGCGGCCGGTACCTTCCAGCCCCAAAAAGGCGAGTTTCGCACATGGCTCTACCGGGTTGCGCTGAATGTGGTCCGAACAGAACTGGTTCGCAAACGTCATCTGCTGGAGGTCTCCGACCAGGCGATCGTTGAAGGCGTTATTCCAGTTCCGGTCAGCGCCGACGATCCGGCCGAGAGCCTGCAACGCAAAGAGGAAGCTGATCTGGTGTCCCGTGCGCTGGGGGGCCTGTCGCCTGTGATGCGCGAGATCGTGGTTCTTCGCTGTGTCGGAGGAATGAAATTCAGCGAGATTGCCTCGGTCACGGGGGCGCCCGAAGGGACGTTGAAGGCGCGTTTTCACAGGGCCGTCGCCGAATTGCGGCGCCGGCTGTCGCCGGAGGAACAGTAAATGCGACACCTGCTTGACCGGGAACTGGTGACCTTGGTTTTCCGCGAGTTCCCGCCGGGCTCTGATCCGGAAGATGAAGCGATCTGGCGATTGCATCTGAACGCATGCCCCGATTGCACGGTGAAGTTCGAGGAACTGCAGCACGCCGTCTCAGTCCTCCAAGGGTCGCGATTCGAGCCCCCTCCGCCATTGGTATGGGCCCGGCTCCAGGCGCGAATCAGGACGACGTCTGTCTCATCACCCGTTGCGATCGATCTGTCCTGGATCCGAGTCGCCTTCGGGCACATTGGTGGAATTTTCCTGGCCCTTGCCCTGATCGCGGTGGCTGGATCCGCGCTGGAGTCCGCTTCTGTTTGGAAATCCATGGGTCTCTGGCCGGTCTGCAGGGAGCTAGGGGGGCGCGGGATTGCGGCGCTGTTTTTCTTCGGTACCGGCAGCCTTCTTGCACTGGCTCTTGCCCCGGTTCTCTGGTGGGAATCGAGGCGGTCGGGCAGGGGTTGATTTGAACGGCAGCACAACAACCGATCGCAGGAGATCGTTATGCAGAACAAAAAGCGATTGCTGAGACGAATGGCACTCATTGGTTTGGCAGTCATGCTCGTGTCTGGTGTCGTGTTCATTATAGCGACCGCGTCGCGTGAGGATGCTCTTCGCCGTCGAGCGGAGGAAGAACAGAGCCGGCGAGAGGAGCTGATCACGAAGTACCGCGCCTACTTGAACGAGACGGCAAAAAGAATCACTAGCCTGCCGGTCGATCCGAACCTCGTTGGGCAGGTACAGGCACGGTACTTTGATGAATACCAACAGGCGCGGCTGTACTTCTGGGCGATGGACAGCCGGGGAGAATTTCTGTTCGGCGTTCCGAGCGAGGCCTTTGCACGGCTTAATTCGGCCTACGACAAGTACAAGAAGGAAATCCAGGAGGAAGGGCGTTTCACCGACCGTCAGGACTTCATTCGACGACAGGTTCACGATCACCACAGCCTGGACCTCACCCGCTACGAGCGCGAAGCGTCGGGGAAGGGGCGCGAGCCACGCTGGTATCAGTGGGACGAGAACGAGGACCGTGTGGTGTTCTCCACTCCGTTTCAGAACGAACGCGGCGAGATGCTCGGCAATGTCTATTTGAAACTGACCCGCCTGAATACCCATGCCGGGTATGACTGGGATAGTTATGAACCCCCTATGGCGATTTCCGCTATTATCCTTGCAGGTTCGGTGCTGTTTCTCTGGTTCCTTCTGCCCACATGGGTCTACCTGGACGCCCATGCGCGTGGGATGCAAAATCCGGCACGCTGGTCAGCGCTCACCCTCGTCTCTTTCGTCTTCGGTCTGTGTGTTTACCTGATCCTTCGACCGGGAGACGGCTCGGTGCTTTGCGAGAAATGTGGCGCCAGCACGAGCGGCGGAAGTTTTTGCCCGTACTGCGGGACCCCGGTCCAGACGGAGTTCTGCGCGCAGTGCGGCTATCCGACCAAGTCCGAGTGGCGATACTGCCCGAATTGTCAGGCAAGTACCCGCCCTGCCTCGCCGCCCGGCGAAGGAGGCGACGTCCAGCCGGCCACTTCGGAGTAGCGACTGTAGGAACCTGCCCGGGCGAAAACTCGCCTGAGGAGGTACGAGACGTTTGAACACCCGGAGTGTAAGGCGTTCGGGTCGCCAAGCGGTACAGAACCGCAAACGGAGCGCTTTTCAGCGAAGTGCGCGGATTGTTTCCGTGAGCGACTGCCTTGGCTCGGAGCCGGGTGCATACGGTGACAATCCGCGCACTTCGCTGGAAGGCGCTCCGTTTGCGGTTCTGTACCGCTTGGCGACCCGAACGGACTACGACCTACGCGGCCCGCAATTTCGCCGCCGGTACAACCGGTGCGCTCCAAACCCTCGTTGGCCGGCTCATCCGCCTCTCGGGAATTTTTCCCCGCCTTGTTTTTGCCACCCTAACGCCTTACATGCATCTTTAGTGCGGTGAGAAGAAGCCCAACCGAGATTTGTGTCAGAGCGCCTGCTTACCATGCCTCTGGCACTGGGTTTGCTTCGTGAAAGGCAGAGTCCTTTCCACAAATCCACGGCGAATTGATCTCTCATCACCCGAGCGGTCTCAGTTGCCGGTTGGTTCTCTTCGGAGGCTGTATGTATTTGCGAATTCGACACAACATTGCGTATTCACGGCACGAATCACATACGGTTCGGTTCACTCACGTAGCCACTGGAACATTCGCAGAGAACAGGTTTTACTGCGGAGTCTGCGAAGTCGATGGCGAACGCTGCTGTTTTCGCGATACAGAAATTGCGGACTTCGAACTGGTGGATGAAGGACGTCCTGCCGACGACCACGATCATGTCAGGTGGCTGCACACGATTGTGGCCGAAATGCACCAGAAGGCCTAGAGGAACCTGCCGAAGCTCCGAACGCCCCGCGTGGCATAGTATGATGATCTTCGGATGCGACTGGCTGTTTACCTTCTCTTTGCCCTCGCTCTATTTGCGAGCGCATTCTCTGCCTCCTCAACGAGCTCGATTCACGGAAGGGTCGTAGCTCAACTCAAATCATCCCCGGTGACCGGGGCCTCGGTGCGACTTGTTTCGCGCAGCACCGGTCAGGCGCTTGAGACGCGGACCGATCCCTCGGGCGATTTTTCCTTTAGTGATCTCGCACCCGGAGAATACGTCATCCGTGTGGCCTCGGCCGGCTTCAAAGAAAGGGAAGTGAACATCCGGGTTTCCGAGGATAGGGTCGAGGTCCAGATCGAGCTTGAGCTCCTCGCCCCTGCTGAGTCGGTGAAAGTTGAGGCTTCATCGAGGCCGGCAGAGAGCGAAAAGACTGACGCCGGGGAAACCGTCCAAGCGCGCTTGCTTGATCTGGCGCCGCTGAAGGGAGACAACTTTCAGGCGCTTCTCCCGCTCGTCCCCGGTGTGGTTCGGGGGATCGACGGACGGATCAGTTTCAAGGGCGCACAGCCGACCCAGAGCGGACTGCTGGTGGGAACCGTCGATGCCACCGACGTCGCGACCGGCAACTTCGGATACGAACTGCCTATCGACGCGATCGAGTACGTGGATGTCCTGCCGAATCCCTACTCGGCGGAATTCGGACGCTTCTCATCCGGCGTGGCGAGGGTCGAAACACGTAAAGGCGATAACCGGTGGCGCTACGCTATAAACAATTTCGTTCCGCGGCCGAAATGGCGGAACGGTCACCTGATGGGAATCGGTGGGTTCACTCCTCGTCTGACTGTCCGGGGGCCGCTGGTCAAAGACCGCGTTTACTTGGCTCAAAGCGTGCGCTACATGAATATCAAGACCCGGGTGCGTGCGCTTCCCGATCTTAAGAACGACAGCCGGCTCGAATCCTTCGAGAGCTTCACCCGGCTGGATGCCAACCTCTCCGACAGGCAGTCGCTTACAACCACAATCGCGATTTTCCCCCGTAAGCTCGACTACGTGAACCTCAATACGTTCAACCCGCAGCCCGTATCCCCCAACTTCCACCAGCGCGGGCACGCATTCGTGGTCTCCCTGAGTTCGGTGCTGTCAGCCAGGATGACGCTCGACAGTGTGGCCGGTTTCAGAGACTTCGATGTGGACATTTTCGGCCAGGGAAACGAGCCGATGCAGCTTTTTCCCGAGCAGAACCGGGGGAATTTCTTCAACCGGCAGGCGAGGCGAACCAAAAGTGTCCAGTGGGCGGAAGGGTTAACTACCCTCCTGCAGGGGCCCGGCGGATCTCACCTCGTGAAAGTGGGGGTGGATCTCCTTCATGCCAGGTTTGACGGAACGAGTGAAAGCAGCCCGGTCGAGGTGCTCGGGATAGACGGCCTCCCGAACGGCCGCATTGACTTCTCCGGTCCCTCGTCACAGGAAGTCCGAAACACCGATACCGCTTTTTTTGCCCAGGACCGGTGGCGCCTGAACGATCGACTCCTCCTGGACATGGGGTTCAGGCTCGACCGGGATGGCGTTCTTTCGGAAATAAACGCGTCTCCCCGCCTGGGCTTTGCTCTCGGTGTTCTGCGGGATGGGAAGGGTATTCTGCGGGGAGGCGCGGGCTACTTTTTCGGACGGACGCCACTGAACGTTGCCGCCTTCCCATCATACGAAAAACAGGCGGTCACCTATTTCAGCGGACCCGCGGCGGGACGCACGGTCCAGTTCCATCATATCGCGGGCCAGGAGCTTCACAGCCCCTTTGGCGCGATCTGGAACATCGAGTACAACCACCGGCTGACCAATACCCTGATAATCAAGGTCAACCATTTTCGTCGAAGCGGCCACCGCGAACTGATCGTGGATCCCTTCGAGAGCGGAGAAGTTGGCGCCCTGATCCTCAACAGCCGCGGCCGGTCGCGCTATCGCGAGACTGAGCTCAGCTTCAGATACTACCGGGACGAAGATCACAACTTGACGTGGTCCTACGTACGATCCCGTTCGGAAGCGGATCTCAATGCATTTGACCAGTTCTTCGGAAATTTCCGTAATCCGATCATCCGGCCAAATGAGTACTCACTGGCGCCGGTTGACGTGCCCAATCGTCTCATCTGGCGTGGCCTCATGCTGGCGCCGTTCGGGTTGCTCCTCGCTCCGGTTCTTGAGATTCGGGACGGGTTCCCGTACTCACTGGTTGATGAGAATCTCAATTTTGTCGGCCCAAGGAACCGGGGTGGCCGGTTCCCGAGGCTGACAACGCTGGACCTGGGCATCACCAAACCGGTCAAAGTGAGGAAGTGGACGGCTCGGGTGGGGTTTCGGATCTACAACCTGTTCAACAATTTCAATCCCCGGGATGTGCAGAATAACGTCGATTCCCCGAATTTCGGCACTTTCTACTACCCGATTCACCGGTCTTGGGGCGGAACCGTAGAGTTTGAGCCGTGAGCACTCAACGTCAGATCGACTCTTCGGACCTCAAACCGAAAACCAATCCCGGGTTCGTACAGAATTGACCGACGCCGAGGCAGACTGACTGCGCCAATCCTGCAGAGATCGAGACCGGTGCCCTACAGGACTCTCACGCGATTAACGAGGGTCCCGATTGGTTCGATGGTTATTTGAATTTCGTCGTCTTCGCGCAGGCTGAAATCGTTCGGCGGGACAATTCCGGTGCCGGTCAACAGGAAGCAACCTGCGGGGAAGTTGTTGTGACGGAAAAGATAGTCGGCCAGCTCCTCCGGCGACCGCTTCATGGCGCCCAGGCTGGTTGTTCCCTCGAACACGGTCTTGGCTTGCCTGAAAATGGCAAGAGATATCAGTGTCGAAGGATCCAGTGAATCCCCGATCAGCAGTCCGGGACCGAGAGCGCAACAGGCATCGTAGATCTTTGCCTGGGGCAGGTACAACGGGTTCTCTCCCTCGATGTCGCGAGCGCTCATGTCATTGCCGATTGTGTACCCAAACACGCGGCCGGCGGTGTTGATGGCGAGAGCCAGCTCGGGCTCTGGTACGCTCCATTTGGAATCGCCTCGAATTCCGACTTTTCGGCCGTGGCCGACAGTGCGCGCGGGCGTCGCCTTGAAGAAGAGTTCCGGACGGGGTGCTTCGTAGACTCTGTCGTAGAAACTCGCGCCTCCGGCCGACTTGGATTCCTCCACGCGAGCTGTCCGGCTCCGGGTGTAGGTCACCCCCGCGGCCC
The DNA here is from genome assembly GCA_964421755.1 of uncultured Acidobacteriota bacterium. Classification (GTDB taxonomy): domain Bacteria; phylum Acidobacteriota; class UBA6911; order RPQK01; family RPQK01; genus CAVUUN01. The sequence goes on from CAYQYP010000061.1 coordinate 21,152, forward strand.
ACACTTCCTGCGTAACGATCGGTGCAAGAAGGTCTGCCGTATCGAATGCGATCGGCCGCCCGGCGCGTTCCAGCAGCTGGTGCAACAGGCCAACCACGTTCGTCTCCTGGAACAACCAGTTCCAGTCGAAACCGGGCAGAAGGCGGTGCCCACCTCCGTCCTGGGCCACTATTCCGCGGCTGGTTCGAAAGACCTTCATCGTGCAGTTCTCGCCTTCGTCTTAGGTGATCCGACGGATCCGTCCGATCGGTCCGATCCGTCGGATGCTAGCTTTTCGCGGCCGGCCTCCAGCACTTCCACTATTCGATCGACGTCGAAGATACAGCCTCCCCAGGTTCCGCCCCCCACCTCTTGGAGCGCGGCCCACAGCCTGGTATCGTCAGGCAGGTCCGTTCTCGGGCGCAAGTCACTTCGGAACGACCGGCCGGCGAGCAGGAGATCACCGGAGTCCGAACTCAGCCCTGAAGCGGCCGAGCCTTCTTCTCCGACGAGGTTCAGGCTCCCGGTTAGTCTGCGGGTGTCAATCTCGATGCGGAGCAGGTCTCCGGTTCGCAGTTTCCCGATCGGTCCTCCAGCCAGAGCCTCCGGTCCGACATGACCGATGCAGGCCCCGGCGCTCACGCCGCTGAAGCGGGCATCGGTGATCACTGCGATATGGCGTCCGAACGAGAGGTGTCGGAGGGCGGACGTGATCTGGAAGATTTCCTCCATGCCGCTGCCCTTGGGGCCGGCGCAGATGAGAACGAGGATGTCACCAGCCCGAACCCCCCCCGTCTTGACCGCACGCATGGCCTCCGGCTCGGTTGTAAAGACTCTGGCCGTGCCTGTCTTTCGAAAAATGCCGTCCGCGTCAATGACGGAAGGGTCAATGGCTGCAGTCTTGACGACGGCGCCTTCGGGGGCGATGTTACCGGTCGGGAAGGCGACCGTGCTGGTCAAACCTCTCTGCGCGGCTCGCGCGGGAGGCATGATCACATCGTCCGGGTCCACCCCGTCCCGCTCGTGCAGAAGCGACCGCAATCGTTGCCTTCGATCTGACGACGCCCAGCAATCGAGCACCTCCCCGAGCGGCTCACCGACAGCGGTTAGCGCCTGAAGCTGGAGCAGGCCGAGATCGCGCAGATGCAGCATCACCTCCGGTACTCCGCCGGCCAGAAATACCCTGACCGTCGGATGTCCGACCGGGCCGTTAGGAAGAACGTCGACCAGGCGAGGCACCTTGCGGTTGACGTCTATCCAGTCCGCCACCCCGGGACGGGGCAGTCGGGCACAGTAAGCAATTGCCGGGATATGAAGCAAAAGATTCGTCGATCCTCCGAACGCCGCGTGAACTACCATTGCGTTGTGCAGCGAGGCCTGGGTCAAGACGTCCTTGGTCGAAAGCCCGAGCTCCGCAAGGTGAACCACGGCATCGGCGGAGCGTCTGGCCATATCCTTCCAGACAGGCTGCCCAGAAGGAGATAGCGCGGAGTGTGGCAGGGCAAGGCCGAGGGCTTCGGCAACAACCTGGCTGGTGGCGGCAGTCCCAAGGAATTGGCAGCCGCCGCCCGGAGACCCGCACGCCCGGCAGCCCATCTCCTGGGCATACGCGAGTGTGATTTCTCCGTGGGCAAATCTTGCCCCGATTGACTGGATCTTGCCCAGATCTTCGGCGCCGGTCGCCGGAAGGGTGACGCCTCCAGGCATCAGCAGGCAGGGCAAGTCGCGCATGGAGGCCAACGCCATCATCATGGCGGGGAGTCCCTTGTCGCAGGTCGCGGCGCCGAGGACCGCGTGTCGCGTCGGGAGGCTCCGGATCAGCCGGCGCAGCACCGTTGCCGCATCATTCCGGTACGCCAGGCTGTCCATCATTCCGGGCGTGCCCTGGGTCCTTCCATCGCAGGGATCCGAACAAAAGCCGGCAAACGGAATGCAGCCTCGGTTTTTGAGCTCAACGGCCGCTTCTTCCATCAACAACCCGATTTCCCAGTGGCCGGTGTGAAACCCGAGAGCGACCGGACTCCCGTCAGGGCGTCGGAGGCCGCCTTGGGTTCCGAGAATCAGGACCTGCTTTCCGCCAAGCAGTGCCGGATCCCATCCCATTCCGACGTTCTGCGTCCAGCCGAAAACGTCCCCACTCGGCGCCTCGCGCAGAAATTCTTCGGTAAGCGGGAGTGTGCCGGATGGCCCGGTCGCCGAAGTGTGGAGGGAGTAAATCAGTTCGGGACTCTCGACGAGTATGGCACGTGCTTTTTCAGAAATCGGCATCATTGCTCCGTGAAAGGCCGCTGAAGTATAGCGTAGTGCATGTGCGGGGATTTTGAAACTGGCGCAAGCGAGGATAAACTCTGCGCATCTATGAGCGCAAACCCTGGCTTTCATCAAGAAGAGCGTCACAGCCGATTCATCGAAATATTCCGCACCACCCCAGCGAGGACCGTTTGCCCGAACTTCTACGTCCTCTCCCACGCTAACGGCTGCTCCTTCGAACCTCGGTGCCGATACTGCTACTTGAGATCGACCTTCTGGTATTTGCCACAGCCGCGCGTCTACGGGAATTCCCAGAAGATGATGCGTGAGATCCTCGCCTGGATTGCCAGGGACCGACTGGAATCCTATGTATTGAACACAGGCAACCTCTCAGACAGTCTCTGTTTTGAGGGAATTCGGCCGATCGTAAAGGACCTGGTCGAGCTGTTCCGGACAGAAGCCGAACGCAAGGCTCGACCGCATTCGGTCCTTCTCGTGACCAAGGGCGGAATCAGCGAGTGCCAATCGCTGTTGGAGATTCAGCCGACAGCCAACGCGATCGTTTCCTTTTCGGTCAATGATTGTCGGGCCGCGCGGGACTTCGAGCCAGGAGCTCCGGCGGTAGACGATCGGTTTGCCGCCGCGTCCGCCCTCAAGAATGCCGGCTGGCGGATTCGGATGAGAATCGACCCGATTCTTCGTGGCTATGACTATTCCACAGCAGCCCAGAGAGTGGCGGATCTGCGTCCGGAGAGGGTGACGCTCGGCTGTCTGCGCTCGGAAAAGGGTCTGCTGAAGTTTCTGCCACCCGACTTACGTAGCGGCTTGGAGCCGTGTGACGAAACGGGCGCGCTGGCCCGCTACCCACTCGCTGAGCGAGTCGGTCTCTATCGGCCAATCGTAGATCGACTCCGCGAGATCTGTCCGGTAGGGCTGTGTGAAGAGACCTTGGACGTTTGGCAGAAGACACTGCCTGATCAGATTCAGCGGCCAACCTGCAACTGCGCCCTGTAGGATGGGGAGCGCTTGGGACACGGAAGGAACCAACCCAGACGATTAAGGCCGGGTCATGTCCCGTTCGAACCGTGAGACAGGCGCCCGCTCACCATCAACCGCGCTGCTTTGAACGAAGCACCAAAGCCACGATGAGCAACAACACGAGCCCCGCGACTACGATCCACTGCCAAGTTTCCATCACCATATCGGTTCTCTCCTGACGTCCAGGGCCCCCCAGCCACTTATGCAGATTGGACTGTCAACAGCGGCGATGCTAGCACGGGAGAATCGTTCCGACAAGGCGCTTTGTGAGAGATTCACCGGCTGGCACTGACCGACTGACCTGACCTGCTGCCCACTGATCGTGCCAACCGGGCCGGAAAGCGGCGGATTCTGAACCGCGAATCCGCCCTACGACCGCTCACTTTCGCACGACGGGTAGTCGTAGGGCGGATTCGCGGTTCAGAATCCGCCGCTTTCCGGCCCGGCTGGCTCGTTCGAGATCGTCAGCAGTGTTATTCGTCAGCCGGTCAGTTGGTCAGTGGGTCAGTGGGGTGGCTTCAGATCTTCTTTCCACGAGGAGGAGGGAAGTGCGCAGCCAGCTGCGATTCCACATCAGTTCCCTTGCTGTCAAAATGCTCGAGGATAGCCTCGGGGATCGTCTCGTACTCGGACTGCGGGTACACACCGTAACCTTGTTCTCCACGTACCAGCCAGAAATCTCCCCAGTCGGCAAGATGAAAAGAAAAGGCCAGGAACTTGTAGCCGAAAACGTCGGCGGTGCCTTCGAACGTCACCTCAGCGTCGGGAAGATGAGCTGCTTTCCGAAGGTATCCGCGGGCCTCGGCTTGCAGCCCAGCTTTGTCCACTTGCCCTCTCTTCTTGATTCCCATACCACGTCCGTACGAAACCATCGTAAACCGGGTAGCCGAGGAGTTCACGCCGCCGCACTCGGTTTGTGCGAACCGCTTTGCTAGACTCTAGTCAGGCATTCCGGGCGAGCGCAACACGCCTGCCCTTATCTCATCGGAAGGAGTTTTACCTATGATGAACCACGGAAAGCGGGGGGCCAAACACCCCGAGGCCACCGGTCGCAAGACCGAGGAAAAGTACCGCAATCGATCTGCAGTTCAGGAATGGGAGGAGGCGAGCCCTGACGATCTCGAAAGCAACACCACAAATCCCGAGGTGGATGAGGACCGCGGGGATGAGAGCCCCGATGATTTCGAGGAGCTGATCAGGGAGGAAGGCCGTTAAGCAACTGCCCACTGCCCACTGCCCACTTCCCGCTGCGCACTTCCTACTGGCCTTTGGGCAGTGAGTAGTGCGCAGTGGGCAGTCGTCTTTCTTAACTGGGCTGAAACAGGCTCAGGATCTCGGCCGCCGGTTTCGCCTGGTCGGAAACGCTGGTCTGAAGACCGCGGACTGCCGTCTCATAGGTCATAGGCGGCTCCGGGTTGCGGTAGAAGACACCGGTGTATAGCTGGACTCCGTACTCCTGAGCGAGAGCCATAGCCCGCAAGCGATCGCCCCGGTCATGACCAAGGTCCTTCAGCTTCTGCATTTTCTGCTTTTGAGCCGACAGTTGCTGCTCTTCTTCACCGTACGTCACACAAGGCGACTGGACATTGATGAAAGCGAATCCCGGGTAACGAATCCCTTCCTCGATGATTTCCGCAAGTCCTGCCATATCGGCCGGAGTTCCCTGCGCTACGTAGCCGGCACCGTAACCGAGAACATACATCAGTGGATTGACCGGGTCTTCCAGGCTTCCGTGAGCGGTCGAAGCGGTTTTCAAACCGCGTGGCGACGTCGGGGATAGCTGTCCCTTGGTGAGCCCATAAATCTGGTTATCCATCAGGATGTAAGTCAGGTCGACGTTTCTTCGGATGGCGTGTGGGACGTGTCCGCCTCCGATCGAGAACCCGTCCCCGTCTCCGCCGGCAACCAGGACCAGCAACTCCGGATGTGCCAGTTTTATGCCCTGCGCGATGGGTAGTGCGCGGCCGTGCACGCTGTTGAACCCGTAGGCGGTCGTGTAACCGGGAATACGGCTCGAGCAGCCAATGCCGGAAACGAATGCGATCTCATGGGGCGGGCGACCAATATTCGCCAGCGCTCGATAGATTGCAGAGACCACGCCGAAATCGCCGCAACCTGGACACCAGATCGGCTTCAGTTCGCTTTTGTAATCTTTTGCCTGGTATTCCTGGATCGGCCGGGCGGTTGTTGTCTCGCTCATGTCTTACCTCGTATGTAACTGTATTGCGCTGTATTGCGTCAGCCTAGCTGCGGTTCCGGCTCGGGCATGCGCCCGCTTTCCAGCCTCACTTTCAATCGTCTCAGACGGGCGAGGACCTCTTCTGGAAGAATCGGGTTTGATCCGCTCTTGGCCATCGACTGAACTCCGGGTGGGACGTTCACAAACATCCGCAGCAACCGATACAGCTGTCCCTGGTGCGACTGTTCAATCACGAGCCCCGCCTTGACCGATGCGAAAAACTCGTTGTAGATCTCTTCGGGTATCGGATAGAGCAGTTTCGGCACCATCAGCTTGACCCGCATCCCTTTTTTTCGGGCGAGCTGGAGGGCTTCGATGGCCATGCCAGCCACGCTACCCCAGCTGATCATTGCAACCGGAGCCGCTTGGTCTCCTTCGATAAAGAACAGGTCGCGGCGCGACTTCAGGGGGAGCAGCTTCCGGATTCGCTTTTCATTCATCTGGGCATGTATTTCACCCTTGGCTGTTGGGGCGCCCCTCTCATTGTGTTCGATGCCCGACGCCAGGTAATTTCCCCCCGGCATCCCGGGATGGCTTATCGGGCTTATCCCCGAATCAGTGATGCGGAAACGCACGTAGCTCTGGAGCTCGGATTCGTTTGGGAGTTGGCGGCTGACGATCTTGAAGCGGGAGGTGTCGATCGCCGGGACCGTCTCTTTCCTTTGCGCAATCTCCTGATCCGAGAGAATGATGACGGGCGTCTGGTACTGTTCGGCGATATTGAAGGCCTCGACGGTCACTCCGAAAACATCGTGCACATCGGTGGGCGCCAGAACCGGTCTGGCCGCGTCCCCGTGCGCCGAGAAAACGGCCTGGAACAGGTCGGATTGTTCGCTCTTGGTCGGCATTCCCGTCGAAGGCCCACCGCGTTGAACGTTGACACAGACCAGCGGAAGCTCGGCAATGGTCGCGAGCCCGAGGATCTCGGTTTTCAACGACATTCCAGGACCCGAAGTCGCCGTCATGGCTTTCTTTCCGGCAAAAGAGGCGCCCACCACCGAGCCGATGCCGGCGATCTCGTCCTCGGCCTGCAGCACTGTCCCCCCGTATTTCGGCAGCTCCCGTGCGAGAAACTGCATAATCTCGGATGAGGGAGTGATCGGGTAGCCACCGAAGAACCTGCAGCCTGAAAAAATGGCGGCCGCCGCACACATCTCGTTTCCGTCGACGAGAAGGTTCTTTTCGCCCGACGGTTTTGACGGCGCCATGACCATATCGAGCTGCAGAGGGTTCTTTTCGGCGAAATCCAGCCCTGCCGCGAAGGCGCGCTCGTTCCCCTGAAGAACCTGCTCGCCCTTCTTTGCAAACTTCTTGCGGATGCCGCCGAGGATGCCTTCGCGGGCCAGACCGAACCACCCGGACAGCAGGCCGAGAACGACTATGTTCTTCGCCTTGTCGGTTCCGGCATGCTGTCGGGCCATGTCCTGAATGGGCACCGCCAGGGCGACCGCAGGGGTCACTTCGGTCAACGGCAGCTGATCAGGAGCAACTTTTGTCTTGCTGTCGTAGATGACCACTGTTCGTCCGTCGACCGGGAGCTCGCCGCCGAATCGGAGAAAATCATCCCAGTTGAGAGCTACCGCAACATCCAACGTCCCACCGGGGTTCAGGACCCGGTCGGTGGAAACACGCAGCCGGCAAGATGATTCGCCGCCACGGATCTGCGAGCCGAAGCTCTTCGTCAAAACAGCGTGATAGCCTTCGATGGCCATTGCCGTCATCAAAGATTCGCCGGCTGCCACGATGCCGTCGCCTCCGGCTCCTGCCATTCCTATGATCAAGTCGTTTCGCATAGTGTCCGATTCGTCCTGGCCCGTATGTAGGCTTGATGTGATCGAGCGTGCCATGTTACACGTTCAACGCGTTTTAGTTCAAAAAGCAAATTGGGAGTTGTGCGAAGATAGCCATAAGGGAGGGTTGGATGGCGAGGTCACTTTCGTACATCTGTTCTCTTGTGGTCGGGCTGTCGTTTTTCTCCGGATTCGCACAAAACCAAAGCGTCGAGCAGCGGGTCGAATCGATTCTTGGGCAAATGACCGCCGGTGAAAAGCTGGACTACATCGGCGGGATCGGGTTTGCGATTCGAGCGATACCCCGTTTGGGGCTTCCAGAAATCCTCATGTCGGATGGACCGGTCGGAGTCCGTAATTACGGGCCCGCGACCTCCTATCCGGCCGGTATTGCCCTCACTGCAACCTGGAACACCGATCTCGCCGGCCGCATGGGGTTATCTCTCGGACGCGACGCGCGAGCGCGGGGTGTCCACATACTCCTAGGTCCGGGGCTGAACATCTATCGGTCGCCTCTATGTGGGCGGAATTTCGAATATCTTGGCGAGGATCCACTTCTGGCCTCGCGCATGGTCGTTCCGCTGGTTCGCGGAATTCAAGAGCAGGGTGTCCTGGCGACGTTGAAGCACTACGCGTGTAACAACCAGGAGTATGATCGGCATTCCGTAAGCTCCGATCTGAACGAACGCACCCTCCGTGAAATCTACCTGCCGGCTTTCCAGGCCGGTGTTGTGGAGGGTCACGCCGGTTGTGTGATGAGCGCTTACAATCCGGTCAATGGTACGCACTGCACCGAGAACGAGTTCCTCAATAACACGATTCTCAAGGGTGAATGGGGATTCGACGGAATCCTGATGTCGGACTGGGGGGCCACCTACGACGGGATTGCCGCCGCGAACGGCGGCCTCGACCTCGAGATGCCGACCGGGGCTCACCTGAACTCCAGCCTCCTGGCCGCTATCCAGGCAGGCCTGGTGCCGCAGGCCGCCATTGATGATAAGGTTCGACGGATCCTCCGCAAGATCCTCCAAATGGGCTTTCCTGACCGCCCGCAGCTCGACTCGTCCATACCGCTGGCTGATCCTTCATCTAACCAGACGGCGCTGGAGATTGCGCGTGAGAGCGTGGTTCTTCTGAAGAACGAGGGCCCGATTCTTCCCCTTGCCCGAGACCAAGGGAAATCGATTCTTGTGATCGGGGACAACGCTCACCCCGGCGTGCCGGCAGGGGGAGGCAGTTCGTACACGGCCCCGATCCAGCCGATCAGTGTAACTGAAGGGCTGGAGGCAGTCGCCGGTCCGAACTTCTCGATCACCCATCTGCCGACCCCATATCTCCCATACATCCGCTTTGAGACCACCGACCAAACCGGCTCCGTCCAGCCCGGTTTCAGCGCCGCGTACTTCGCCAATCGAAGCCTCTTCGGGGTGCCCACCATCCGACGGGTCGACACGGAAATCGCCTTTGACTGGGAAAATGGTTCACCCCACCCTTCGCTTCCAGCCGACGGCTTCTCCGTGAGGTGGGAGAGCCGGCTCAAGGTCGATCAGAGCGGGGTGATTCGGTTCGAGACTCGTTCGGACGATGGTATCCGCGTCTACCTTGATGGTGTCGTGGTCCTGGACGACTGGTCTGATCATTCTGCCCGTCCGATCGTATGGAATGTCCAGGTTTCGGCCGGAGAGGTCTACGAGCTCACGGTTGAATATTACGAAAACACCGGTCGAGCGTCGGTGGAGCTTTCAGCGCGCGTGAATCCCAACCAGGGCGCTCTGCTCGAGTATCTGGATGAACACGGAAGCGCCAAGCCGGGGTTGCTCGGCGAGTACTTCAACAATACGCAATTGTCGGGAACACCAGCCTTCACCCGGGTTGACGACGAGGTGAATTTCGAGTGGGGGGCGGCCTCCCCGGTCCCCGGGCTGAGCGCCGAAGGCTTCTCCGTCCGATGGTCGGGGCGCATCCGTTTCAGCCAGTCGGGGAAGTATCAATTCACCACTCGCTCGGACGACGGAATCCGGCTGTACCTGGATGGCCGCCTCTTGATCCACGATTGGTCGGACCATGCCGCTCGATCCACCGGTGCCGTTGTCTCCGTAGAAGCGGATCGAAACTACTCACTGGTGATCGAGTATTACGAAGGCACCGGTGACGCCGTAGCTCAATTCAGCTGGTGGCCCGTTTTCATGTCCGAGGTCGTCAGGACTGCGGACATTGCGCTCATTTGTGCCGGTTTCGATTCTGAATCAGAAGGCGAGGGATTCGATCGGACATTCTTCCTGCCGGGCGGCGAGGCGGCTATGATTTCCGAAGTGGCAGCTGCCAATCCGAACACGGTTGTCGTTCTGTTTGGCGGTGGTGCGATGGATATGCAGGGATGGCTGGGGGCGGTTGACGCTGTTCTTCACGCCTGGTATCCCGGACAGAACGGGGGCAGGGCCATAGCCGAAGTGCTTTTCGGAGAGGTCAATCCGTCGGGCAAACTGCCCGTTACGTTCGAAAGGCAGTGGGAAGAGAATCCCGTTTATCCGCACTACCATGCCCCCGCTGGCGGGGCGACTCGTTACGAGGAGGGAGTTTTCGTCGGCTATCGCGGATTTGACCGCGCGGGCCTCGAGCCTCTGTTCCCGTTCGGATTCGGTCTGTCATACACCAGTTTTGAGTACTCGGACCTCGAGATCGCTCCCGGCAACTCCCTGAGCGGCACTCGGTTGCAGGTCTCCTTCTCGGTTAAGAACACCGGGACACGAGCCGGAGCTGAGGTTACGCAGATCTACGTCGAGCCACCCGAGAGCCCCGTCGAGCGCCCGGTTCTTGAACTGAAAGGTTTTGAGAAGGTCTTTCTCCAGCCCGGAGGAACCCGGCGCGTGACCGTTCAGCTCAACCAGCGCTCGCTTTCTTACTTTGACACGGCGGCTGCCGGGTGGAAAACGGTGGCTGGCGTCTACGGATTGGCGGTCGGTGCTTCCTCCCGCGATGTGAGGCTCCGCGGCCAGTTCCGCTTTACGCCCCCAAACCGGGTCAGGCAGGTGCGCCGGTCGAGTCTGCGGTGACCCCGCTGAACCAGGCCAGCCAAGGAGCTTTGCTTCGAGTGTGCTTCGTGGTAACCTCCTGGTTTTTCCTGGACTCGAAGTCTGGAAAGGGCAATCCACCCGATGAACAAGCTGAAATTGGGGCTTCCGAAAGGCAGTCTGCAGGAATCGACCCTGCGCCTCTTCGCAAAAGCGGGCTATCAGATCACGGTTTCAAGCCGCTCCTACATGCCCGCCATAAATGACTCGGAGATCGAGTGCCTGATGTTCCGCGCACAGGAGATCGCGCGTTATGTCGAACGGGGCGTCCTCGATTGCGGCCTGACCGGCAAAGACTGGATCATGGAGAACGACGCGGACGTGAAGGAGATCGAAGACCTCATGTACAGCAAGGCGACGGCCCAAGCTTACCGCTGGGTGGTTGCCGTCCCCGAGAACTCGGAGATCCGCACGGTCAAGGATCTGCAGGGCAAACGGATCGCCACCGAGTTGGTCAGCGCGACCCGTCGCTATCTCGCGCGACACGGCGTTTCGGCCGAGGTCGAGTACTCCTGGGGTGCGACCGAGATCAAGGCGCCGCAGCTCGTTGATGCCATCGTTGAGGGAACCGAGACCGGTTCCTCACTTCGCGCGCACAACCTCCGGATAGTCGATACCGTAGTCGAATCCACGACCAAGCTCATCGCTAACCGAGCCGCGTGGGAAGAACGGTGGAAGCGCGAAAAAATCGAGGTTCTGGCGATGCTGCTGAAAGGCGCGCTGGAGGCGGAGTCGAAGGTCGGTCTGAAGATGAATGCCCCAAAGGACCGACTGAAGGAAGTGACCAGCCTGTTACCTGCCCTCCATGCCCCGACCATCTCGAATCAGACCGATTGTGAGTGGGTCGCGATCGAGGTTGTAATCGACGAAGAAGTTGTGCGAGACATCATCCCCCGGTTGCGCAGAGCGGGTGCCCAGGGCATCATAGAATACCCGCTGAACAAGGTGATCTACTGACACGGGGCCGCCTTCTCTGCATGAACGGTGAGGAAGAGGTAGAATAGGGTGCAAATCTGCCTCGCCTAACCGGAGGAGAATAAGAATGGCGGTTTTATACGAATCGAAAAGCAAGGCACCCAATCCGGATGCCCGGAAAACTGATTTTCTCTACCAGGCTGCCTGCGCGATCCAGCCCTATATCGAAGAGGCTGCCTGCGGTACTTACATCGTCTGCGTCCGTTTTGCCGGCGCTGAGGGCTCGGACGGTGTGATTCATTGCTCTTGCCATGCGGACGAGGAGCAGGCTCGCAAGGCTTTGACGAATGTCGAGCCGCCTCCCAATCAGCGCCTTTTCGACTACATGTTTGGAACGCGTGAGGACTTTATCGACGCTCTCACGTGGCCGGCGTAAAGAACGGGTCGAGGGGGTGACGGGTTGCGCGAAACGGTGCTCATCACCGGGGCATCCGCCGGAATCGGGCTCGAGCTCGCACGGTTGTTTGCTGCGGATGGTTCGGATGTGGTCGTTGTCGCGCGCCGGGTCGACCGACTCAACGAACTGGCTGACGAGTTGAGGAGCCGGTTTAAGTCAAATGTGATAGCCATCCCGGCGGACCTGACGGAGAAAGAGGCGCGCACCCGCCTCTTCGACGGCCTGCGCCGGGATGGTGTTCAGGTTGATGTCCTGGTCAACAACGCCGGTTTTGGCGCCCACGGCGCAATCGTCGACCTTCCCGTCGAGCGCCAGCTCGAAATGATCGAGCTGAACGTTGCCGCTCTGGTCCACCTTACCTGCCTGTTCCTCCCGGGGATGAAGGAGCGCGGACGGGGAGGTATTCTCAATGTCGGATCGACTGCGGCTTTCCAGCCCGGTCCGTTCATGGCTGTCTATTACGCCACCAAGGCATTCGTGCTCCACTTCACCGAGGCTTTGGCGACCGAGTTGCGCGGCAGTCCTATTATCGTGACCTGCCTGGCCCCTGGGCCGACCCACACAGAATTTGCCTCCACAGCCGAATTGGAACGGACCCGGCTTTTCAGCTCCGGAGTGATGGATGTCCAGACTGTCGCCCGGGCCGGTTATCGCGGCTTCCGCCAAAACAAGGCAATCGTTATTCCCGGGCTGAAGAACAAGGCCCTGGCCTTTGCGGTGCGGCTGGTCCCACGTGCGGTCGCACGCCGCATTGTGGAAATGATCAACAGCTAGCTAGGAGCGCATGTAGCCCTGCCGCTTTTCGGAGCCGCGCACGAAAGCGAGGGTGTTGAAAATGTTAACTCGTAAAGGCAACACCGTGACTGGTACGCCTCCTTTGCGTCGACCCCTTGACATTCCTCGATGGCATCGCCAAGATCCCCGTCGGAGAGCACTCAATGAATCAGAGTTCAGTCAGCCGGCGCGAATTCTTGCGCCGTTCGACCGCGGGGATGACTGTATCCGCCGGATATCTGGCCAAGCGTGATCCCACCACCCCTAATGTCGTCATCATTTTCGCAGACGACCTCGGCTACGGCGATCTCGGCTGTTTCAGTTCGAGACTCAAGAACACGCCGAATCTCGACCGGATGGCCTCCGAGGGGATCAGGTTTACCGACTTTCACGTCGCGCAGCCTGTTTGTGGAGCCTCCAGGGCAGCTCTGCTGACCGGCTGTTATCCAAATCGTATCGGTTTGATGGGCGCCCCCAACCACAAAAGCACGACGGGAATCGCCGACTCCGAAATGACCCTCGGCGAGTTGGTCAAGCAGAAGGGCTATGCGACCGCGATTTTCGGGAAGTGGCACCTGGGTCACCATCCACAGTTCCTCCCGCTGCGACATGGCTTTGACAGGTATCTGGGGCTGCCATATTCAAACGACATGTGGCCGTTCCACCCGGAGGACAAAAGTCACCCCCCGCTTCCTTTGATCGAAGGCGACCGGGTTACCGAGACCAATCCTGACCAGAGGCTGCTAACGCGCCGATATACGGAAGGAGCGGTTAATTTCATTAGGCAGAACCGCAACCGTCCTTTTTTCCTTTACCTGGCTCACACCATGCCGCACGTTCCGCTGTTTGTCTCGAAGAGGTTCGCAGGCAAATCAGGCGCAGGTTTGTATGCCGACGTCATCATGGAAATAGACTGGTCGGTCGGGGAAGTTCTCCAGACCATCAGGCGACTGGACCTGGACCGAGACACCCTGGTGATTTTTACGTCAGATAATGGACCGTGGCTGAGTTACGGCGATCATGCGGGTTCTGCAGGTCCGCTTCGCGAGGGCAAAGGCACGGTCTGGGAGGGAGGCCATCGAGTGCCCTGTATCATGCGGTGGCCAGGGCGAATCCCCACTGGCGCCGCAACCGCGGAACCGGTGATGACCATCGACCTGTTTCCGACGATCGCGCGGTTGACCGGTGCGCCCCTGCCGCCTCACCGAATCGACGGCCTGGACATTTGGCCGCTCGCGAGCGGCCAGCCGGGTAACCGCTCACCGCATGACGCGCTTTACTTCTTCTGGGGTCTCGAGCTTCAGGCAGTCCGAAGCGAGAACTGGAAGCTTCATCTGCCACACTCGTACACCACCCTCGAGGGCCGGCCGGGGGGCAAAGGCGGAGTCCCGAGCAAGTACGCGCGCGCCGAGACCCCCTTGGCACTCTACGACTTGGGGACGGACATCGGCGAGACGAAGAACCTGGCAGCGGACCGGCCGGATATCGTGCGCCGATTGCAGGACCTGGCCGAGCGAGCCGTGGCCGACCTTGGTGATTCCGGAACTCCTGGGACGGGTCGCCGTCCGGTCGGGCGCCTAAACGGTTAGCGACCGCCGAACCCCAAGGACGACAAGGACAACAAGGACAACAAGGACAAAAACTACAAAAGCCTGAAGCGATCTTCTGTCTTCGTCCTTGGTGTCTTTGTTGTCCTTGTTGTCCTTGGGGTTCGGCACACCTCAAACCGTTACCTCCTTGACGCGTTTCGTGGATCTCATTTACCCTTCCAGTCGGAGGTACTCCGTTGTTCAAGGGTGGTCGCAAGCTTTGCAGCATCAGCGTGGTGATCCCCGTCTATAACGAGCGTCGGACCATCTCCGAAATCGTCCGGAGAGTCCAGGCCTTTCCTCGGGAAAAGGAGATCATCATTGTCGACGACGGATCGACCGATGGGACACGCGCCGTCGTGGCTCGTCTTCAGGACGACCCCGAGGTCCGTGTTTTCCTCCAGCCACACAACCAGGGGAAGGGGGCGGCGCTCCAAAAGGGCTTCGAGCTGGCCACCAAGGAAGTGGTCATCGTCCAGGACGCTGACCTTGAATACGACCCTGCCGACTACGAACTTCTGCTTAAGCCAATCGAGGCAGGGCGCGCCGACGTCGTGTATGGTTCCCGCTTTCTGCACGGGGAACGTCGGGTTCTGTATTTCCGTCACTCGATCGGCAACCGGCTGCTGACCTTGCTGTCGAATCTGTTCACGGACTTGAATCTGACCGACATGGAGACCTGCTACAAGGCCTTCAAAAGGGAAATCATCCAGAACATCAGGCTGCAAGCAAAACGCTTCGGTTTTGAGCCGGAAGTAACTGCGAAAATCGCAAAGCTGCCCTGCACTGTTTACGAGGTGCCGATCAATTACCACGGACGCTCCTATCTCCAGGGCAAGAAAATCACCTGGAAAGATGGAATTGCCGCCTTCTGGTATATCGTCCGTTTCTCCCTGAGCCGGAATTTCGTGAAGGATAACGAGGCCTTGGAACGAGTGCTGGTCAGTCCACCGGAGCCTGTTGACCACGGAATCGCTACGCTCGAAGCTTTTGAGCAGGCAAGGCGGTACAACCAATGGATTTTCAGCCGCTTCAGTCGACACGTTGGTTCCAGCGTCCTGGAGATCGGGTCGGGTATCGGGAATATCGCGGCGGACGTGCTGACTCACCCGGGGGTGGAAGAAGTGGTCGCGACGGATTCCAGCAGTTCCAGCCTGACGGTCCTCTATGATCGGTTGGGGGCCGATTCGCGGCTCTCCTGTGTCACTTGGGACGCGAACACCAGCCCACCGCCGGAGTTGGCGGGTCGACTGTTCGACACCGTCATCTGCTCAAACGTGCTGGAGCACATTGAGAATCACGAAGCCGCGCTGAGTGCGATGGCTGGCCTTTTGCGTCCCGGTGGAAAGCTGCTTTTGCTGGTCCCTGCCCACCCCTACCTTTACTGTCGGCTCGACAAGGAGCTTGGTCACTTCAGACGCTACCGCAGGCGGGAACTGGTGAGATTGCTCGAACAGCTAGGCTTTCAGGTAGAAAAAGTGGCCAATCATAATTTCCCCGGGGTTATCGGCTGGTTCTGGTCCGGCAAAGTCAGGGGAAGGGACATGCTCCACCAGAAAAGCCTGCGACGGTTCGACCGCCTGGTCCCGCTCATCAGGCGGATTGATCCATTGATCAGGGGCCCGCTGGGCGGCATCTCGCTGATCAGTATTGCCCGCCGGAAATAACTGGAGGGGTTCACGCGACGTACGGCACCGTCTGAGGTCCTTCCGGCAGGACTGCAATCGCTGCCTCTTTGCCGTACTTCTCAATCAGTCCACCCACCGCGCGCTCGATCGATCGGCAGGGCCGAAGCAAAGCGGCGATGATTGCCTCGTCGGTCAAACCGTCCGCGTAGACGAAGACGTAAGCCTTTTCTTGGATTTGTGCCTGGATCTGCGCTTGCCATTGATCTTGTGCCAGGAACCCGGGCGCGCACACCGTTCTGAGGACCTGCCGGGGGCTACCCGCCTCGCGCAGCAGCTGGCCGTAAAGCCCATGATCAGGGATCCCGTCCCAACACTCGGCCGCTATCACGATCGTCCCACCCGGTTCGACCACTTGTGCTGCGGCGCTCATCCCCTTAACCGATTGGTACAGATTAAGATCCAGTGGATAGCCGGAATTCGTTGTGATGACGATTGGGAACCTCTTCGGCACAGGAACCATGGCCTTTTCCTTCACCGATTTGCAGCCGGCAGCGTGCGCAGCCTGCCAATTGCCGGCAAAGACACCCGTTATCTCCTTGGCCCGATTGAGCGTTACGTTGACGAGGAACGTGGGATTAAGCCGGCCGGCGACCTCCTGTATCTCTTCCCAGATGGGATTGCCTCGAGTCACGCCCCAGGTTGCCTCAGGCGATGAGATCATCCGGGCGTCGTGATTGCCGAGAACCGTCGTCAAGCCCGCCATGCCTGGCATGATTGCCTTCCCGCCACCGGAAAAGCCGGCGAAGAAATGTGGTTCGATGAACCCCGTCAGGATCTTAACGTCGCATTCTACGAACTCCCGGTTCAGCCAGATCTCGTGACCTCGGTTGCTCTTCCCGAGGAAGACCTGAGTGGTCGGGTCAAAGGCGCTGTTCTGGACGATTCGGCAGTTGCGAAAGAGCTCATCGCCCAACATAGTCCGTAGCTCTTCGTCGGTGTTCGGGCGGTGGGTGCCCAGTGCGTTGAAAAGGACAATGCTCGAAGGATTCACCTGCTTCAGCTCGGCCAGCAGAGCCGGGATTATGAGGTGGCTCGGGGACGGCCTGGTGATGTCGCTGAAGACGATTCCGATCTTCTGACCCGCTCGCACGATTTCGCGCAAAGGAGCGGATTCGCGCGGTTGCCGAAGCGCTTCCCCGAGTGCTGACTGTGGGTCCGGAAGACCTGGTTCGTGCCGAGGCTCGAAAACGGAGACGTTCAGGCAATCGTCAAGGCAAACCTTCAGGCCCTTCTTACCGTACGCCAAGTTGATGTCCATCATCCCTATCTTACGACGTTGAAGGCTTGGCAAGCTTTACGGAACCGCAAACACAGCGCTTTTTGCGGAGTGCGCGGATTGTCAGGGTGCGCTCCGAAGCACTCGGGGTGGGGTATCGAGTTTTACAGAACCGCAAACGGAGCGTTTTTTGCGTAGTGCGCGGATTGTCACCGGAAGCGACGCCTCGCTCCGAGCCTGGTTGCTTACGGCCGCAATCCGCGCACTCCGCAAAAGACGCTCCGTTTGCGGTTCTGTACAGTTCGCCGACTCCATGGCGACGCCTGGGTCTGTTAGACGCTGAGCAGTCTTCAGTCCCAATCCGAAATCCGCAATCCGCAATCCGCAATCAGGAGGAGCTTCTCACCTCTGCCTCCCTCAGAAACCGGGGCGATTTGCGAGCCTTGGTGGCCTGCTCGAAGGCATACGCCAACCGGATCAGTACCGCTTCGGTCCATGCCCGGCCGAAGAACGAAATCCCCACCGGCAGCTCATGCACGAACCCCATCGGCACCGAGATGTTGGGGTATCCCGCAATCGCAGCCGGGCTCGAACTGCCTCCCATAAAGTGGTCGCCGTTCACGTGGTCGGTAAGCCAGGCCGGTCCCCCGGTTGGAGCCACAATCGCATCCAGACGATGGGTAGCCATCAGCTTGTCGATTCCGTTTTCGCGCGACAACTGCCGGCACTTAGCCAGACTTTCCAGATACTCGGTGGAGGTCAGCGGACCCTTCTCCTGGGCGGTAATGAACACGTCCTGCCCGAAGAACGGCATCTCTCGATCCTCGTTTCGTTTGTTGAACGCTATCAGATCGGCGAGAGATCGAACCACGGTTCGATCGCCCAGGTTCGCAAGATAAGCATTCAGATCCGCCTTGAACTCGTAGAGCAGCACCTGAAACGAGTTCTTTCCCAATTCCGACCGACCCTCGAACTTGACCGGATCGATGATTTCTGCGCCCCGGTCCTTGAGGGCTTTAATCGCGGCGTCGAAGAGCTTGTCGACGCCGGGGTGAAAACCGGCGAAATCGCGTGCCACGCCGACACGAGCTCCTTTCAGGCCATCTGGATCGAGGCTTTGTCGGTAGTCCGGCACACCGGACCGCATCTGACGGGTGACTGGATCACGGTCGTCCGGACCGGCAAGGATTCCGAGCAGGATCGCCGCATCGGCCACGCTTCTGGCCATCGGCCCGGCGGTGTCCTGAGAATGAGCGATCGGCACAATCCCCGCGCGGCTGACAAGGCCCACGGTTGGTTTGATTCCGACCACTCCGTTGGCATTCGACGGGCAGACGATCGAGCCGTTTGTCTCGGTGCCAATGGCTGCGACACAAAGATTTGCGGACACGGCCACCGCGGAACCGGAGCTCGAGCCGCAGGGATTACGTTCCAATATGTATGGATTGCGGCACTGGCCGCCTCGTGCGCTCCATCCACTCGACGAGTAATCCGATCGGAAGTTGGCCCACTCGCTCAGGTTCGCCTTGGCGAGTAGGACTGCCCCGGCTTCGCGAAGCCGTGAAGCGACGCCGGAGTCCCGGGTGGGTATCGAGTTTTCAAGGGCGAAAGAGCCCGCCGTGGTGGTCATGCGGTCGTGGGTATCGATATTGTCCTTGAGGACGATCGGTATCCCGTGGATCGGGCTTCGAGGCCCCTTGGTCTTACGTTCCTGGTCCAGTTCGTCCGCGATCCGGAGAGCCTCGGGATTAACCTCGATCAGCGAACGCAACGTGGGTCCCTTGCGGTCCGTCCGCTCGATCCTTTCGAGGTACCACTGGGTTATCTGGTGCGAGGTCAGCTCGCCGGCAGCCATCCGAGAGGCGAGCTCAGAGATCGAGGTTTCATCAAGAATGAGCCTCGCGTCTTGCGCCCGGCTCTGTGTCTGCCCGGACGCCGATCCCAGCCCCACTACCGGCCCTGCGGCCGCCAGAGTCTTGACGAAGTCTCTTCGGTCAATACCGTCAGTTCGTGATGATCGACTGAAAGTGCTCACGTTTCCTCCCTCCCCGTCTCGGCGACTGGAACCCGCACAGTCCCTATTTCTGCCCACTCACCTTTCTTCCCACGATGTACTCTGCCAGCCGGGGGCTGATTTCGTTGAGCCACAGTAACCCCCGGAGCTTCGACGGAAGGAACAGCTCGCGGCGTCTCTTCCCCATGGCTTCGATGATCGACCGGCTGATCGAATCGACGGATAGCGACTCGCTAGTGTGCTTTCGCGTGGATTCTCCGACCACTGTCCCTTCCTTGCCGAACGCGTTACGTCGGAGATTCGTACCGGTGATCCAATGCGGAAAGACTTCAAGGATATCGACCCCTGTCCCATGCAACTCATGGCGAAGCGAAGAGAAGAAACCGTGCAGCGCGTGCTTGGATGCCACATATCCTGTATGGTACGGCACTCCGATTCGTCCCTGGATCGAGCAAATCCCCACGATCATTCCCCTGGAGGCCTTCAGATGGGGCAGGGCGTAATACGTGCAGTAGACTCCGCCCAGGTAGTTCACCGCCATGACCTTCTCGAAAACGTCCAGGTCCTGCACCTCTTCAAACTTTGCCCACATGCTGACGCCGGCGTTGACGATCAGGTAATCGATCTTCGGGGAACTGGACATGGCCGTGTCCACGAATCGACGACATTCGGTTCGATTGGTTACGTCGCCGGTGACGATAGCCGTGGTAGCGCCGCGTTCGCGGCAATCTTCGGCCGTTTCTCCGAGCCGATCGGATTGCCGGTCAAACAACACGAGGTGGACCTGCTGACCCGCGCAATCCAAGGCGAGTTGACGTCCGAGGCCCGATGCCGCGCCGGTGATCAGTATGGTTTTGCCCGCTTGACTTACCATTGGCCGTCAGCCTAGAGGCTCCATCCGGACCGGTAGGTCGGGCGGACGTACTGGTTGATTTCCTCGACGTTCGTGCACTTGAGCTCGGCGCCGTCCCAAGACAACCGCTGCCCAGGTTGCTTAAAGCTCAGTGCTCCCATCAGCACCGACTCCACCATCGGACCGACCGCTTCGAAGTTCGCGCTCGATGGTTCGCCTCCCTTGCAGGCATCCAGCCAGTCACGGTGGTGGCCCTTGACCCGGCGGATCGTCGGCTCCGGACGCTTGAAGGCGGCCATGGCTGTCTCCGGGATGAGTCGCGGCGACCCTCCCCATCCACCGCACACCATCTTCCCCTTGTCGCCAACGAACAGAATGCCGTGGTCGGCCGCGAGTCTACGTCCGACTTCCAACTCCGGCGGAGTCTCCGGCCCCAGGCCTCCGTCATACCAAGTCATTTCCACCGGCGGAAGCCCCTCGCGAGCCGGGAAATTGAAGTAGACGATGCTCGCGTGCGGGAACGTCTCGGAAGAGCCGGCGTAGGTCCGCGCCTCTGTGTTCGTCGGATGGGTCAGCTTGAGTCCCCAGAAGGCGGGGTCAAGGTGGTGGCAGGCGAAATCCCCCAGGTGCCCGGTGCCGAAATCCCACCAGCTCCGCCATTTCACCGGCGCGTATTCCGGATGATACGGACGCTCCGGGGCGGGTCCCAACCAGAGGTCCCAGTTCATACCCGAGGGAACCGGCACCGTCTCTTTCGGCCGCTGGTGCAGCTGCGACCATGGGATCAGGGTTGCCCAGGAATGGACCTCACGAACGGCTCCGATGGCGCCGCCCTGCAGCCACTCGACCGTCACCCGGATTCCCTGTCCACTGTGGCCGTGATTGCCCATCTGTGTCGCAACCCCGGCGTTCTTGGCCGCTTCGCGGATCTTGCGCGTCTCCCAGAGGGTGCGGCAAAGCGGTTTCTCGCAGTACACGTGCTTTTTCAACGCAAGCGCAGCCATCACCGTTACAGCATGAGCGTGGTCGGGAGTCGCCACAAGCACCGCGTCGATGGCTTTTTCCTTGTCGAACATTTCGCGGTAGTCAACGTACCCGACGCACTCCTTGAAATTCTTCTTAGTGTTGAAGTCGTTGATTAACTTGAGCGCCGGCAGCCTCCCCCAGGTACCACGGTAGTAGAAGGGGCTGTAATCCGCCTGCTCGGTCGGGTCTGCGATTGCGATGATCCTCGCATCGGGCTCCTGAAACAGGCCCCGGATGTTCACGACGCCCTGGCCGCCCGTCCCGATGATGGCCAGATTCACGGTATCGCTCGGCGCGACATATCCCCGGCCCCCAAGCACGTGACGCGGAAGGATGACAAGGCCGGTCGCTGCGCCGCCTCGGCGGAGGAAATCTCGTCGGGACCATCCCCCGGTCACTGATATCGATGCTTCCTTCTGATTCTGGTCGGCTGTCCTGTTCCTGCTCATCAGATGACTCCTTTTATGTGAGCACATGATACTCCAAGCAGGAGCAGCTTGTGGAACGGGGAAGCATCCGAGCAAGGTCTCAGCGAGGGCCGCGCAGACGGCAACGCGCGAAGTTGAAGTCAGTGTTAACCGGATCTATTATCGAAAGTAGAATCTACCTTCGCTCATGGCATCCCAGGTGGAAGCCGCGGGATGGGGCCTTGAGGCAGCCCGAACTCCTCCGGACTCTTCTCGGCTCCGTCCCGAGACTGCCAAAGTGACCCCGACTGACAAGTAAGTCGGTCGCCAGAACCTGGTCCGTCCTCGTACGTCTCACTCCGTGTCTCTGCAGGTCCTTGTAGCTGATGAGCTCAATTCCGCGCATCACGGAGATGAGTATCCCTTTCATCACTCTCTGCCTGGGGTCCGAGATACGAAGTGCAAAAGCCAACCTTTATCGCTTCGTGTCTTTCTGCCTTGGTGTCTGTGTGGTTAAATCATAAGGAAGCAACATGCGCAAGCGAGAAGGATCAGTGGTTTGCCCGTCCTGTGGTTACCTGGTGGGCGTGAACGACGAGACCTGTTACAACTGCGGACGGAGAAACCCCGGTCTTTGGGGCTTCGCATCCTCTCTGCAGCGCCTCGGGAACATCAACTTTCCCCAGGTCGTCATTGTCACCTGCGTTGTGCTCTACATCCTGATGCTGGCTCTCGCACCCGATGAGATCGGCGGGCGGGGCATGCTGGGTTTCCTCTCGCCCAGCTCGGTCAGCCTTGTTGTTTTCGGAGCGAGCGGAGCGGTGCCGGTTTTTGGTTACGACCGCTGGTGGACTGTGCTGAGTGCCTCCTGGCTGCACGCCGGGTTACTGCACATCCTTTTCAACATGCTGTGGGTTCGTGATCTGGCTCCCGCAGTGTCGAGCCTGTACGGCTCCAGCCGGATGGTCATCATCTACATCATCTCCGGTCTCGTCGGATTCGCAGCTAGCACGTTTGCCGGTTACTACCTGGCTTTTCTCCCTTCGTTCCTGGCCGGGGCAAGGCTTACCGTCGGCGCGTCGGCGTCGATCTTTGGGCTGCTCGGTGCTCTTATCTACGCCGAACGACGCGGCGCGGGTATGTTCATCGGCCAGCAAGCCAAGATGTGGGCCATGATCCTCTTCCTGTTTGGGCTGTTCATGCCCGGGATCGACAACTGGGCTCACCTCGGTGGGCTCGCGGGTGGCTTCGGGGTCAGCGCCTGGCTCAACCCGCTCAAACGGGAGCGGTTGGAAGACACGGTAGGCGCCTTTGTCCTGGTGATTCTGAGCGCCGCGGCAATAGTGTGGTCGGTGATCACCGGGCTCCGGCTGCTGGCATAGGTCCAGCACTAAGCTTTATGACTGACATCGTGGTGTTGAAGTTTGGCGGGAGTTCCGTCGCGAACCTGGAACGTCTGCGGGAGGTTGCGAAGATTGTCATCCGAAAGCGCGACGCCGGCCATCGGGTCGTTGTTGTGGTTTCAGCTCGTGCCAAGATGACCGATTCCCTGATCGCAGACGCCAAGTTTTTCGGCGCCGCACCGGCTCCACGCGAAATGGACATGCTGTTGACCTCGGGCGAGCGGATCAGCGCTGCGTTGCTCGCCATCGCCCTTCATTCAGCCGGTGCCGAGGCGGTCTCCCTGACCGGCTCACAGGCGGGACTCATCACGGATGACGACCACACGAACGCACGCATAATCGAAATTCGCCCCGCCCGGGTATTGCAGGCGCTCGACAAGGGAAGAATCGTCGTCGTAAGCGGATTCCAGGGCGTCAGCTTCCGAAAGGAAATCACAACGTTGGGGCGGGGCGGCTCCGACATAACCGCCGTGGCGCTCGCTGCGGCACTCGAGGCCGGGGCCTGTGAGATTTATTCGGATGTCGACGGCGTCTTCGCGGCTGATCCCGCCGTCGTGAAAGACCCTGCCAGGATCCCGGAGCTGTCCTACCAGGAAATGCAGGAAATGGCCGAATCGGGCGCCAAGGTGCTGAATCCCCGCTCGGTCGAGTTCGCCAAGCTGAAACGAACGATCGTCCACGCCAAGTCGACTTTTGTCCCGGACGGCGAGGGGACAATCATCAGGGACCTGGAAGGCCGGATAAAACCCCGGGTTGTCGGGATCGCGTCCGAGGACAAAGTCCTTGTCGTGGATTGCTGGGAGACCGGGCAGCCCGGAATCGCCGCAGCCGTGACGGACTTTCTGTCTTCGGCGAACCTGAAGGTCAAGCAAATGGCGTTTCATCGGACCCCTGACCGAGGTATGTCGGGGAACTTCATCATCCCGGAGAAAGAGAATTACCAGGTTGAGTCGGTCATACCCGAACTGGAACGGCAGTTTCACGGACGGATCACGGTGGCCCGACATCTGGGGGCCGTCTCGCTGATCGGCGCCGGTATCAATGATCGATATGACTTCCTGCGGGACTCCCTGGATCTTCTGGGGCGAAACTCGATTGAAGCGTTCTCGTTTCACACCAGTTCCTTCCGGATCAGCTTCGTCATCAGGCGGGAGGAGCTCAACCGGGCGGTCTCGTTGCTCTACGAGCGGTTCCTGCGCGAGGATTCGGGCCCTTCGGGACCGGTTTCCGCGACTTAAGGCTCGTTCTGCCATTCTCCCAGTTGTGGTTGTCTTGGCGCCTCGACGTTCGTGCAGTTTCTCTCGTTCTTGTCGAAATTTCTTTACATTCTGCTTCTCTCTGGCTAAATCTATATAGTTAGGGATGGAATACTATGTCTGCCAACGCGATTAACGAGCACGTTCGTCAGCGACTCAGGGAATTGCGTATTTCCAAGAGAATCGGCTTTCGTGAGATGTCAGAAGGCACCGGGATTCCTTCCAGCTCCTACTGTTGCATGGAATCGGGCTATTACAAGATCAATCTGGATAGCCTGCACCGGATACTCGGTGTCCTGGGAGCCAGCATCCAGGATGTGTGGCCGACTGATTTGCCCGCCACCGAGGTCGACACGAGCCCGGTTCACCTCAGACGGATTCAGGATTTCAGGCTCAGCGAGCTGATCTCTCTCAGCCAAGCCGAAGGGGCGGCACTCTTCGCAATCGCGGGAGGTAAGTCGAAGGTCCTGATGTATCAGAACCTCAGTGATTTCCTGCTCGATCGACTCTGCCTCTATCTGGAAGACGGTCGTTCACACGAACACGGGCTGACGCTGGCCAGGAAACGTGGCAAAACAAACTACGTTTTGTTTCTGAAAACCGAGCTCTGTCCGAGCTATGTCGGCAAGCTCGCAGAAAAATACCTGGTCATCTGGTCAAACCTGTTCGGCGACGTTCTCTGATCAATCCTGTGCCGACCGCAGCAGGGCCAACTCCAAACCGGAGAGGAACTGCAGGTCTCTCTTCCCGCACAGAAGTCTCGCCTTGGCGCGCAGCAGGTGGTAGCTGGTAAAGAACAGCGCCAAGAGCGGCAGGGCCGTCGGTCTCCTGAATCGGCCAAGCCTGCGCAGCGTCTGAATGTCCTCCATCAGTGCGCCTGAGTATTCCAGGAAAATGTCTTGCCTGGATGTTCGGTTCTGAAGAATCAGTCGAACATCCGGGGCCTCCAACAGACGGAGGATATGAGCGGCGTTGAGCTCCATTTGCTCGATCCGGCGAATCTCCCTGGCATCCCAGCGCACTCCGGCGACCTGCTCGTAGGCAAGGTACACCATCAGCACGCAGAACGCGGCCACAAACGCGTAATAGTAGATCATCGTGACATAAGGCCCCTCACAGCCTTCTCAACCTCTTTGCTGACATGATCGAGGCGATCGGCAATGTCGGGACGCACGATTTTGACGGGATCGTAGTTCCAGAGGGTGTAACCAAACACGGCCAGGGCCACGAAGTACACGAACTGCAACGAGAAAGAGAAAATCATGAAGGAGGTCTCTTTGAAGAAGTAGTTCGCGAAGTTCATGCCCTGCAGTCCCACAAGCAGGCAAATGCCCACCAGGATTCCGCGTAGATTACGGCCCGGGTCCACATCCTTTTGTCCCACAATTCGCCTCAAGACGATCACACAGGCGAGCATCTGCACAAACAGCATGACCGCGTGATAGCGTTCGAAAATGCTCACATTCGGAAGCGAGAACACCTTCCACGCCACCGGTAAAGCGATCGTCAGGACAAGGATGACGGACTCGATAATTCGCCGTAAAGCTAATTTGGTATTTCCAAAAACTCGGTACAGAATCTCGGTGAGAATGGCCACCTGAAAAAGAGGCGCCAAGAGGTTCGGAATGTGATAAACAAAGTAGTATTCGCGTGATCGCCAGCCGTAAAGAATCTGAGAAACGTCAACGGAAAGTGCGGCGAGCAGCACATAGCACATGTACAGGTAAAACAGCAGATAGCGGGGAAATGTGCCGGAGTAAAGGCCTCGCACGATGACTAGCAAGAGCAACGCTTGTCCGATTGCGGGGAAGACCACGGGACCCGACACACGGAGAGACTAATACTATTTTACTCCAGACATCAACAGGTATCGGTTTTCAAGGTTTTTTGGAATTACCAAATAACTTTGTTGAAAGTCGTTTGGTAATTCCGAAAAAAGATGAACGCGATGCCCGTTAGACCGACAATCATTCGTGAAGGAGGAGCGGATGATTTATCTAATTGTTTCCTTGTGGATGATGTTCGGAGGATACTCCGACACCGATTCGCGCTACCAGGAGTTTCAACAGCGCCCACGGCCGGAGTTGAAAGTCCCGAGCGGGCCCCCGCCGCAATTCCACTGCTGCGGCCCAGTTGCGCCGCCACCACCGCCGCCGCCGCCGGCCGAACGGTAGAATCGGCACTGAACTGCGCTGCCAGAAGTTGCCTGCTGGCAAACGGCTAGATGATTTTCTGCAACAGCGACGAATACTGAGCCGCTTGTTGAGGCAGGGGTATGGTTCGAGTCGGCAGGAGCGTTTCCAGGAGGACGGTGATCCATTCACGAGTCGTTTCGATTCGGCTGAATCCCAACAGCAGTTTCGGGCCGTGGTTGATCAGTTCGTAATCCAGGATGCTTCCGAAGATCGGCTCACTCTCGCCCTTCAGAACGACGGCGAAATCAATCCGTTTGGAGCCGGAGTCAATCTGAAAGCTCAGCAGTTGACCATACGCAGCCATCTGTGATCGGATTGCCCGCTCGGCGCCCCATGAGAGCGCCTGATCCTTCAGTTTTCGAAACATCTGTGAAAAGTCGCGTGATTAGACAGCAGAGCTAGCCCGCCTGACCGGCTGCCGGCACGAAATAACCGTGTCTGGATCGCACCCGAAGCTCGGGTCGTTGAGGTACAGTGACACGGATTTTCCGATAGCCGCCGGCGGACGTCCGCTCCGAGGAATAATACCCCAGAAGGTACTGAGCCTGCAGGTCCGTACCTATCTGATCGAAAATCCCCTGGAAATCGGCTGCTTCTTTGGGCACAAATGCGGCTCCGCCTGTCTGATTGGCGAGAAACGCCATCGATTCCTGCCCCTTGCGACTGACCAGATTGAGTCGAAGCGAAGGGGAGGCGGGGTTGATGGAATAGAAGAGGCAATCCGCCTGTTGAAGCTCCCGCAGCGTGGTGTCCGCGTTTTCCTTCAGGCTGAAATTATCTTCACCATCCGAAATGACGATCTGGACACGACGGGAAAACGGCAAGGCGGTCTTGTCGAGGTATCGTGCAGCGGCGGACACAGAATCGAAGAAAGCCGTGCTCTGCCGCGTGGGGCGAATCCCGAGCAATCCCCGGACCGCATTTGCGGCGATGGCGGTGCGTGGGACCAGAAGCTCGGGTTCCGGCCCGATCGAAAAAATCGTGACGGGACGCTGCCCGGCGACGATCCCCTTCAAGAAGGCGGCCCCTGCCTGCTGTTCGAACTTGAATCGCGGAGACACGCTACCGGAAATATCGATGAGGAGAGCCAGCTCTACCGGGGACTGACCGGCGAGCTCGAGATTTGTGATTTGCTGTCTTTTCCCCTCTTCGAGGATCTGGAAATCCTCCTGCCGGAGGTCCGAGACCGGTCGGCGTTCTGCGTCGGTCACAGAGACGGGAACCAGAATGAGGTCGGTTGAGACGCGGATGGTGCGGTCAGACGACGGGACTTCGTTGTCCGTCGACGCTACCTGCTGTGCAGCACCTGCCGGCGACTGGACCGCAAAGGCCCAGACGAGCAAGAGAACGAATAGCGGCACCGCAACGATGGCTCGCAGAACGATGCTCTTCGGTAATCTCATTTCCGCCCCGGTGTAGCTTAACGATTCGTTCGACGTCTGTCATGGATGCTCGGTTCAAAGCATGGTACCCGGACCGAACACAAAAAGGGCGGTCCAGAATGAACCGCCCTGACGGTTGAGTAACAACGGCTGAGCCCTACTCGGTTCGGCTGTTGTTGGTTTTTCCGGTATTACCGGTCGTCCCGGTATTGCCGGTGGTGCTGTCGGTTCCGGTCGTACCCGTATTCGAGTTCTCCATGCTCCCGGTCCCGGTGGTGCCTTCATTGCTCATCGTGCCGCTGGTACCCATCTGGTTTCCGGTCGTCGCCTCGGCCGACTGGCCCATGATACCCCGGTTGACCATGATTCGGACTTCGACACGGCGATTCTGCTTCCGTCCGTCGCGTGTGCCGTTGTCGGCAACCGGCTGCAGTTCTCCGTAGCCGAATGGGACCACGATTCTGCGGAGCGGAACGTTGTGTTTCTCGGCGAGGTAACGGACCACTGCGTCGGCCCTGCGCTGGCTGAGCCGGCGGTTGTAGTCTTCTGAGCCCTCTGCCGATGCGAAACCGGTTACCTCGATGATGTAGCCCTTTTCATTGTTGATGTGCTGGGCTATCTCGTCCAGGTTCTCCTGAGCTTCGGGGGACAGCTTGGCGCTGGCCACTTTGAAGTTCACCGTGACACTCTGGCGGACATCGTAATTGTCCAGCGAAACGATCCGCTCGTTCGCTGCATTGACCCCGGTCACGGCCTCGTCGGCGCGGTTTTGTGCAGCACCGGCCGCGCTGACGGCCCGGTCGGCTGTCTCCTGGGCGGCCACTGCGCCCCCTCGGGCGGCGTTCGACACGCGGCCCAGTTCGTCCAACTGTCCGGACATCCGCTGGGCGTTCTCACGTGCTTCGGCAAGGTCTTTTTCGACTGGAGTGACCCGGGTCTCGATCGAGTAGGCCGTCTCGAAGTCATCATTCTTGAACTTGATCTTCTCGGCCACGAGATTGCCGGAGCTGTCGCCCTGGCCTTCCACTTCCACCCTCAATCCCGGAAGCAGGTTCTCGGCCGAATAGCGCTTGGCTCCCCGGAAGGGATTGGACTTTTTCTCTTTGATCTCGGTCGAGGAGTTAACCATGACGTTAACTCTCTGGCCGTCGTTCGTGACAACGGTGACCTGGTCTCCCTGGCGACCCGCCACGAATCCCTTGATTTCGGTTTCCTCGCCCGCGGCAATGGCGCTCAGCTGAGATCCTGCTGTCGACTGGGAAGACGTGGCGCCTGCCTGTGAGTCGCCAGACTGATCGCCTGTGTTCTGATCGGGCACGGGCTGCCCATCAGTGGCGGTGGTTGAATCAGTTCCGGTCGAGTCGGATGGCTGACTGTCCTGGCTACTAGGATCCTGCTGGTCGGGAGTCGTCTGTTCCATCGTCTGCCGATCTTCGTTTTGCGAGGAGTTGGCCGACGGGTCCTGAGCGAAAGCTGGTGCCGCGATCAGAGCCGCGAGGACAACAGCCACCATCCATCGTGACATTGTGTGTACTAAACTTTTCATTGAACCCTCCTGCTTATCCCTATCCTGTTGCTCAATTACAGAAAACATGGCAGCCAAACCGGACACTGCCTCGTGTCCGTTTGTGCCTAGCTGCCAGTCGAATAGCAATCGCGGTGCCATATCGAGCGAGTAGGGTTCGGAGGCTGTCGCGCTAGGGACGACCGCCATAGAGTCTGTAGGACTGAACGTAAAACGGCTGAAGGTTTCGGGGAAATTTTCCCCGCCACTTCTTCTATAAAGGAAGCCTAGCCGGTATAATATCCCCATCAGTATTAGAGTCCGCGCAAAAGAAGTTCACAGAGGAATAGTCCGAGAATTCCCGCACATTCAGGAGAAAACGCTTGTTGGGTGAAACGAAGATTCTGGTTGTGGACGACGAGATGGCTTTGCGCGAAGTCTTAGGCATGCGGCTCGAGGAATGGGGATTTGATGTTCGCCTGGCGGCCGACGGAATCCAGGCCAAACAGCTCGTCGAATCATACGGGCCGGACATCGTCATTTCGGACGCGGTCATGCCCGAGCTCTCCGGGATGGAGCTGCTACGAAACTTGAAGGAGGGTGACGTCCATCGCCCCGTCATCTTGATTACCGCGCACGGCAGCGTCGACATGGCCGTGGAAGCGATGAAGCAGGGGGCACGTGATTTCATCACGAAGCCTCTAGATTATTCCAAGTTGCGGGCCGTACTCGGTGCCGCAGAGAAGGACTTGCATTCGCGACAGGTGTCCCGTCGGCTGGTTTCGCAGCTGGAGAAGGGACCCGGTTTCATGGGGTTTATTGGCACCAGCAAACAGATGCGTGAGGTCTACGACCTGATCAAAGCTGTGGCCAATAGCGATGCTTTCGTCCTGATCACGGGGGAAAGCGGCACAGGCAAGGAATTGGTCGCGCGGACGATTCACGAGTTAAGCGGTCGAGTCAACGGCCCCTTCGTCGCTATCAACGCCGCCGCGATCCCGCACGAACTGATGGAAAGCGAGATCTTCGGGCACGAAAAGGGCGCGTTTACCGGCGCCGTTGGAGTCCGCGCGGGCTGTTTTGAGCTCGCGAACGAGGGAACGCTCCTCCTGGACGAAATTGCGGAAATGCCGCTGGCGCTCCAGCCTAAACTGCTGCGCGTGTTGGAGGACGGGCGGGTCCGGCGAATCGGCGGACGCCAGGAGTTCGAGTTCAACGTGCGGGTCATCTCGGCGACCAACCGCGACCCGGGCAACGCGACCAAAGAAGGAGCACTGCGGACCGACCTCTATTATCGTCTTAACGTTTTCACCGTCAGGATGCCGCCTCTTCGGGACCGCAAGGCTGATATCCCGTTATTAGCGCAATACTTCGTGACTGAATTTAACCGCAAGCACAATGCCGAGGTCGAGGGGTTGCGCGAAGAGACGCTCGACCTGCTCGCAAACTACTCCTGGCCGGGCAACGTGCGAGAGTTGAAAAACGTCATTGAGCGGGCAATCATCCTCGCGAGGAGTTCGTGGATCGAGCCCTCGCATCTCCCGCCGTACATTCAAACGCCGATTGACGACAGCTCGGGCAAGATCGTGCTTCCGCTTAATGTCACGGCGGCCGAGGCCGAGAAAGAGTTGATCCTGAGGACCCTTGAGCGAACCGGGAACAATAAAGCTGAAGCGGCCCGCCAGCTCGAGG
Source organism: uncultured Acidobacteriota bacterium (assembly GCA_964421755.1). Lineage (GTDB taxonomy): Bacteria > Acidobacteriota > UBA6911 > RPQK01 > RPQK01 > CAVUUN01. Next base: position 51,890 of record CAYQYP010000061.1, read on the forward strand.
TTGATGTGAAGACCATACGAAACAAACTGAAGTCGTACGGTCTCGAATAACTCAGAACCATGAAGATTTCCACCAAGATTATTCTCGGTTACGCGCTTCTGATTCTCCTGCTGGTGACATCCCTGGTCTACGAGTTGTCCCTCATCCGTCGGATGCAGGCGGTTAACCGCAATCTGTCAAACATCAAGACCCGGGCGACGCAATATACCCTTTCCAGCAAAGACATCGAGCAGTTGGGCAAGCACGTCCGCCGATTCTATGTCACCCGTGACCCGGAGTACTTGGATCAATCGCAGGGTCAACTGAGTCGACCGCTGAGTGAGGACCTGCAGAAGATGCGGGCCAGCGATCCGGAGGAACAACGCCAGCTCGACAAGCTCAGGCTGCTCTGGGCACGCTTTTCAAACGGAATCTCAGACGGAGAGGCCCTCCTCCAGATGAGTCCCGAACAGTTTGACTCCTGGATCGCACTCGAGCTCCAGGAACTGGAAAGCCAGATCGATCTGACGCTTGCGGCAAACCAGAAAGCGATTGAGGCGGAAGTGGCCCAGTCGGCGCGGGCTGGGCAGAGGGCGGAGTGGGTTTCGCAGATCGCCGCGATCATCGCTCTCGGTCTCAGTTGCCTCGTATCTTTCGTGGTTGTCCGTTCGATTTCCAGATCACTACAGCAGCTGACGCACGGTGCCCGGGCGGTCGCGGAAGGGCGGTTTTCGTATCGAATCGATGACTCGGGCGACGAACAGTTCTCAAAGGTGGCCCGCGATTTCAACTTGATGGCCACGCGGCTCGACCAGCGAGATCAGCTGACCCGGGAGTATGTGTCACACGTGTCCCACGAGCTGAAGGCGCCGCTTGCAGCCATCCAGGAAACATCGAAACTCGTGCGGGAAGGAATCGCCGGTCCGGTCACGGAAAAACAAAAACACCTGCTTGGACTAAGCATTGAGTGCGGCGATCGGCTATCCAAGACGATTCGCAGTCTGCTGGATCTATCGCGTATGGAAGCGGACGCTTTGGACTACGAGTTGGAGAAGCAGGACGTGCGGGACCTGGTTAAAGCCGCGGTGGCGGAGTTCGAAGTGCACTTTTCGCAGAGCAACCGGCCCCTGAAAGTTCAGCTGCCCGACAGCGAGCTCTCGGCCAACTGCGACCGCGATCGCGTGATACAGGTTCTGACTAACCTGGTCGACAATGCGCTGAAGTTTTCCCCGGCTATGTCGCCGCTGGAGGTTCGCGCAGAGCGAGTGAAGGCCAAGCCCGAAGGTCTTCCGTCGGCTTGGGCAGAGCGGGTGCGGGAGGGAGCGGGGGGCTATATTCTGATCACGGTGGCCGATTCCGGCCGTGGTGTCCCCGACGAGCACAAGGAACAGATTTTTGAGAAGTTTCACCAAGTTAAGTTCGGTAAGAAGGTGGCCGGCCAGGGAGTCGGGCTTGGACTGGTGATCTGCCGCAACATCGTGCAGGCTCACGGCGGCGCAATCTGGGTAGAGGACAACAGAGAGGGCGGAAGTATCTTCTCCGTGCTGCTTCCTTCAGCGGCCGAACAGCCGGTGACCGGAGATAGTCCTACCGGCGCTCATAGGGCACTTCAAGGGGTTCAGCCAGCCTGAAAGTAAACATGGCGCCCGGGGGGTAGGAGAGCGGCCTGCCCGGCGAATCGTCTGAATCCAACGCCTTCAATCGGGCACCGTCGTTCCGAACGGGCACTCCAAGTGCAAGCACCTCGGTATCGATTCGAATTTTCTTCCCATCCACTCGCAGCCGATTCAGGCGCATCGTCATAGCAGGCCGTTTACCTTTGGCCCTTGGAGATTCCTCGAGAGCGAACTCTCCGTTAACCTGCACCCCAGGGGAAAGAACCACGTGGCCGTTGGTTTTGACCGGCTGATCGAGCACCCCTTTAAAGGTCCCTTCTGAATCACTGGACGACAGCTTGTCCGTCAGCCGAATGTGCAGCTTGGTGCCTTTGGGAATAGTCAGACTCCTTTTTTGGGGGGGGCGGGGAATCAAGGAGTCGTCTTTCAGGGTGCTCAGATCCAGCCGGCTTCCCGCGGTAGACAGTATCGCGCCCGGTAATGCCATGAAAATGGCAACCAGCAGTATAAGGACCAGAACGCGATTCATTTTACAGTCTCCGCACAGGCAGTCCTGCAAGATTCGTGCCAAGCGGCCCAGGTTCTGGAGGGCCAGGGCCGGAGGCGCCACCGGGGCCCGACTTCGTTGTGAACAAAGGGGCCTGCAGCGGTGGGGCTGCAATCATCGAGTCGGTCGGCACGCCCTTCAAAAGTTGCCTGGCCGGGCGGTCACGGATATTTTCCCGGGTCGCACTACTTCTTTCCCCGTCTCCTTGCTTCCGTCTCTCCCTGTCTCCCCTCCGACTGCAATTGTCCTACAATGGTTAAAAAGAGATTCTCCGCGGACGAGTGTTCCCCGTGTTGTTGTGTATCGGCCGCGTGTTGCGTGTCCGTCGCCTTTCCATGACCAAAGAAAACAACAAAGAGCTGGCGGCGCCGGGTCCGGCCAGAGATCAGACCGTCTTGGGCCAGACGGTGGACATCCGGTCGGTCATGTTGACCGGTCTGTTCATGCTGGCCCTTTTCTACACCCTATATCTCGCCAGTGAATTCATCCTGCCTGTAATACTGGCTTTGCTTCTGGACTTTCTGCTGAGACCGGCAGTGCGGGTTCTCAGGAAAGCCCGCATTCCCGAAGCCGTAGGCGCCGCTGTGATTCTGCTGGCGTTCCTGTCGCTGCTCGCATTCGGCTTCTATCAACTGTCCGGGCCGGCAGGTAGGTGGATCGCGGAGGCACCCAAGGCATTACGTCGGATAGAAACCGAGGTCAAGAGCTGGCGGGGCCCTGTGCAACAGATGTCGAAGGCCGCTGAACAGGTCGACAGGATCACCACCGTGACACCTGAGAAACGTGTCGAGACGGTCGAGCTCAAGCAGCCCAGCCTCATCGATTCCCTGGTGAGCGGCACCCGCAGTGCGATCGCCGGGGTCGTCGTGGTTATGCTGCTGCTTTACTTTCTGCTGGCTTCGGGAGACCTGTTCCTAACCAAGCTTGTCCGTGTGCTGCCCACGCTGACCGACAAGAAGACCGCGGTCCAGGCGGCGTACGAAATGGAGGACCAGGTTTCGGTCTATCTGACGACCGTCACGGCGATCAATATCGGCTTGGGAATCGCGGAAGCCAGCGCGATGTATCTGATCGGGATGCCGAATCCAGTCCTCTGGGGACTGATGGCAACTGTTTTCAACTTCGTCCCGTATCTTGGGGCGCTGGTCGGGGCGACCGTAATCGGCACGGTGGGTTTCGTAACTTTCGGGGAACCTCAGTGGGCGGCTCTTGCGGCCGGGCTCTACCTGTTGATCACCTCGATCGAAGGCGGATTCGTAACCCCGATGCTGCTCGCCAGGCGCCTCACTTTGAACCCCGTTGTCGTCCTGATCGGGGTCATATTCTGGGGCTGGCTCTGGGGGATCGCCGGGACACTGATTGCGGTCCCCCTCATGGTCACCTTCAAGATCCTTTGCGACCACATCAAGCCGCTCGCGCCCATTGGCGAGTTCATGGGCCAGTGACTGGTTAGCTGCCGCCTCCATCGCGGGCAGGCGCCGGTGCCTGATACGACTGGATGATCGCCTGGTAAACCGCAGCCCTGAATTTTGGCTGGAGGTCGACTTTCGCCGGCATCAGTTGAGTCATGAAAACGGCCACCAATTTTTCAACTGGGTCGACCCAGTAGGTCGTGTAGTAGGCGCCGCCCCATCCGAACGCACCTACACTGCCCGGTTCTCCCGCCTTTCCCAGGTGTTCGATTACCCAAAAGCCCAGACCGAAGCCGGTGTTCCCGTTATTGTGCAAGTCGCCCACATGGTTGACCGTCATGAGCTGGACGGTTTTCGGACCGAGAATCCGGGCCCCCTCGAGTTCTCCCCCATTGAGCAGCATCTGCAGGAACCGGGCGTAGTCCTCCGCGGTGGCAAGCAGTCCCGCGCCGCCTGAGTAGGATACCTGTGGCCCTTTCACGTAGTCATTTTCCGTGGCCTTCTGAACCAGCTTGATGCGTCCGTCCTCGCCTGATGCGTAGACCGGTGTGAAGCGACCGATCTTATCCTGCGGAAGGTAGAAGTGCGTATCGACCATCTTCAGCGGATCGGTGATCCGGCTTTTGATGAAATCGGCCAGGCTCATTCCCGATACCTTTTCGACGACGTGCCCAAGAATGTCCGTGTTGAAACCGTAGATAAACTTCTCGCCTGGTTGCGAATCGAATGGCAGGCCAGCGAGTGCCTTGATCGCTTCTCCCACCGGCCTCGTCTGGTCGGCAAAATACCAACCGTGCACATCGGCTGACTTGTAAAGCTCCTCGGCAGGACCCGATCCGTAGGAGATACCGGCGGTGTGCGTCAGCAGATCGCGAATGGTTATTTCGCGTTTGGCCGGCACCGTGCTGTAGCCCTGTGAATCTTTCTCCGAGGCTTTGACAGCGACCCTGGAATTCTTGAACTCGGGGACGAACTTTGAGACCGGGTCGTTGAGCAGCAGTTCCCCCTCTTCATACAGGATCATGATCGCAACACTGGTCAGGGCCTTCGATTGCGAAGCTATGCGGAAGATGGCGTCGGTCGGCATGGGCGTGTTTGCTTCCACATCGAGCTTTCCGATTCCTTCGTAATGGACCACCTTGCCTTGCCGGGCAACCAGCGTCACAGCGCCGGCGATCTTGCCATCACGAACGTATTCCTGCATGAGGGAACTGATTCGTCCCAGGCGTTCGGATGACATGCCGACTGTCTCAGCTTTCGCACGGGGCAGTTTCTGACCAAAGGCGGAGGTAACCAAAACGAGCAGGACGACGCAAAGAACCGTTTGCTTCAGCGCTCTTTTCATGCCGCCTATCTTACCGCTGCGGTGAAGCGGAGGACCAGACGTAATGGCGAGTGGCGCCCACTTATTGACGTTGCAACTGGGCCGAAAAGCGGCGGATTCGCCGTTCAGAATCCGCCGCTTTTCGGCCCGGTTGGCAATCACTGTCAGTTGCGTTAGGCTCGTTTTATCCACCATGAAACTCCAAGACATCATTTCCCCAGGAACCGAGTTCCAGGTGCTTGGTACAGGGTACGGATTCACAGAAGGGCCGGCGGCCGATGGGCTGGGCAACGTGTATTTTTCGGACGGACAAAACGACTCCATTCACTTTTGCGAGATCGGAAAGCCGATCACGCTCTTCGTCGCGGACAGCACGGACGCCAACGGCATGATGTTCAACCATAAGGGAGAACTGCTGGTCTGTGAGGGCGCGGCTCATCGCATCGTCGCTATCGACGTCCAGTCCAGGGCGAAACGCATTCTCGCCTCGCAAATCTATGGTACGCACTTCAACGAGCCAAACGACCTGAGCGTCGATGAGGTGGATGGATTTTACTTTACGGACCCTAATTATGGGCATCGCGGGCAAGCGACCGTAATGAAGGAGGACGCTTATTACTGCAGCCCAGAGGGCCGGGTCAGCCGCGTCTCTACTGTTTGCGTGAAGCCGAATGGTGTTATTCTCTCGCCGGACGGTAAAGTACTGTACCTTGCCGACAACCGCGGAGAGCGGATCTACAAGTATGACGTAACTGCACCTGGCCGGTTGACAAACGAACGAGGGTGGATCGAGCTCGGGGCGCGACCCGACGGCATGACGCTTGATGTTCACCGGAATCTGTATGTCGGATGCGGAGATGCCGGTGTTAAGGTCTACTCCCCCTCGGCTGAGTATATAGGCGCGATATCGGTTCCGTACGCGTCAAATCTGGTTTTTGGCGGCACTGATTTCACCACCCTTTTCATCACTTCCCGCGACAAGTTGCTCTCTATTCGTACCCGGGTCGAAGGAATCAGGCCTCCGGGAAGTGGGCAGCGAACGCGACTAACGGGATGACAGGGCGTCGCGCTTCGCATATGATCCGTACTTCGAAAGGATTCGACAATGGCGAGTGACAATAAGCAAAATCGTCGTGAGTTTCTCATTGGATCCGGGGCGCTCTTGACCGCGGCCGTCGGCTTCCCGACGATCGTCCCCAGTAATGTGCTCGGGCGAGGCGCGGGGGTGGCTCCGAGTAACCAGGTGATTCTCGCCTGCATCGGAGTCGGCTGGCAGGGCACATCCAACATGGAAACCTTCCTCGAGGACAATAACGCCCGCATTGTTGCGGTCTGCGACATCGACAAGGAGCACCTGGAGAATGCTCGCGACATCGTCAACAAGGCCTACGGGAACAGCGACTGCCGGACCTTTCACAACTACGAAGATGTAATCGGGCGGCAGGATATCGATGCGCTTTCGCTCGGGCTCCCCGACCACTGGCATGCCATTCCTGCCGTCGCGGCCGCTGCAGCAGGCAAGGATATTTACGGTGAGAAGCCATTGGCACACAACTGGGCGGAGGGCCGCGCCATCTGCGACGCTGTCAAGCGCTACGGACGGGTCTGGCAAACCGGAAGCTGGCAACGCTCGATTGACAATTTTCGCTTCGGATGCGAGTTGGTGCTGAACGGGCGCATCGGAAAGGTCCATACGATCGAGGTTGGACTCCCCGATGGGCATACCGATTTCGCCGGAACCAGAGGTCTGGAAGACCCCGGCCCACCTCCGCCCACCCTCGATTACGAACGATGGCTAGGTCCTGCCCCCTTCGCTCCCTACTGCGTGGCGCGAGTCCACAAGAACTGGCGGTGGAACCTCGATTACGCCGGAGGCCAGATTATGGATTGGGTCGGACATCATGTCGACATCGGCCACTGGGGCGCTGGTCTGGACTACGAGGGGCCTGTCAAGGTGGATGGCGAGGGAACCTACCCAGACCGTGGAAAGCTCTGGAACACAGCTACCCGATACAGGGTCAATGCAAAGTATGCAAATGGGATCAAGATGATCATCGCCGGAGGCCACTCGGACATCCGAAGCGGCACAAAATGGATCGGCGATCAGGGATGGGTTTGGGTAAATCGGGGAGCCATCGATGCCGAACCGAAGAGCCTGCTGAAGGTCAAGCTGGCACCCGGCGACATTCACCTGTTTCGGTCACCCGGTCACACCCGCGAGTTCATTCAGTGCGTTAAGAGCAGGGGCCTGACTCTTTGTCCGGCCGAAGTCGCTCACCGTTCTGCGACTCCGGGATTCCTGGGCCAGATCGCAATGCTGACCGGCCGGGAAATCACGTGGGATCCGGTCAACGAGAAGATTCTGGGAGACCCTCAAGCCGAGCGATTGTTGTCCAGACCCATGCGCAGCCCGTGGCACCTTTAGGATTTTCGGCAGCACATATTTCGGAGAATAGTATGAGGAATCGTAACGTTCCGCTGGTTATTTCGCTGATGCTGTTGACGCTGGTGTTTCCTGGTGGCCTGCTCGCCCTCCAACAGCCGGGGACGAGCCAGGAAGCCGTGAAGGCGCCTGCAACCCTTGCCGACTTGGAGCCGTTCCTGACTCAGGTCGCTTCCTACAAGTATGGTCAGGATCGCAAGCCGCTTGCCGCTGTAATTGAGTTCGTTCGCAATGCATACGTATCTGGAAAAGAAGTACCCGAGTTAGAGAAGAGGCTTGTCCAAATGCTTTCGTCGGCTGGGACCGAGGATGGCAAGCGTTTCGTGTGCGAACAGTTAAGCCTGATCGGGACCGCGGCCGCCGTGCCGGTTCTTTCCGGAATGTTGGCTGACCCCAAGAGTTCGGATATGGCCCGGTACGCGCTCGAGCGCATCAGCGATCCGGAAGCCAGCGAGGCTCTGGTCAAGGCTTTGAGCTCTACAACCGGCAAGGTGCGAATCGGAGTGATCAACAGCCTGGGGCGACGCGGCGATTCGCGGGCGCCGGTCGTTGGCGCTCTTAAACCGTTCATCTCGAACCGGGATGAGGACACGGCGGTCGCCGCAATAACGGCTGTCGGCTTTATCGGCAATGTGGAGGCGGCCGTTCTGCTCGCCGATGCCCGTCGGAAAGCCTCGTCTTCTCTGCGGTTGAGGACCACAGATGCCTATCTGAACTGTGCCGAACGTATGGCGAAGGGTGGCGACAGGGGATCGGCGGTTAAGATCTACCAGGAGCTTAACTCGGCGCTCGAGACTCCCCTGGTCCAAATCGCGGCGCTTCGCGGCATCGCGGCCTTGGAAGGGGCGGGAGCCAAAACTGCGCTCGTGGCCGCGCTCGACAAGGGGCGTCCCGTCGTCCAGGCGGGAGTGGTCCGCCTGCTCGCGGCGCTGCCTGGAGAGGCGACGACCGGGCTGCTCGTGGAGCGCTACGGCAAATTGCCGCCGAGCGTCCAGGCCCAGGTCCTGTCGGCGCTCGTCGACCGGGGGGATCCCGGTGCCAAGGGACTGGTCCAGCAGGCCGCCAGTAGCCCGGAGCTCAATATTCGCGTGGCCGCCATCGAGGGAATGAGCAAGGTCGGCGACTCTTCGGCGGTCGTCTTCCTTGCCGAGCGTGCCGCAAACACCCAGGATCCGGAGAAGGGTGCCGCCCGCTTCAGCTTGTACCGGTTGGCTGGCGCCGATGTAGACCAGACCATCCTCGGGAGCCTCGAGGTGTCGGACCCGAAAGTAAAGACGGAGCTGATTCGTGCTATCGGCGAACGCAGGATCTACTCGGGGATCGATGCCCTGCTCAAGGCGGCTGGGGATGCAAATTCCCAGGTGAGGAGGGAGTCATTCCGCGCCTTGAGGGAGACGGCGGGTGCGGAACAGATGCCTCAGTTGGTGTCGCTGCTCGTGGCCGCTAAGCCGGGTGCGGAACGCACCGATGCCGAGGCCGCCGTTGTGGCGGTCATTCGAAGAAGTGAGAACAGGACGCTCGTTGATCAGGTGGCCTCTGCATTGCCGAAAGCCACGGATCCTGAGGCCAAGTCTTCGCTCCTGCTGGTGCTCGGAACTGTCGGAAGTCGGTCGTCTTTACCGCTTCTGAAGGATGCGCTGAAGAGCACCGAGGATGATGTCCGACGCGGAGCCATCCTGGGACTGTCACAGTGGCCTGGCCCCGAGCCTATTCCCGATCTGCTGGAAGTTGCCAAGAACGACCCGAGCGAGACCCATCGCGTGCTCGCTCTTCGGGCTTACATCCGCCTGGTCGCCCGGCCCCGCTTCAGAAGCCGTTCCGAAACTGCCAAAATGCTCGGTGAAGCGCTGAAAATCGCCCAGGAGGATGCGGAGAAACGCGCCGTTCTGGCCGCTTTGCCTGATTTCGCGTCGCCCGAGGCACTGCAGTTGGCCGAAGGATTAAAAAAGGAAGCCAACCTCGCCGGCGAGGCGAACGTCGCGGTCGAAAAAATCAAGACCGCCCTGGCAGCCCAGCCGCAGCGCTAGGTTCTGAGCAGGACCGACCGGGCCGCAAAAGCGGCGGATTCTGAAAAGCGAATCCGTCCTGCGACTGCTCGCCGTGCGAAAGCGATCGGTTGTAGGGCGGATTCACTTTTCAGAATCCGCCGCTTTTGCGGCCCGGTTGGCAACCATTTACCGCCAAGAGTGTAATCAACTGAACGGTTTCCGCTATTTAGGCGGCTTCTGCCCCCAACCTGCCGTCCGATTTGCATTTAGCGCCTCAACTGTTGATAATCTCCGTAATACCTGCGCGTTCTCTGGTACGCAACCTATTAATTGATAATCTATGAAAAGCCAGATCAGCAGAACCGTTACTTTTTGGACGATTGCCGCATTCGTCTCCTTCGGCGTTGGGACAGGGCTGGCGGGACAATCACAGACTGAAGCTGCACCGGGGCAATCCGGTTCGCCGGCACCCCTTCCGACTACCGAATCCTCGCCGGACCAGTCGGACAGCAGGATTGAGGAGCTCAAAGCTCGACGGCGTGCCCAGGCAGGCAAGTCGCGGGAGAAACATCTGTCCGGGTTCGAACGCGGCTTAGCCGAAATGGAAAAGACACGGTTCTACAGGATCCTGAACTTTAATTACAGAGGACTGTATCCTCAATTCGCCACCCTGAGCACCGGATCAGGCTTTGCTCCGGGAGCGCGTTTCTGGCGACCGAATATCGCGGGGTTGCCGCTTGACCTGCAGGCTTCCGGTGCCTATTCGTTCAATGGTTATCAACGTTACGGCCTGCAGTTCGGACACATCCAGAAGCGGGGCAGTTCCTTCAGCTTGGAAGGAGTCGGGATTGGGGCGGCCGCGCAGTTCGACGAGGCTACGCCCAAGGAACCGGGTTTTTTCCTCTATGGGGATCTAACCTACCGGTTTTATCCACAGGAAGATTTCTTCGGCCTCGGACCGTCTTCACTAGACGCTGACCGCACCGACTTTCTGCAGGAGGACATGTCCTACGACGCAGTTGGCGGCTGGCAGGTGAACCGGTGGTTGGGTGCGGCTGTCCGGCTTGGCTACCTTCAGGTCAACGTCAACCGGGGAACGGACGGGCGGTTTCCGGACACGCAAGACCTGTTCACCGACCTGCAGGCGCCTGGTCTGGACCGCCAGCCTGATTTTCTGGATATCACCGGCGCGGTTCTGATCGATTACCGCGATCGCCCGGGCAACCCGCACAAGGGGGGGATGATCGGGTTCTATCTTTCCCGGCATGACGAGAGGAAAGGGCATGAGTTTGAATTCAAACGGGCAGCGTTGGACATCCGGCAGTTCATCCCGCTTTTCTCCGAGCAGAGAGTCATAGCCGTGCGGTTTTTCACCTCAGCGGATGATGCTGACAACGGAAGTCGCATCCCGTTCTTCCTCGAGGAGCACCTGGGCGGATCGGAGACCTTGCGCGGTTTCAGGGAGTTTCGCTTTCGTGATCAACGGCTCATGTACCTGTCCGCTGAGTACCGTTGGGAAGCCGCCCACTTCCTCGAACTGGCGCTCTTCTATGATACGGGCAAGGTCTTCTCGCAACGGTCCGACTTCAAGTTCGACAACATGGAGAAGAGCATCGGGGGGGGCATCCGGTTCAAAACACCGCACGCAACCGTCCTGAGGATCGACATGGGACGAAGCGACGAGGGCAACCGATTTTTCTTCAAGTTTGGGCCTTCTTTCTAGCGAGTCGATATGAAGAGGAAAGCAAGGGCAACGATAAGGTTCTGTCTGGTTCTAGTCTTGTCGACGGCCTGGCTCACGGCGGCGCCGCAGAAATTCAAGAGCGACGATCCGATCTGGGTAGACCCGGACAACCTGCCGATTCCGCAGCCGGAAGAACAAGACGATCGCAGCCAGATTCTCGATTTGATCGAGAACACGTTCACCCACAAGCCGGATGACATCATCCCTCGGGCGGAGAACATCAATACGCTCGGGGAAGTCCCCGATTCCTCGTGGTTCACCAATCGAATGGGTCGAAGGATTCTGAACGTGGAGGAACTCGTACGCGGTCCGGACCGCGGGAACGGGCCGGACGTCAGCCAACCGTGGACCATCATTAGTGCCAAGACAGAGGGCATCACTCCGGGTTTCAGGATTCGAGACGCGCGGGGCGACGTCTATCACATCAAGTTTGATCCCGCCGATAACGACCAGCTCGCCACGTCGAGTGAAGTGATCTGCACAAAGCTTTTCCACGCCTTCGGGTATTACGTCCCGGAGAATTACCTGGCCTTCGTCACCCGAGAGATGATCCGAATCGATGAGAAGGCTGAGAAGCCCGCGAAAATCACGGATGAGAACGGGAAGGAGCGAAGGCTTACCGAAAGGGACGTCGACCGAATCTTCGAGCGAATCGCCGTCCGCGCTGATGGGCGCGTTCAATGCGTCGCGAGCCTCAACATCGAGGGGGGTCTGATCGGGCCTTTCAAATACTACGGGCTCCGATCGGACGACCCGAATGATATCTTCCCGCACGAGCATCGCAGGGAGCTGCGCGGGCTCCGGGTCTTTTCCGCATGGCTGAACCACGATGATTCCAGGAGCATGAACACAAAAGATTTCTTCATCCCGGAGCCTGGGACAGGTCCCACTTCCAAGTCGGAAAACTCCGCGGGGGAAGTGGAGCCCAAGGAACCCAAAGAACCGAAGATGGGGTTCATCAGACACTACCTGATCGACTTTGGTTCGTGCCTGGGAAGCGGGAGCGTCCAGATCCAGGGGCGGCGAGCGGGAAACGAGTATCGGTTGGAATGGACCCCGATGCTGAAATCCGCCCTCACCTTCGGTTTGTGGGATCGGCCCTGGCGGTACATCGACTATCCGGACTATCCGTCAATCGGGCGCTTTGAATCTGACTATTTTCATCCCGCGCGGTGGAAACCGGAGTATCCCAACCCGGCGTTTGAGCGCATGACCGGCGAAGACGCCTTCTGGGCCACGCGCATTCTGATGCGCTTCACCGATGACATGCTGGCTGCAGTGGTGAGAACGGGACAGTGGCTCGACAGTGAGGCTGAACAGTACTTGCTGAAGACCCTGATCAGGCGACGGGACAAGATAGTCAAGTACTACCTTGGGCAGGTGAATCCGCTCGATGATTTTCGAATCGGCGAGGATCGTGGCAAGCCGGCCGTGACGTTCACCAACCTGGGGGAGAAGGCGGCAATCGCGCCGGCCTATTCCTACGAGTGGCAGTGGTTCCGGTTCGACAACCGCACCGGTACGACGGAGAGTCTCGGACCGGTCACGGTGACAACGGCCGCTCCGGTGCCGCTTCCCGATGACCGCGGTGATTATCTCCTTTTGAAGATCAGGACAATCACTTCAGGCCAGGCAGGGTGGCGAAAAGACGTATTGGTTTATGTGAGGAACGAAAGCCAGAAGAAAGTTGTGGGGGTGGAGCGGGAATAGGAGCAGGAACCGGAAGAACCAAGGCGGTCTGCGGGACCTGTCCGCTTCCTATTGATTCTGACTACCGTTCCTGCGCTGAGCGCCCGGCGGATTCTCCTGCCTGCGGCGTTCGCGTTCCTTCTCGCGCTCGCGCATGAAGTCGTCAAACTTTGTCATCTGCTCAGCACTCAGCACTTTCTCGAACTTTCGGTGGGTCTTGTCCCTCACCTCACCGAACGCCTTGCGATAGTCCTTCCTCGACTCGTCGAAGATCTGGCGCATCTGGATCTCCTGCTCCTCGCTGAGGGCAAGGAGCGAAGACAGTTGGTCCATCATCCGTTCGGGATTATCGCGAGGACCTCGGGGAGGACGGGTGCCACCTGAATCGAAAGCAGTCGAACGAGGCGCCATGAACAGGTAGACCATTCCGCCGCCCGTCAAGGCACCGATCAGGAATACGGCAAGGACCCAGACAACAGCGCGGCTGCGGTTATTCACCCGGATCCTCCGACCGCGCCTTGTGCAGCGAGTTGATCATGTTCTCGAAGGAAACCTCGCTGGCTGCCGAGTCATCCAGGATCACGGTATCCGGCAGTTCCGGTTCCCTGAGAACATTGATGATCAGGAGACCGGTCGCCAGGATAAGCAACGCCAGGACGGGAGCCAGCCTCGCCGCCGCCCAGCGGAAATAGAACCACATCGGCTGACTGGCCTGTTGGATCGACCGGGCCACCTTGCTGGCAAAGAACGGAGGAGGCTCAACCGGGCGGGCCGATCGGGCCTGCCTGACGAGGAACATGTGCAATCGGTACTTCTTTTGGCACTCGGGACACTCCTCCAGATGACTCCGGTCAAGCTGGTCCTCCGAGCCGACCATTTCCCAGTCAATATGCCGTTTCAAGACGTTCCTCCTCAACGACTTTCGAGAACTCCCTCAAGACGCTTCAGCAGTTTCCTTTTCACCCGGCTCAACCGAATCCTGACGGCAGTCGGTGAAGTGCCGAGGGTCGTCGCGATGTCGTCGTAGCTGCGTCCTTCAACTTCACGGAGGACAAAAGTCATTTTATCCTTTGCCGAGAGTTTGTCCAGCAAACGATGCAGCAATTTAAACGACTCTTCTTCTTCCGATTCAAGTAAAGGTGAACCCTTGGTGCTCTTTTCAAACAGATACTTGACCCGATCTTCTTCTTCCTCCGTCATGTCCGCGAAAAGGCGAATGAACCTATGCCGGGCCTTTCGCATCTCGTCCAGACAATGGTTGACGGCAATCCGGTAAATCCAGGCCTGCAACGGACGGGACTGGTCGTAACGCTCCAGAGAGCGGTAGAGTTTGAGGAAGATTTCCTGGGCGACGTCTTCGGCCTCAGAGTTGTACCCGAGGTAGTGGTAGATCGCGTTGAAAACAAACCTCTGATAACGCCTAACGATCTCCTCAAACGCATCCTCGTCTCCCCGAAGGATTTCGGCCACGAGTTCCGGATCCGTCTTCGGCATCCAATAGAGTATATACGGGGACCGGCGGAAGCTGTTTCAATTTGCTCGACTTTTGAGACTCAGCCGGCATCCAACGGTATAGTACAATGAACTACTTTCAAGGGAAGGTCTGATGCATAGGTACTTGTTGGTTCTGTCTGCTCTTGTTGGCATCTTCAGCTCGACACTGGTATTAGCCCAGCAACCGTTTCAGCGGAAAGATCATAAGTGGGAAGTATCGGTTTTCGCTGGTTCGAGTCACCGTGGAGACGGGGTATTTCCCACCACGTTCACCGATACGGCTGTCCCGCCCCAAGTGACGTCCAATAACGTAGGGTTGAGCTTCGCCTCCGGATACATTGTCGGTGCTCGCGTGACGGAGAATCTTGGCAAATACTTCGGAGCCGAGCTCGAGTACAGTCTGTCCAACCAGCCCCTCGTTTTCACCAACCTCACTCCGGATATCAGTCGTGTTTCGGTCGACCATAGGGTTCACCAGATCACCTATGTCGTTCTGGTCTACGGGCTGCCGCGCAGCAGCCGGTGGCGGCCCTACGGCCTCGTCGGCCCCGGGATCTCCCTGTATGAGTTCTTCGGCGACAAGGAAGACGACGCGATCGCCAGGGGCCTGAGCCTCAAAGACCGCTGGAAGTTCGGCGCGACTTTCGGGGGTGGAGTGAAGTACCGCGTCACCGATCAGGTCGGCCTGCGGTTCGACGTAAAAGATCACCTGACCGGCGTACCTGATTTCGGTCTCCCGGCCACGGGCACTGCGACGGCGCCGGGTTTCCGGCCAGACGGAACGCTGCAAAACTGGCAATTCACGATCGGCCTTTCGTACCTGTTTTCCGATAGATAGACCGCGGAGGGCTTTCGAAGGCCAACCCATGAACCGGCCGTTGACACCCTCCGCCCCCGAATCAAACAGATGTTGCCGATAATGAACTCGACCGCGCCGCGGACTGCCAGGCTCGTCGCGATCTGGTGGCCCCTCCTACTGATCGTCTCGCCGCTCTTTTCACAGGACTTGCGGAGCCCTGCCTTCATGCAGGCGGCCGAAAAGGGTTTTGCCGAGATCTATAACCTGGATTACGACCAGGCTAACAAGACCTTTTCCGACCTGCGCGCGCGCTACCCAGAGCACCCAGCCCCTCCGCTGTACCTGGCCACCGTCACGTGGCTCTCAGAGTTATTTGGGCGCAACGAGCTGGATCTGGACCGCTTCATAGCCCCGGCCTACTTCACGCAGCCCACGACTCGCAAGATGCCAGCTGAGGCCCGCAAGCTGTTCTTTGATAATGTCCAGACCTCTCAGAACCTGGCCGAGGCAATCCTCAAGAAGAACCCTAAGAACCACGATGCACGCTACTTCGTCGGAAGCTCTCATGGGGTGCTTGGCGCATTCTCCATAACAATCGACCGCAGTTACTCCGATGCCTTCTCACATGGCAAGAAGGCGTACAAGTACCACGACGCGATCATCGAGGAGAACCCCAACTACTTTGATGCCTACATGTCGGTCGGATTGTACGAGTACATCGTCGACAACCTGCCGTGGTACATCAAGTGGGTAGCGGTTATAGTCGGCTACCGTGGAAGCCAGGAGCGCGGTTTCGATTACCTGGGCCGGGCAGCCAGCAAGGGCCAGTATGCGGCCGATGACGCAGCCGTTCTCCAGATGGTTCTTTTCGTACGGGAGAACCGTTACGCGGATGCTTTGAAGAACGTGAGCTCGCTCCATTCGAAATACCCCCGCAACTACATCCTTCATCTGAATAAGGCGCAGATCCTCGAAAAACTCGGGCGGCGAAGCGAGGCGGCAGGGGAGTACCGGAAGGTGCTGTCCCAGGCGGATGCGAAGGCCCCCAACTATGGCAAGATTCCGATGCCCGGGTTCCGACTGGATGCCGCCCAAAAGCTTCTGAGCCTGGGCGACGGCGGTGGTGCCCTGACCCAGTTCGAGAAGCTGCTCGCAGACAAATCCGCCCAAAGGCAGAAAGTTATCTGCCACTTGGGCGCAGGCCAGGCGATGGACCTCTTGGGACGCAGGAAGGAAGCGACCGCGCACTACGAAGAAGTACTGCGTCTGCCCGATATGGAGGATTCCCACGACCGGGCTCGCGATTATCTGAAGCGCCCATATCGCCCCTAGCGGAGACAAACGATGGCCGAGTGGTCAATTACCCCTGATGCTCTCAAAATGGCCTGGAAGATGATCGCTACAGTCTTCCCTCGGTATTCCCTTCCTGCCAAAGAACGAAACGCTCTGCTGACAATCATCACTCAGGTAGCCATCGATGATTTGCTGCAATCGCAGTCCATCCGGTGGCTTAAGGCGCCCCCTTCAAAACATGTTCTCGTGTTCGACGGAGACGCCGTGCGCCTCAGACCCGCCGACAAGACGAGGCTCGATCTCAAGCAGGTGCCGTCTCCGGAGGAAATTGACCGGGCGCTCGAATGGGTCGAGAATCTCTTCGACCGATACAGCATGTCGGAGGACGAGCGGGCCACACTTTTCACCGCGCTTCCGTGCGTGGGTTTCCATGCCCTGTCGCAGTACGTCGAGTGGCGGAAGGAGCCACCATTTCCAGAACTGGGATAGCGGGGCAGCGGGCAGGAGGCAGCCGGCAGCGGGCAGCAGGCAGCAGGCAGTTGTCAGTCGACCTTTTCGTTTTTCCCCTTCCTGGGTTATCATCACCCCTTTCTGAAAACACGAAGTCTCCGACCTGGTCGGACCTGCGGAATTGCTACTTGCTGGAGGAGAAATGGCACAGCAGACCAAAATGGATCCTGAAACGCTCATGATGGTCCTCGACACCTTGGGCCGTCTGGAGAAGGATCGCCTTCCTTTGGATACCAAGCTCGATCTCGACTACAGGGCTCTTTTCCCGAAAGAACTGATTCGCTTTATGGTCGGCCCGGATGTCGGGCTGCACCTCATTTTCGTGCCCGAAGAGTTCGGCGGGCTCGGCGCCGGGGCAACCGAAATAGCCGTGCTGTCGGAAAAAATGGCGAAAATTGACCTCGCGGTCGCGACCGCCTTTCTGGCGATCTGCCTCGGGATGGACCCGATCCTGGTCGGTTCAACGCCCGAGCAGAAGGAAAAGTACGTTACCCGCATCGCCGAGGAAGGGTTGATCGTGGCTTATTGCGTCACTGAGCCCGAAGCTGGCTCGAACGTCCAGTCACTCAAGACTCGCGCGGATCGAGTCCTGGATTCAGAGGGCAAGCTGATCGGATACAAGATCAACGGCCAGAAACAGTTTGTCACGAACGGCGGTGTTGCGGATCTGTACACGGTGCTTGCCGATACACCCGACGGACCGTCTTTCTTCATTGCGGAAGCAGGGACGCCCGGTCTTATACCCGGCCGTCATGAGGACAAGCACGGCATTCGTGCCTCCGATACAAGCCCGGTTACTCTCGAGGACATGTTCGTCCCGGTCGAAAACCTGGTAGGCGGCGTGGAAGGCCAGGGGCTCAAACAGGCCAACCAGGTCTTCGGCTACACGCGGCTGATGGTTGCGGCATTCGGGCTCGGCGCCGGGGTGGCCTCCATGGAGCGGGCTATCGCGTACGGCAAGGAGCGCATACAGTTTGGCACCCCGCTGGTTGCCAAACAGGCTTACACCCACAAGCTGCTCGTTCCACATATCGTGCAGCTCGAGGCCGCCCGTGCCTACATCGAGAAGGTTGCTGCCAGGCTGGATTCGGGGGAGGAAGACCTCCAGGTCGAAGGCGCGATTGCCAAGTACTTCGCCACCGAGGCGGGCGATTGGGCTGCCAATGATGGCATCCAGGCTTTTGGCGGCTATGGCTACATGCGCGAGTATGAAGTCGAGAAAATCAAGCGTGACGTGAAGATTACGACCATATACGAAGGCACGAGCGAGATCCTTCAGAACGTCATCGGCATGTTCCGCCTGCGCGAGACGGTGAGGAGCAAGGGCGGTTACTACACTTCAATGGCGGACGCTGTCGAGCAGTTGCCGGCCGAGACGGGGGGGCCGTGGGTCGGGCGCGCACTACGCGCGGTGGCCGAGGTTGTGCACGTGGCGCGTGACCTTAAGCTAACCAAGTCGCAGCATGTCATGTTCCTGCTGGCCGATATGATGACCTGGGCCGAAGTGGCGGGGGCGATGTGTCAAAAGGCGGCCAGGACCGACCTTGGTGGCAAATGGTCGCGCGATTTCATGCTGGCCGTTTCACGACTTTTTGCCCGGGAGACGGTCGAGTTAGCCCATGCTAACGCGCAGAAGATTTTGCGGGGTGGCGAGGCGACCGCCGATGGGGCAGCCGATCCGATCATTGCCAGGCTGCCCGTGGCTGCCTGCCAGGCAGGCCTGTTGCGTGATATGGACTTCATTGCCGCAGAAATGACGAAGTAGGCGTAGGCGCGAAAGGTAGCAAGAGACTCGGACGTACGCGGACCAAAACGGACTTACACGGACAGCCTCTGATCAGGGCTCGTCCGTGCTCGTCTGTGCCCTTCCGTGTTCGTCTTTGGCTGTCCCGCTCAGTTTTGCCAATCTCTCCAGCGCCGCTTCCACCTGCTCGAGTCTTTCAAAGAACCGACGTCGAAACCGATCGCCCTTGCGGACGATGCGCGTTGGATAGGTCCGGCCGAGCGCCTTCAAGAAGGCTTCATCGAGTGATCCGAGCGAGGGGATCAACTTGTCAGCCAACTGTTGAGCGTTCTTCCTCATCATCAGGAGCTCGGCGTACCCCCGCTGGAACAACGACTGAAGGTGGATCGATTTCACTCCAGCGACCGCCTTCTCCAGATTTCCACCCGACCAGATTTCCAGGCCCAGATTGATGCCGGCGACTGCTTTCTTGATCCCCCGCCTTACTGCGTTGGGCGAACTGGGTGAAATTCGGTCCGCGGTCAGGAGCTTGTTGCAGACGAAAAAGAGCTCCTCGAGCAGTTCGCCGATGTCACCGGCCTGGCTCGCTCTCGCGAGGACCTGGATCAGGAGGAGCGGAGTCCGTGGAGCTTTAGTTCCGGGCGCCGGCAATTCGGAAAGCGCTTCAGTTTCTTCAATGCGCTTCCTGGGCAGGCGTTCCCCCGGATATATGGGAGTATAGATTCCGATGGCGTCGAAGTAGTCCTGAAAGCCCATTTCTTCGACCCGCTCGGTGCGACTGCGGTAGGCTGTCTCCATAATCTCCAGCCGGGTGCGGCTCATTGCCGACTCGAGCGTAACCGCAGTCCATTCGGAATCCAGGGCGTACAGTCGCAAGATGACGGCTCGCAGCAGTCTCGCCACTTCCGGGTTCTCGGGCAGGACGAGCAGATACCGGTTGTCCGGCGTGTGAAACTGTTCGCCTTCCTTCGGCTCGCTTTCCAGGTCGTCATAGACCTTGCGGTGAATCGTAATCTGCCGTCGAAACAGGAGCTCCCAGAGATCACGGTCGGCGGCGGCGATCAGCTTCCGGGCGACTGCGTCCTCAGCAGACAGCAGGTGACGTTGGAGGGAGAGGAACCGCTCGGTACTGGCCGTTGCCCGCTCCCAGATATCGAGGTCGATAACCGCTTGCCACTGCTCGCGGGTCAGGTGAGGCGCGAGCACCGCTATTTCATCCTCGTCCAGTTCCTTGAGGCCGAAAAAAATTTGAACAGCGGGCAACTTGCGAATCCGGCCGCGGGTCTCGGAACTGGCCAGCAAGTCACGTAGATCGATTGGCGAATAACAGGCTCGGTAGATTGCGTCCTCTGGTTTTCGCACCAGGTCGTACGATCGCGGCTCTGGATCCTTTCCCTCGGGTGCCATAGCTCGATTATAGGACCAATGAGACGGATAGCCCCTATCAGGGAGCCCCAATCAGTCCAGGCGCAGTTCCATGAGCACCGGGGAGGGCATCAACTGGGGGTAATCCGCAAAAAGCGCGACCGGACGCAGGGTCGTGAAGTGATGCTTAACGAAGAGCGGCTGGGAGTGTGCATTCGCGATCAGGTGAATCCTCGATGCCGCCAGCCGCTTGGCGGCAGCCAGTTCGCGGTGCACCAGCGAATTCGCTATGCCAAGCTGCCTGAAGACCGGATCCACCGTCAAACCGAACACAAAGAAATACGGGGCGCGCGGGACGTGCCTAGGCGGAAAAGCTTCGCTGAGGTGCGAAGGATCCAGAGGGTCAAGGTCTGTGAGGACCGCACAACAGAAGCCGAGGATGTCCGGTCCTGCGGCCGCGACGCAGAAGCCTTGGGGAAAAACGCTGAACCGCCGGCGTATCTCGTCGGCGGATGCGGCGAGCTCGCGCCAGACGCGCGCTTCCAAGTGCGCCACCTGACCGAGATCTTCGAGGTGGCAGGTGCGAATCTCGCAGGTGACTTTTGTTCTTAGTTGAATTCTCTCGGCATCCATCTCAAAACCGACGTCAGCCAGCTTGCCGGGCCTTGGCCAAAATCGCAGGCGGGTCCGTTACGGAGTCGGTGATAGCTCACGGCTGAAAATGACTTTCGAGTCGCCAGGGCGATAGAAATCCTTGAGTACTGCCTCCTCGCGGTATCCGGCGGAGAGGTAGAAGGCCCGCGTAGGATTGTAGAGCTCGCGCGAAGACGTTTCGATGT
Organism: uncultured Acidobacteriota bacterium; assembly: GCA_964421755.1. GTDB lineage: Bacteria > Acidobacteriota > UBA6911 > RPQK01 > RPQK01 > CAVUUN01. The sequence continues at coordinate 72,676 of CAYQYP010000061.1, forward strand.
AGACCCGGCGTCCGCCGCGTTCGGCGATCATTCGTTCGCTCTCCCGCAGCAGGGCTTTCCCGATGCCCCTGCCCTGGAACTGCGGATTGACCACGATCCAGTACAAGTCGTAGCTGGCGAGCGTAGCGGGTATCGGGCCGTAACACGTGTAGCCGACGAGGCGGCCTTCAGTCTTGGCAAGAAGGAAGAAGTACCCCGATTCTTCGCCTCGTCTGGCACTCTCCTCGGCCAGTTCGTAGGCTATTGCCACCTCCTCGTCGTTGAAGAAGCCGGTGGCTGCAACCAGCGATCTGAGTTGAACGAGATCGGCCTGCGAGACGTGAGTCAGAAAGGTGAGTTCGATGGGCATAGTCGATATTGGCAGCTAGAGAGCCTCGGCCACGATTCGCGCGATCACCGTCCCGTGATCGTACCCGGCTTCCCGGGCAGCGGCCATGAGACCACCGTCCGGCGAAATGCAGGGGTTGGTGTTTACCTCCAGGACCCACGGCTCGCCGTTCCGATCGACCCGAAAGTCCACCCGGGCGTAGCCGCGAAGGCCGAAGACGGTCCAACACTGGCTGGCGACGAGAGCCAGTCGGTTCAGCACCGGTTCCATATCCGGCCCGAACTGAAAGGTTCTTACCGTGTTCTTGTACTCGAAACTCTGTTCGTCCCACTTTGCGCGGTAGTCGACGATGTGGTACTGCCCGTCAGGGAAATCGATGAACTGAATTTCGGCGGGAGGCAAAAGCTCCGGTTGCTTCTTGAACCCGAGCAGTGACAAGTTGAACTCCCGACCGTGAATGAAGAGCTCGGCGAACCTCTCATCGGGCCCGCCTTCCCGAATACGCTCCGCTGCGAGAGCGCTGTCTGCGACGACGTTGTCCTGCCCGATTCCAATGGATGCATGCTCCCAGACCGATTTCACTATCCACGGAGAGCCGTCGAGCTCGGTCACGGCCGAATCCGCGGAGAGCCAGAGAGGCGTGGGGATTCCAGCCTGTTGCATGATGCGCTTGGCGAGCGTTTTGCTCCCGGTCAGGAAGAACGCCTCTGCGGGACAGCCCGTGTACGGGATGCCCAAGGAGTCCAGAAGCCCCGGAGCGAAGTACGCGAGACGACCCTTTCCTTCGACCGATTCCACGAGATTGAATGCGAGGTCAGGTGCGAAGCCGCGCAGGCGGGCAATTACGTCAGGGAGCGACAGCGAAAACTCAATCCGCTCGACCGTGTGTCCCTGGCTGCGGAGGCACGACGATACAACCTCTGCCTCGACGAGCACATCCTGCTCGTCCGGAGGTGCTTCCGGCGGCACGACCCCGTGGAGAACCGCGATTCTCAAGCCTTGCGTATCCTTTCGCAGGCGGAATCGATGATCATACCGAGCAAGTCGTCGTATTCCACCCCGGCCAACCGCGCGAGAATCGGCAAGTCCGACCAGACCGGGTTAAGACCCGCAAGCGGATTCACCTCGATGAATTGAGGGACGCCTTCATCGTCGCATCGCAAATCAATGCGTCCGGCATCCCTGCAGTCGAGGCCTCTCCACGCCTTGACGGCCGTTTCCTTGGCCTGTTCCGCCGTTTCGTCATCGACCAGCCGGTACTTGACCCGGTCTTCGTAGTTTGCCTTGTTCTGGTAAGAGTAGGAGCCCTGCTCGGCCGTGTCGAGAAGGTGCACCTCCATGATTCCGAGCGCGCGCGTGGCCTTCCCGGTGCCGACGAGCCCTACGGTGAACTCCCGGCCGGGCAGGAATTCTTCGATGAGCACCGGCTGACGGTAAAGACTCAGCAACCGGGCAACCACCGCGCGCAGCTGGCGCAGGTCATCGATTTTGGAATCGGCGGAAATGCCCTTGCTCGTACCTTCGCCCACGGGTTTTGCGAACAAAGGGAAGCGGAAATCGAGTTCGTTGATTTCCTCGGTGTCGGAAACAACCGTGAAATCAGTGGTCGGAAGGCCGAGATCGCGGATGACATGCTTGGTCAGGCCCTTGTGAAGAGTCAGGCCGAGCACCACCGGATCGGAAAAGGTATAAGGAATCTGGTAGGCGTCGAGAAGGCAGGGAACCTGCGCTTCGCGTCCGAGACCGTGAAATCCTTCGGCGATGTTAAAGACGAGATCCCATCTCTCGTTGGCCAGGAGTCTCCGCGCCAACTCGTTCAGGTTGCCGATGTTGACCGTCTGATGTCCGAGTTTGCCGAGTGCGCACGCAATGGCGTCGACGGTCTCCCGGCTGTCCAGCTCGGCCGTCTCTTCTTTCCCATACCCTTTGCGCAGGTACTCATCCCGGAGGTCGTAGGTTATTCCGATTCTCATTTCAGTTCTCGCTTCGGATCTGTTTGACGGGAGGCGCGTACACGCCGCAGTCCGGAGTCCGGTGAAGTGTATCAAACGCGAAGAGCGAAAGAAATGGGGAGCCCGCGCTCCCCATTTTGCTAAGCCCTCAACTGGACTAGTTTCGGATCGGCCGACGCCGAATCGACAGGCCGCGCCAACGGATCCGGGTATTTGAACTTTTTACCCTCGTAGTTGCGAAGGACGATGTCGTCACCCTCGCGGCCTACGTAATACTCGGGAAGAAGAGGAATCTTCCCGCCACCACCGGGGGCATCGATGACGTAGGTCGGAACCGCGTAACCGGTCGTGTAGCCCCGCAACCCCTGGATGATTTCCAGTCCCTTCTCCACTGGTGTGCGGAAATGCGACGAACCGGAGATCGGATCGCATTGGTAAAGGTAATAGGGGCGAACGCGGATCTTCAGCAGACCGTGCACCAACCGCCTCATCACCTCCACGTCATCATTGACGCCCGCCAGCAATACGGTCTGGCTTCCAAGCGGAATGCCAGCGTCAGATAGCCGCGAGCAGGCTTCCGCCACTTCCGGGGTCAGTTCGTCTGGATGAGTAAAGTGAATACTCATCCAAAGCGGATGATACTTGCGCAGCATGCGAGTGAGCGCGGGCGTCACTCGCTGCGGAAGGACCGACGGAACCTTCGTCCCGATCCGCAGGAACTCAACGTGCGGAATCTGGCTCAGCCTGGACAACAGCCATTCCAGACGATTGTCTGCCAGCGTCAGGGGATCGCCGCCGGACAACAAAACGTCGCGGATTTCGGTATGCGCCGCGATGTATTCCAGCGCCCGGTCCCACTGCTTCGTGTTAAATCGATATTCCCCGCCGGGGTTACCCACCATGCGGGACCTCGTGCAGTACCGGCAGTACACCGAACAGAAACCCGTGACCAGGAACAGAACGCGGTCGGGGTAGCGGTGTACCAGACCCGGAACCGGGGAGGCATGGTCTTCACCCAGGGGATCGTCCGCCTCTCCAGGCACCCGAAAATGCTCGGCGGTGACCATTACGACGGTCCGCCGAAGCGGCTGGGTCGGGTTGATCTCGTCCAGAAGGGAGGCGTAGTACGGCGTGATGCCCACCGGGAGCGGGCCGGAGTGGCTCTGCAAAGCCAGACGCTCGTCTTCAGAGACCTGCAGAAAGCGTTCCAGGGTACGGAGGTCCGTAATCCGGTTACGCAGCTGCCAGTGCCAATCGTTCCATTCGAAGTCAGTGACGGCTGGGAAAAAGCGCTCTCTGAAAAGACGGGCCCTTGGCCCAATGACGAGATTCCGGGCGTTCGAGGGGCGTTTCGCCGGTGCGGGGTTGACTAAAGGCAGGTCGACAGACAACCTACCGGGAGGTTCGGCTGACTGGCTTGCGCAGTCATCGTTCATGGCCTGTATCTCCTTTCACCATGTCGGTCAGGCTGATGGCCTCACCATGAGGCGAAGGTTAACAAACCTCCCTGACAACCCGACCGAAACCTGCAGGATTTTAGCCCTGCTTCCTTTGATCCGTTGTGCGTGACCACACAAATCCCACGTTGAGACTCAGCGGCCTGACACTAAAAATAATTATACGGATTGCATCCGACAACGCGAGCAATCTCTGCAATTTCCGTAATTTTTTTGCGCTCTCAAATAGAAGCGCGACTAATAAGACGTGGACCTGCGCTGATAGTTGCGTGTTTTTTTGAGGGAGCCGCAGGGGGCCAACCGGGCAGACAAGCTGACTTTAAGGACCTCGAGGTCCGTTGGTGTCTGCGGTTCGCCATCCGACTGCGCGATCCTACTCGGTCGGGCAGATGACCGCTTGGGCTTCATCATCGGGAGGGCAGAAGGCCACGCCGGCCGCTGGCCACCGCTCAGTCCGAGGGACAGTGGGCCAGCCTCCCAGTTGGTACTGGGCTTTCATCAGGCTGCGATCGAAGTTGTCCGCGGTGACCGGGACCGAAACCCGGCTGTGCCGTTTGTCGATGGCTCGTCCCAGGAAGTACCCACCGACCCCGCCTGCGGCGGCAAGCGCCAGTGCCAGCGTCCAGATCTTTCGCTCCGCGAAAGTGGCGTCGTCATACGCCGCGATGCCGGCAAAAACCCCCAAGGTATAGGCCCCACCGGCTCCGGCGGCCGTGCAGATGATCCGGTACTTGGACGATTCTTTCGGTGGGGTGGGGTTCTGGGATGGGCCGCCGCCTTGTCCGAAGACCGAGCTCAGGGCAAACGACGCGATCACAAACGAAGCAATGAGGCGATTGTGTCGTGAAATCATAATGTCTCCTTGCGCTTGGTCGGATGCACGTTCTGTTCCTTACAGCACGACCTCGGCCAGTCGCCTTAAAGGCGCACTCCTGCGTGGCTCCAGGTGCCTCCGGTGGAGCAGATCCTCGACAGCAAGTGCCAAAAAGATCGGCACCGGCTGACGCCAGAGAGTCTATTGTTCGGTCACACGCGTTAAGAGCGGATTGGCACTCGTCTTGCTCCTCAGCGATCAGGAGAAGAGTCCGTGATGCATCTGTTGGGGTTCTCGGGGAAGACGCGCTTGTGGGCAGCGATTTTAGTCTGCGCCTTCGTCTGCAATCAACCGGCGACAGCCGGAGGGCAATTGACCGAGGACGAGCGGAAGGAGCTTGCGGCGGCAGTCAAGGAGTACAAGAAGAGTCATGTCGGCCGGGACGACTGCAAGCTCATCCGATTATTCCCGAGCCTCCCGCCCGACGAGAAAGTGAAGCTCTGGCTCACCTTGATCAAGCGTCACCTTTTCGGAGACCAGGTGGTCCGCGACACGATGCTCATCTGGGGAGTGGATGCGGCGCCGGTTCTGACTGACATCGTTCGCCGTGGGAAGGGCATGGACCGGACGCTCGCGCTGATGTTGCTGTGCGACATGGACCGCTTTGTCCCCCATGATCAGTTTCCGTTTGAGGAGCTTCACGGTTCGGTGCGCGACTGGACTCGAACCGCCTGGTCGGAGAAGCTTGAGCATGGCGGAGAAATCAACCGCTTCGCACCCATCGATGGGCGAAGGATTGGCGTGGAGGCTCGAAACGCCGTTTACTGGGCTGCCGAGCAGACGGACGACACCGAGTTGCGCTTCCACGCCCGTGAGCACACCGGGCTCTTTCTCGAGGACCTCAGAAAGTGGCCGACTGAACATGTCGTGAAGCAATGGGTTCGTCTGGCGGCCAAGGCTCGCCAGTTGGCAGCCCTGGGCTTCTACACCGATGTAAATATCTGGATTCACCAGTGTCAGATGATCCTGATGGAACGACCGAAAGAGTCGATCCCGGCCGTGACCGCCATTCTACGGTCGTCTCGGGACCCATTCGTGAGGGACAGGGCAGAGGACCTTCTGCTTCGGATGGACAGGAGCGTCGTTCGGCTGCGGCGGACTGAGGACGGACGGAAGGCTATCGAAGCGCTTCGGGCGCGATACCGGCGCTCGGATCTTGCGGTATTTGAACGGCCGCAAGCACCTTTTGGTCTTGCGTCCATTCACGAGCGGATACTGCTGGACAAGGACCCGGAGGCGCTGATGGTGAGCGACTTCACGCAGCTGATGGCGATCGCCTTTGAACAGTATTATGGAGAGGTAACCCGCTCGACGCTCCCGCCGGAACACACGGCCAAGAGCGTCAACCCCGAGGTCCGCAGATTCGGCGCTTACCTGAGCTGGGTTGACCCGTGGTATCCCAGCTGGGAGTTCACCGACTGCCGCGGCGGGCGGGACGCCGTCTTCCATCCTGCCTTCAAGGGCAAGATGGCCAGGTATTACCAAGTGTGGAAGGAATTCAAGGCACGTGGTTTCGTTCTCCCGGAGGCGGCTTTGCCCCCTGCCCCAGACCCTGAGTACGCCGAGGCTGTTCTTGCTGCCCGCCAACGGGTTGACGAAACAGTCGCAGTGCGAGCGCGTGGTTCCAACCGGGTCCTTTCACCTGAGGCCGCCGGTTGGCCCGCATGGTTACCGACGGGGCCAATCGGGCCGAATGGCTCGTCGCCATGGCGGAGCGGAATCGACGGGAAGCTCGGAAAAGTACAAGGACGGATCAATTAAGAAGGCCCTTAAAGCCTCAAGGTTGGGTGCCGAAGTCTCGTCGCGCGAAGAGACGGACTTTCCCCCAACGTTCACGAGAGACTCGGACCTGGACAGTCCGCTTCTTCGTTCCGCTTACCGAACTCGACCGGCGGAAGAAGACTCGATATTGCCCGCGCAGAAAGTTCGAGAGAACGTGAAAGTTCTTCTCGATCCTGGCAAACGAGACCACCGAGAACGGGAAAACGGTTCCTCCCGATCTCCTTGGAAGTTCCGCCACCACCCGGGGAGGAAACCGGAATCGAGTGTCTGGCCCGACCGCCGGCAGGTCTGATGTAGCAAATGCAATATGGACCGTTACCAGGCTCCGGTCTATTTCTTTCCCGATTGCGGATAGAGACAACTCACTGCTGTTGTCTTCTCCATCGGTCACGACCACGATAATCCGCCTCCCTGGGGATGCCCCGAGTGGAATTAGTGCCTCACCCAAGGCCTCGTAAAGAGCAGTTGGCCTCCCTGGACCTCGACTCGCCCGGGGGACCGGGGGCAGCTGCCGAGATTCGATGGCAACGGGATAGACTGATTGATCGAAGGCCAGGACCGAGCAGCGCGACTCTTCAGGTAACAATCCGGACAACCGTCGGATCTCGCTCATGACGCCCGTTTCCACGTCCTTGGTCGCCCACCAATCGTCCATGGAACTACTCCGGTCGAGGAGGAAAACGACATCGGCGGGAACCATGCGTGAGACCTTCACCACGTTGCAGCGAATTCCGTTCTCCGTGATCGTGAAGTCGCTGCCATCGAGGTTGGCAAGGATTTCGCCATCCGTCATCGAGCCTTTCATAACCACCACGTCGACGAAGCCCTCACTCTCACCCGAGGCGAAAAGACCGTGGAACGAGATCGCAAAAACCAGCAGACAGCACCTCAGGGATAGGTAAGCGAGCGACCGGGCAGGCATACGAACGATTATAAGCACAGGGGGCCGCCAAGCGGGGTTGATTTCTTCGGAAAACCGCAGCGCTTGGCGGCCCTTTTCGCCGCCCCACCGAGGAGGCCGCTAAGGTCGGCTTCCCGCGTCGTTGACCGACGCTCGTAGCGCCCGCAAATCCTGGCCCATATGGTTGAAGTGCGACACCAGGTTCCGGGCGAGAAGTGACCCCTCCTGGGCGCCGGCTGCCGCCCGCTGCAGGTGGCGCATTTGCTGGTTCTTGGATGTCTTTGTCGAGCTCATCAGGGCGGCTGCGAATTCCATTTCGGGATTCCCTGTCTTGTCGATCGCCTGCTGCACCAGGGCATAACCGTCAATTGAGGGCGCGGTCACCGGGCGTTTCAGGATCGGCAGCGCTTGTCTGTACGTCTCGACGAAGTATCCGAGGTCGAACTGGGCAAGGGCCGCGGGAGTGCCCTTGGCCTCCAGCATCCGCGTCTTCAGAGCGCCCATCACGGATATGGCTGCCTGTTGATCGCGAATGCCGTAGAGCGCCGAACGCCGGAGAGTTTCCATACGCGTGATTACGGGGGTTTCCGGCTGAAGCAATGCCAGGGTGTCTGCGGCGAGCTTGGCCGTGTCGTAATCAGGACGACTTTCGTGCCAGCCGGCTCCACCCCAGGGGAGCGAGCGCGAATTCTCGGTCTCAAACGGGAAGCAGACCAGCGGTGGGCCCGCCCAAAGCGCTGTTCCGACTCCGGTGATCGTAATCGAAAGAAAGGCCACGCAAGCGACCAGGTGTTTCGTTTTCATGATTCGTTCTCCTTTGTATGTCAGGTGTCGCCGGCCGGCACGCCTGGGCTGCATTTCGTGGTGCAGCTAGTTGTTTTTCTGCCCGGATTAGACGCCGGCGGAACCCTCCGGGTTGGAACTGCATATTTATTAGTAAGCTCACACTCTGTTTAAACGGCGGACCGCCCGTCGGTGTCTAACGAAGTTAAGAACCAGAGGCGGACGGGCGGCTTGGGTTTTGCGGCCGGAGAAATGATGTCTATAAACCCCGCATTGATGGGGAACCAGGGAGCATCGGACCCGGAAGAGGTTCGGGAGTGGGTCGCGTGCGCTCAGGCGGGCGATACGGCAGCCTACGAGCGGTTGTACCGGATCTATGTCCGCCGGATCTACTCGCTCTGTTACCGAATGCTGGCAGAATCGGACTGGGCAGAAGAAGTTACCCAGGAAATCTTCATCAAAGCATGGACGGCTCTCAGGAGCTTCCGGAATGAAAGCAGCTTTTTCTCCTGGCTCTACCGGTTGGCGGTCAACCGGGTGCTGGGAAGCATCCGGGAAAACCGACGACGCGTCGCCCGTGTGTTCACTGCCGAAGACCGAGTCCTGGAGCAGCACCCGGGGAGACGGACATCTACCGAAGAAAATTTGGACTTGGAGCTGGCGATAGCGGGGCTTCCCGAGCGCGCCCGCCTGGTCTTTGTGCTGTACGAGATTGAGGGATATCGTCACGACGAAATTGCCGCATTGCTTGGCGTTGCGGAAGGGACCTGCAAGGCGCAGTTGCACCGCGCCCGGCTTTTGCTCAGAAAGGCACTAGGAAGATGATTTGTAACGAGGCACAAAAGAAAGTCGACGAGCTCGTCGATGGAAGCCTTGTTGGGCGTGAACGCGACGAGTTCGAGAGGCATCTGCTCGGCTGTCCGGAATGCCGATCCTATCTCGATTGGGTTCGGTGGCTCTCGGTCGCGGCCCGGGCATTGCCGGAAATGGCCCCCGCCCGCGATTTCTGGCAGGACATTTCCGGTGAGCTCGCAGAACCTGGCGCGTCTGTGGTCTGTCTGGCTGACCACAAGGCGATCGGCTCTCGCCGGCGGTCCCCTCTTCCAGATATTCATCTGTACCGGCGGGCATTGATCCCCCGACTCGGGAAGGCCGCCGCCTTGGTCTGCATTCTCCTCGCGTTCGGTTTCGCCCTGATGCTTGTTTCGGACGAGCCAGTCGCGGAGACCGGGTGGAGCGTGAAGTGGGAGTCGCAGGGAGGCGCCCAGGAGCGCGGCGATCTCGCCGCCCAACTCAGCGTCGGCCAGATGATGGAGACGGACAGCCGATCCACGGCTCATATCGAGATTGCCAGCATCGGGCAAGTGGAGGTGCGGCCCAACAGCCGGGTACGCCTGGTTGAAAGCCACGAAAACGAACAGCGCATGGCATTGGAGAAAGGCGTGATCAGGGCCCTGATATTGGCGCCGCCGCGCCTGTTCTTCGTGGAAACGCCATCCGCGCTGGCTGTCGACCTGGGTTGCGCTTACGAGCTGAGCGTGGATGAAAATGGCAACGGCAAGCTTGAAGTAACGTCCGGTTGGGTCGCTCTGGAGTACGATGGCATCGAATCCCTGGTGCCCGCAGGAGCGGTTTGCACGTCCCGGCCGGGGCGAGGTCCGGGCACGCCGCATTTTCCGGACGCCGCGCCTGGCTTCAAGGCAGCTCTGGCAGAGATCGACGCCGGTTCTGCAGGAACCGCGGCGATTGAGGCCGCGCTGGCCGGCGCCCGGTTGCGTGACACCCTGTCTGTTTGGCACCTGTTCGCGCGAGTGGAACCGCGGGTGCGCCCGGCGGTTTACGACCGGTTGTCGGCTCTGGTGCCGGCCCCCGAGGGAGTCACCAGGGAAGGCGTGATGCAGCTCGACCCGACGATGCTTTCGCTTTGGAAAGGCGAGCTGCAGGCGCACTGGTAAGGGAGGCGGCTGACCAGCTGACCGGCTGACCAGCTGACCGGCTGACTGGCTGACCGGCTGACCGGCTGACTGGCGACTGAAACCCTGCCAACCGGGCCATAAAGCGGCGGATTCTGAACCGCGAATCCGCCCTACGACTGCTCGCCATTCGAAACCACTCGGTCGTAGGGCGGATTCGCGGTTCAGAATCCGCCGCTTTTCGGCCGGGTTGGCAGGGGTCCCCGGTCGCTAGGTCCCCATCCGCTGTTCGTAGGCCCGGATCTTGTCCTCGTGCTCGAGCGTGAGGCCGATGTCGTCCAGTCCGTTCAGCAGGCAGTGCCGGCGAAACGGATCCACTTCGAAGCAGAATCGCAACCCCGAGCCATCCGAGATCTCCTGCTTCTCCAGATCGACAGTGAGTCGATAGGGTCCCTGAGAGGCTTTTGCCCGCCGGAACAGGTCCGATACCTGCGCGTCGGATAGCTTGATCGGGAGGATGCCGTTCTTGAAGCAGTTGTTGTAGAAAATGTCCGCGTATGAGGGGGCGATGATTGCCCGGAACCCATAGTCGAGCAGAGCCCAAGGCGCATGCTCACGCGAAGACCCACACCCGAAATTGGAGCCGGCAAGGAGAATCGCAGATCCGTTGGCCTCGGGCTTGTTCAGCTCAAAGTCAGGATTGGGGCTGCCGTCATCTCTGAATCTCCAGTCGAAGAAAAGAAACTCACCGAAGCCGGTGCGCTCGATTCTTTTCAGGAACTGCTTGGGAATAATCTGGTCGGTATCGACGTTGACGCGATCCAGCGCAGCCACGATTCCCGTGAGTTTCGTAAATGGTTGCATGATCCAGTCCTCGATTTCGCCTGGGAACCGATCAGTCCCAGTTGCGGATGTCGACGAAGTGACCCTCGATCGCCGCTGCAGCCGCCATGGCTGGGCTGACCAGGTGGGTCCTGCCTCCGCGGCCCTGCCGGCCCTCGAAGTTGCGGTTGGAAGTGGAGGCGCAGCGCTCTCCCGGGGCCAGGATATCGGGGTTCATCCCCAGGCACATGCTGCATCCGGATTCCCGCCAGTCAAAACCTGCCTGCACGAAGATTTCGTCAAGTCCCTCGGCCTCGGCCCGTCGCTTGACCTGCTGCGACCCGGGGACAACCATCGCCTTGACTTTCGGGGATACCTTTCGGCCTCGGACGACCTCTGCCGCCACCCGAAGATCCTCGATGCGCCCATTCGTGCAGGATCCGATGAATACCCGGTCCACCGGGATTTCGGTAATGGGTTGTCCCGGATGGAGGTCCATGTACTCGAGCGCCCTGCGCGCGGCTCTTCGCGCGTTGTCCTCCTCGAGGCGGTCGGGATCGGGCACAGCACCGGTGACGTCGGCCACCATGCCGGGGCTGGTTCCCCAGCTGACCTGTGGAGCAAGGTTTTCGACGTTCAAGGTCAATTCGCGATCGAACGACGCGTGCGGATCGGTACGCAGTGCCTTCCACGATTCAACGGCGTCCGCAAACTCTCGTCCCTTTGGGATGAAGGGTCTGCCTTCCAAATATCCGAACGTGATGCCGTCGGGAGCGATCATCCCAGCCCTGGCCCCGGCCTCGATCGACATATTGCAGACGGTCATGCGCTCTTCCATCGTGAGCGCGGTGATGGCTTGCCCCGCGTATTCGAGCACGTAACCGGTGGCCCCGTCGGTTCCGATGTTCCGAATCAGGTACAGGATGAGATCCTTGGCTGACACGCGCTGCGGGAGACGGCCCTCGAAGACGACCCGGAACGTCCGCGGGTCGGACTGCAGCAGGCATTGGGTTGCGAGCACGTGCTCAACCTCGCTCGTCCCGATACCGAACGCGAGCGCCCCAAAGGCGCCGTGGGTGGCGGTGTGGCTGTCGCCGCAAACGATCGTCGTACCGGGCCGCGTGATGCCGAGCTCCGGGCCGATAACGTGCACGATCCCCTGGTTCGGGCTGTCCAGCCCATAGAGCGGGACACCGAATTCCTTGCAGTTTCGCTCCAGGGTCTCGATCTGAGTGCGCGAGATCGGATCCACGATTGGTAGTGATCGGTCGGTCGTGGGGACATTGTGGTCCATCGTCGCGTACGTCCGATCGGGTCTTCGGACCTTCCGGCCGGTCAGCCTCAGTCCTTCGAAGGCCTGCGGAGACGTCACCTCATGGACCAAATGACAGTCGATGTAGAGGATGGCCGGTTGACCGGCCTCGCGGTGCACAACATGACTGTCCCATATCTTTTGGAACAGGGTCTTCGGCATGGTGTGAGCTCTTGAAAAGAGGTCATCCACGAAGTACACGAAGGAACACGAACAAGACCGTCTTATTCGTGCTACGCCGCGCTGTGTCCTTAGTGGATGACCTCTCTCTCTTCCTTTCCCGAGATCGATCAGCTCTCGGCCACTTTATCGGCTTTCTTGGCTTCGCTTCGCTGCTTCTCCGTATACGCTTTGTTGACCGCGTTGATGTAGGCCCGGGCACTGGCATCGATGATGTCGACGCTGGCGGCCTTCCCGGTGTAATTCTTGTTCTCGAATTCCACGTGAACGAAAACCTCACCGAGAGCGTCCTTGCCACGGGTGACGGAGTTGACTGTGTAATCGAGTAGTCTGCCGGGCATGCCCGTGACCTTGTCGATCGCCTTGTAACAGGCGTGGATCGGACCATCCCCAACCGCTGATTCTACGCAGCTATCGGTGCCTTTCTCGATCTTCACGGCCGCGCTGGAAATCGCCTGGCTGCCGCCGGACGAAAGTACGAACTTCAGCCTGTATACGTCCGGGACAATCTTCATCCCATCCTGGATAATCGCGACCAGGTCTTCCTCGTATACTTCCTTCTTCTGGTCGGCCAGTTTCGTAAAGAAGAAATAGGCACGTTCGAGCTCTTCGGAGCTCAATTCGTACCCCAGTTCTTCGAACTTGTTGCGCAATGCATGCCGTCCGCTGTGCTTGCCCATCACAAGCGTGGTGCTGCTCAGCCCCACCGATTGGGGCGTCATGATTTCATAGGTAAGCGAGTTTTTCAGGATTCCGTCCTGGTGGATGCCGGCCTCGTGTGCGAACGCGTTGCGGCCAACAATAGCCTTGTTCGGCTGGACGAAACTACCGGTCAGGTTGGTCAACAGCTTGCTCGAGCGCGAGATCTCCTCGGTGTTGATCTCGGAGTTGAAGGGGAGCACGTTTTTGCGGGTGCGGATCGCCATGGCGATCTCCTCAAGCGATGCGTTCCCGGCGCGTTCCCCGATGCCGTTGATCGTGCATTCCACCTGGCGACAGCCGTTCAACAGCCCGGCCAGCGAGTTTGCGACGGCAAGACCCAAATCGTTGTGGCAATGGCAGCTGAAGATCGCCTTGTCGCGGTTCGGGATCTTCGCGATCACGTCGCGAACGAACGGCCCAAACTCCATCGGCACGGCGTACCCGACCGTATCCGGGATGTTTATGATGGTCGCACCTTGTTCGATAGCGGCCGTCAGAACCTCCGCGAGGTAATCGATGTCGCTGCGGGTGGCGTCTTCTGCCGAAAACTCCACTTCCTCGCAGAGATTGCGGGCTGTCTTCACCGCTTCTATCGTCTGCGCCAGAACCTCGGCGCGGGTCTTTCTAAGCTTGTACTGCAGGTGGATGTCCGATGTCGCGATGAACGTGTGAATGCGAGGCTTGCGCGCCTGTTTGACCGCCTCCCAGGCACGTTCGATATCCAGTCGGTTGGCCCTTGCCAGGGCGGCAATCGTCGGCTTTCGGACTTGCACGCTAACCGCCTGAACCGCCTCGAAGTCACCTTCGGAAGCAATCGGAAACCCGGCTTCAATGACATCGACGTTGAGGCGTTCCAGCTGGCGGGCCATTTTTAGCTTTTCTTCCAGGTACATCGAACAGCCAGGGGATTGCTCGCCATCTCTCAACGTGGTGTCAAAAAAATACACTCGCTCTGCCATGCTTCCTCCTTGGGTGCAAAAAAAGCGGTGTCTAAAACTATCAAAATCACGCCCAGCTGGCAAGTTTGGGGCCGAATGCGGAGTGCGGAATGGCGGAGTGCGGAGTGCGGAATGGGGAACCAAAGCGGGCATCGCGGTTGTCCCTGGTGTCCTTGAGCTCCTTGGGGTTCTTGGGGTCCGACGCTCGACTCCCCGAAAAGACTTACAGTTCCTTCACCCTTGTCGGGAGCAGCAAGAATCCAAGGGCTACGGCGGCCAGTACGATCGCGAGCCCCAGCAGGGCAGTACGCGGCGAAGCAACGCTGGCGACGGCTCCGGCGGCGAGACTGCCGAGTGGCATTCCACCACGAAATGCGAGCATGAAAATGCTCATCACCCGTCCGCGCATTTCTTCGACCGTCGTGAGCTGGACCAGGGAGGTAATGGAGGCGAACAAGCCGATCAAACAGACGCCGGCAAGAAACAACACCACGTAACTCAGCAGCAGATGACGCGAGAGGGCAAAGGTCATGAGGAGGATGGAAAATACCAACTGGGCCCACAGGGTCGACTTGCCGGGCGTAGTGGTCCGGGCCAGGCTGGCATACAGGAGCGCTCCCGTAACGGCACCCGCGCCGGAAATCGCCATCATCGTCGAGTAACCGGTGGCTCCGGTTTTGAAAACATCCTTGGCGAAAACGGGGAGCAGCGTCATCAGCGGAATTCCGCAAAAGGCGCTCACGAAGCCCAACACGCTCAGTTGCCAAAGCGCGCCCTTCGTTTTCATGAAAGAGAACCCGTTGCGCAGTTCCGTCCAGACCGATTCGTTGGTCGCGACCGGCTTGAAACTTGCGCTGATCATGTACAGGCTCACAATGACCGCGACAAAGGAGATTCCATTGAGCGCGAAGCAGAGGGCCGCTCCAACTTTGACCAGCGCCAGACCTGCGACAAGCGGGCCGATCACCCGGGCGAGGTTGAACTGGATGGAATTGAGTGCGATTGCGTTTGGCAACGCTTCGTGTTTGACGAGACTCGGTATCAATGCCTGGTAAGCAGGCCCGCCGAAGGATCGCGCCGTGCCCACGGTAAAGACAAGAATCAGCAGGTACTCGATCCGAATCATCTCGAAGTAAACCAGGAATGTCAGGATGAAGGCACACGCCATCTGGACGTACTGGGAGGCGAGGAGCATCTTGCGACGCTCTGCCCTGTCGGCTGCCACACCGCCAATCAGGGAAAACAGCAGAATCGGCAATTCTCCAAGGAAACCGGTGAGCCCGAGGTAGAACGCCGAACCGGTGAGGTTGAGCACCAGCCACGATTCGGCGACCATCTGCATCCAGGTGCCGGTGGTTGAGGTGAACGCCCCGAACCACATGAGCCGGAAATCCCGATAGTAGAAGGCCCTGAAGGTCCTTCTCAGGAATCCCCCGGTTCCTTGCTTCCCTTCGGAGACGGCCGGCTCTGGCTGTGACATGACGGCTGAGGACTGACAACTGCGCACTGCGCACTGCCTACTGCGCACTGCGCACTGCCCACTGCGCACTTCCCACCGTGCACTTGCCACCGCGCCCTGCACCACTGATCGCTGATGAGGGGGCTGTCAGTTGTGTTGACTGTCAGTGCGCAGTTGGCAGTGCGCAGTGGGTAGTGCGCAGTGCGCAGTTACTGCTGGGAAATCACGGCGCCAACTCCGCGGAGTCGCTCGGCCACGTCTTCATAGCCGCGCATTATGATCTCCGCGTGCTCGATCGTGGTCACTCGGTCCGCGCATAGGCCGGCGACCACCAATGCCATACCTGCCCGGATGTCCGGGGACTCCAGCCGGATTCCGTGCAGGCGACGCGGTCCTTCCACGAGGACTCGATGCGGATCGCACATCGTAATGCCCGCCCCCATTCGGACCAGCTTGTCGACAAAGAACATCCGCGCCTCGTACATCCAGTCATGGATCAGGCAGGTACCATTTCCCTGCGATGCCAAAACAATGACCAGGCTGACCAGGTCCGTTGGAAATGAAGGCCACGGGCCGGCAGTTACGAGAGGCGCGTTTGAAATAATGCCCTGAGACATGACCCTGAGGCAATCGTCACCCACCCAGTCAAAACCGATTCCAAACCGGGTGAGAGTGTTTTCGAACCCGACCGTTTCAAGGCGCCCGATTCCCGAGAGGGTGATTCCACCACGGGTCACCGCCGTCGCAATGGCCATCGTGCCGGCGTCAATGAAGTCTGGCGGGACGTTGAAAACCACCTCTTTTTCCGGCTCCCGGATCCCACTATTGACGCGAAAGTAGAGCGGGTGGAGCTCGATGTCACAACCGAGTTGCCTCAGGAAGTCGACCAGGCAAAGCACATGCGGTTCACGAGCAGGGTTACCGATCACCCCGCCGCCGAGCGCGGCATACAGCAGGAGCGCGTTTTCGGTGGCCGTGACCGAGCTCTCTTCCAGAAACACCTCGGGATTGGCGACTATGTCTTCGCGCCGGAGCTCGATGGTCCCCCCCTCCTCCAGCACGCAGAACCCAGCTGCGCGGAAGACATCCCAGTGCATGTTGAATGAGCGTCGTCCGATCGGGCATCCCCCCGGAACGGAGCAGACGATGTTCTCGACCAGCGGAGCCAGCGGACCGAGCAGGAGCACGGCGCCGCGCAGAGACTCGACGAGATGCTGCGGCAGCTCGACGAGATTCAGCGTCGAAGCGTCGAGCGAGACACTATGCCCGTCGCGCACTACGCCGACTCCGAGTGTCTGGACCATCCGCAGAAGGTGCTCGACGTCGACTATCTTCGGGACGTTGGTCAGGGTGACCCGGGAACGAGTCAGCAGTGTTGCTGCAATGAGCGGCAGAGCCGCATTTTTGTTCCCCTGCACCTGGTAAGTACCGCTGAGTGGGCTACCGCCCGAGATAACAAATTTCTGGTTCATTTTGGTTTTCTAGCCATTCTCTTCGAGAATCAGTATTTCAGGTTCCAAGCGGATTCCAAAGCGCTCAAAAACCCGCTCGGCGTATTCAGACGTTAATGCGCTGACGTCACGGCTGGTGGCGCGACCGCGGTTGATGACCAGGTTTGCGTGGTAGTCTGCAATGACAGCGTCGCCCCTGGCCGCGCCTTTCGCCCCGACTTCCTCAAGCAATCTTCCGGCGGGGATCTTGCCGTACTGAACGAACTCGGGTGGGACCCGGGCAAGCTGGTCCGCAGTCAGATCCGCGACCAACACGTTCTTGAAGAAACTTCCCGGGCAGCGCAGCGCGACCGGGTACTTCACCAGACGGCGCGACAGAATTTCATCGGAAACAGCTTGAAGCCCCGTTACACCCGGCCTGAGACGTAGCCTGCATCCCGTGACGAACAACTCCCGATGACACTTCAAAAGGCTATGTCGGTAACGGAAGCCGGCTTCGCGGGAATCGAGCACCTGCACGCCTTGCGCAGGGCTCCAGACGTTTACGGTGACAACGACGGCCCCGATCTCCTGCCCGTAGGCGCCCGCGTTACCGACCAGTGCGCCTGCAACCGACCCGGGAATTCCGTACATGCACTCGAGACCGGCCAGTCCGAGCCCGTTCACTTTCCGGATTGTCTCGCCCAGGTTTTCGGCTGCTCCGACCTCGACTTCATCGCCAAACGCCTTGAAACCAAGGAAGCGATTTTTGAGAACAAGCCCCGGAAACCCCGAGTCCGGAAAAAGGATGTTGCTTCCTTCCCCGATGAAAAGCACCGGGAGATGCTTCTCGGCGGCCCAGCAAACCGCCGCTTCGAGTCGTGCCACGCTCGCGATCCGGGCAAACCATTGGGCCGGCCCGCCGATCTTAAATGTACTCTGCTCCGCCAGCGATACGTTGGGGAGCAGCGTCAGATCGAGAGCCATACAGGCAGGTTAGCATGCCACGGATTCCACGGACAGTCCGTGCTAATCAATGTCACCCTTTTTCCCAGCCCGGATTGTTTCCAGGCCGTGCGCGTCCGGACCCGTTTCTCGCCGGCGCAGCAGAAACGCGAACAGCAGGCCGCCACAACCGAGAACCGTAAATGCCCACATCCCAGGTGCATAGCCGCCTGGGTTCTGGCTGCTTGCGCCCGCAAAATCGTTCAACCCGCCGATCAGGGGATTAAAGGCGGTCAAGCCGATGTTCTGAATCATGGTCATCAGGCCGTAGGCGGTCCCCAGGCGGTTCTGTTCAACCAGGTACGCCACCGAAGGCCAGATGACCGCCGGAACGAGCGAGAACGCGAGACCGAGCATTGCCATCGGCACGTAAGGAGTAACGTCGGTATAAGCCATTATCAAAAAGACCGGGATAAGCAGTCCCGATCCGAACATCATGAAGAGCGAACGCTTTCCGATCCGGTCGACCAAGAGTCCGAGCAGCGGCGTCCCGACCATCGCGAAGATGTCGAGCATGCTCAGGAGGAAACTTGCCAGCTCCAGGTCCTTTGCGTGGGCTTCCATGAGGAACTTCACGCCAAATGTCCGGAATGGGAAAATCGCGGAATAGAAGGTCACACAGAGGGCCACGAGGTACCAGTAGGATCGGCCGAAGCGAAGAACATCCTTGAGCACCACCTTGTCGGTCGCCGCCGCTTGGCCGAGCGCATAAGCTCGGTCGGCATGAGCCTCGGTGAACCAGTAGAGGGCTGAGCCCAACGCAGAAACTAGTGCGGCTCCTACCGCGATGATCAAAGGCAGCTGCCAGTCGGCGTAATACTCCCGCGCCCAGGACGGAGAATTGAGAGCGGCGACCGAGCCCAGTCGGGCGAGCGTCAGGTTCAGCCCGAGCGCGAAGCTGAGCTCGCGGGCTCGAAACCATTTGGCCACGGCACTGTTGATTGCCACTATCTGCGACTCGGCTCCTAGCCCGAAAACCAACCGGCCGGCCGCCATGACGAACAGGCTGCCGTGGGAAGCCGTGATGCTTGCTCCCACGAGGCAGACGAACGCAAAAAAGAACAGCGAACGCTTGGTTCCCCAGCGATCAATGATGAACCCGCCGATCAGGACCATGAAGATGTTCGGCAGGCTGTAGATGCTGTTGAGCGTCCCGATGTTGGCGTCCGAGAAGCCGAGTTCCCTGCTCAGTAGCTCGGCCAGCGGGCTGATGCTGTCGTAGACGTAGTAGTTGCCGAACATGGCGAGGCTGGTGAAGAGCAGAACGATCCAGCGGAAAGCTTTGGGGGGTGGCTTCAGCGAGCTCTCCGGGCCAGCGGTCATGTTTGAATAAGTCCTTCGCGTTCCAGACGTTGCAGAAAAGCCCCTATTCGATCATAGACCGGTTCGGCTTTCGTTCCAAATTGGGCCAGCATCTGATCGGCGATGGTGGCGACGGGGGTCGTGCCGTCGCAGCGAGCCCACACGAATGTGCCGAAGGCGTCCAGCCGTACCCGGAATTCGGGATTTGAGAGGTGGGGAACAAGCCAGCGGACCAGGAGCCGGTTCGTGAACCTGGGGACGGTCAACAGCGCCTGTCCCTGTTCATCCACGACCCACTCCCGGGTCCGCCGGGGTCTCAACTCGAGGAGGTTCCGGACTGCCATGCGCTTAGAATGCCGCGCTGGGCGGGGCTGGCTCATCCGGGCTGCCGGCGTTTCGGATCGGAACCAGCGTAAGCACCAATCCGATCAGCACAAAAACCAACAGGCTCCATGCAAAATTGGCGTTCGGGAAAACGGACGGGGTCTCGACCTCCCAGAAAGCCAATGCCGCGAAAAGCAGGCCGATCAGTGCCTCGCCCGCGATCAGTCCGGAGGCGATCAGTACGCCATTATTCTCAACCCGGGCCTTCTGACCCGCATTGAGCGCCCGTCGCTCCGCCATCTTTTCGACGATCCCCTTGATCACGCCACCGATGAAGATGGCGAAAGTGGTTTCCAACGGGAGGTACATGCCGACACACACCAGCATCGGACTGCGAACCTGAATCAGAATGAACCCGACGGCCATGAGCATGCCGGCGATGATCAGCGGCCAAGCCATCTGGCCACCCACGATCCCCTGGCTGACCAGAGCCATGAGGCTGGCCTGTGGCGCGGGAAGGGCAGCGCCGCCAAACCCCGCCCCGCCGCTCGCCTTGTCGCCTTCCTGGAGAATCCAGAGCGGGAAGAACATCACTGTGGCAGCGAGGAAGACGCCAATGAGGTCGCCAACCTGCATCTTCCAAGGGGTGCCGCCAAGGATGTGTCCCACTTTCAGGTCCTGCAACATTTCGCCCGCTACCGCGGCAGACACGCAGATGACGCCGGCCACACCGAGGACGGCAGCGATCCCGAGCGGCCCGGTCTGGCCGAGCGCAACCATCAGAAGCGCAGCAATGATCACCGTGGAGAGGGTCAAGCCGCTGATCGGGTTATTGCTTGATCCAATCAGGCCGACGAGGTAACCGGAGACCGCCGCGAAAAAGAACCCGGCGACGATCATGACAAGCGTCGCAACACCAGCGGCCGTGATGTCCCGGGCGAAGAAATTGTACAGAAGGAAGGTGCCGACGGCGGCAAAAGCAAGACCGATGACAACCGTTTTGAGGCTCAGGTCCCGTTCCGTCCTGACGACGGCAACACCGCTGGTGGCGGCCTTCTTTACGTCAGTAACTGACCTGGCGATTCCGCCAATCAGGCTCTTCCTCATCCGGTATAGGGTGTAAACGGCGCTGACCAGCATCCCACCGATGGCGATCGGGCGAACCATGAACCGCCACACCTGGGTTGCCTGCGCCGCCCAGCCCTGCTCGGCGTTTCCTTCCACTGGAAGCGTCGGACCCAGGAAATAGAGCAGCAACGGGACGAAAAGCCCCCAGGCGAGCAACCCGCCGCTGAAGTTGAGCGACGCCAGCTTCGGGCCGATGATGTATCCGACACCGAGATAGGCAGGGCTTACTCCGGGCGAGGAAAGCAGGATTCCTCCGCTGCCGGGGACGACCGTGCCGTTCCGAAGGTCGACTGCAGACCGGGCGAACGGAACGAAATGCTCCCAAGAGCTCTTGAAGATCTGGACCTGGCGAGCTCCTTGGATAATTGCCCCGAGGATGCCGGCAAGCAACAGGTAAATGGCGCCCGCACCGCCTCTCTGCCCGGTCTTGTGGATCTCCGAGGCTGCGACCGATTCGGGGTAAGGCAACTCAACGTCCTCGACCATCACCCGACGGAGTACCGTGACGAAGAGGATGCCGATAACGCCGCCGAGAAGCATGATCGCCGTCGCCTCGAGGTAGTGCGTCATGTCGAGGTCGGTCCAGACGCCTGCGATCAGGAAGGCAGGGATTGTGAAAATGGCACCGGCAGCGACCGACTCACCGATCGACCCGACCGTCCTGGCCATGTTCTCCTCGAGGATGGAGCCTTTAAAGAGACGCAGAAAGGCCATACCGATTACGGCGGCCGGGTAGGTGGCCGCGATCGTCATACCGGCTTTCAGGCCCAGGTAGGCGTTTGCCGCACCGAGAACCACAGACATGACAAGGCCGATGAGAAGCGCCCGGCCGGTGAACTCCGCCATTGATGTCTCAACAGGAACGTAGGGCTTGTACCCGGTCGATGGGCTTTCACTCGGTTTGATTTCTGCCATGCCACTCTCCTTGAGCAACTTACAGGTTGATCATGTTCCCTGATAATGCGGTAATAACCGGAATGTAGCATGTTTGAAGGAAAGGTCACAAGGAGTCGACGGGCTAAACGGGGGACAGAATGCCGAATTCTCAGAGCACAGAAAGACAAATTGGAATGAGCCGCCTGCGATTGGTAGTCGGCGATATAACTAAGGAAAAGGCGGATGCAATCGTCAACGCCGCCAACAGCAGTCTGCTGGGCGGGGGAGGAGTCGATGGGGCTATCCACCGCGCCGGAGGTCCCGCCATCCTGGAGGAGTGCCGCAAAATCCGGGACAGGCAGGGCGGTTGCCCAACGGGTCAGGCCGTATCGACCACGGCAGGCCGACTTCAGGCGAACTATGTGATTCACACCGTTGGCCCAGTCTGGGGAGGCGGCAACCGCGATGAGGATCAACTCCTCGCCTCCTGCTACAGGAACAGCCTGCAACTTGCCTCCGAACTCGGCTGCGAGTCGGTGGCTTTCCCGAGCATTAGCACCGGTGCCTACCATTTCCCCATTGATCGCGCAGCACGCATTGCCGTGCAGACGGCAGCGGAAGAACTGCCCAGAAGCGGGATCAAGGAGGTCCGATTCGTGCTTTTCTCGTCGTCGGAC
>CAYQYP010000062.1:0-45530 GCA_964421755.1 uncultured Acidobacteriota bacterium
TCGCAGTTCGCCCGGCTGGCCGGGTACAGGACTTCGTTGTACGTGTGGGGAGTTCTCCCGTTACCGTACAACGTGAATTCACGAGTCAGCTCCTCACCCATGTGGATGCGGTGAATCATGAACTTCATGTCGATCGTCTCGGCCGGAAGCGTCGCATCGGTCCGCATCGCTGCATCGGTCGCAGCCGGGTAATGGCAGGTGATGCAGTATTGAGGATTCTGCCGGTTGCCGCCATGGAACATCAGGTTGCCGTGGCAGGAGTCGCACTTCTCGTCCGCCACTACGACGCGCCGTTCCACGGGCGTCGCATCCGTGACCGCGAAGGTGTGCAGAACGTGTTCCTGTATGGTCTGGCGCTGGGTCATTTCCTTGGTCGTGCCAGGATTGAGCACCACATTCTGACTGCCTTCAAAAGCGAGGACGAAGCTGCCCTGCGCGTCGGCTGGAATGGGGGCCTTGAAGGTGTAGGTCAGTGCGTCACCGGACGCCACCGAGTCGGCCATCGCCGATTCCCGGATCAAGGTCTTATAGTCGGTTGTCGGACCTGCGATAACCAATGTCAGCGCGCGAAGCTCCGTCGGAATATACGGCTGACCCGCATTATTCTTCACCCGGAACTTGACGACCGGGTTCTGGCCAGGCGCCGTATTGGTGATTTCGATGAACTCGGCGACAATCCCGGGCAGCTGTGCCGATTGAGCTGGAACCGTGTGGGCGCCCTTGATCGACGCGTCAAACTCCATATCCGCTTCCGGCCAATGGCAGTTTGCACAGCGATTGTCGGATGACTGCG
Source organism: uncultured Acidobacteriota bacterium (assembly GCA_964421755.1). GTDB lineage: Bacteria > Acidobacteriota > UBA6911 > RPQK01 > RPQK01 > CAVUUN01. The sequence continues at coordinate 794 of CAYQYP010000062.1, forward strand.
GAAGTCCGTTCGCATGGTTCAGCCCGCTGGCGAAATTCACGTCGTCGTGGCATGAGCCGCAAGCGGCACGGGTGGGACGCAGCAGGTAGGCTTCCTTCTGGACCGCATCCGTAGTCTGGTCGTGGCAGACTTCGCAGTTTCGGATGTCCTGAGGGAGCCCAACGTCTGAATAATCATGCACGCTCTGAGCATTGCCAATAATCTGGTACGGTGTCCCCGCCACCACGCTGGGCAGGTCTTTGCCGCGGTGGATCTTATGGGTCATGGTTATCATGCCCACATTCCCACCGGTGTCGGGGTCGATAAGCGCATCCGTATGGCAGAGAACGCACACTTCCATCGTCTGCCGGGCGCCGTGGCTGTGGAAGCCGAACGTTTCGTTGTCGTGACATTTCAAGCAGCTGTCAGTTGTCACCACCTCCCGGACCTTCGCTACTTCGCCGCCATCCGGTCGGAAATTGACGACCTCGTTGGCTATATCGTCCGCCAACCCGAACTCTGACAGAGTGCGGTAAAAGACCAAGCCGACCGAGTGGGTGGCAGTTGCGTCAAATCCCTCAGGCAGCTTGGTCCTCAAGGTGTATTTGTAGACGCCGTCTGCGATTTTTTCGGTTGTGCCGTTGTTCTCAGAGGTCCCCTGCACGGCACTCACGTTCGTGATCGGGCTCTTCTGCGTTCGAACCGTCAAAGGCACATACTGGTCCTGGTCGTTCGGTATGTAGGCCAGCGTAAAAGCGGTGTTCACCGCTCCGGGGGTGAAGACCCCGTCTCGATCCAACGGCAATCCCTTCGGATCGGTAATCTTATAGGTCACCGACACGCTGCGGTCTGCCGAGACGCTAAGGTCCTGGACGGTCAGTACCAGCCCCGGACGGATAAACGCGATCTGCTCATCGGTCAGGTAATGGCGCTTGTCCAACTTCGAGAACTGCAACTGGTTAATAGTGGCAGCGGACAGACCAACCAGAACGACCAGCAGAAAGGCCACAGTGACGACTCTGTATGAGGCCTTCTGTTTCATAAAACCTCCAGTAACTAGGGTTTACACGGAATGGTCTAGGGGCGTCCCGGAACACTGAGGGGATAAAGTTATGAACTGCGTAGGGCTCCGACGTGACTCAAAGCCTCTTAAAATCCGTTCGCCCGATGCCATTCTTCAGACACTTAGACACTCAACACTTCGACTTCGACATCCGGGATTCTACAGATTCCATGCCCCAAAGTGCAAAGGATTTTTTTAACCTTGTGTAAATAATCAGCCAAGCAATGGTTGTTCCTGTAACTAATTAATAATTGAACGCTTAGCTGGACCACGAGGCCCCCAACCCTATGGACCAGCTCACGTCACCCACTATGGCTGCATCGATGTGTTCAAGAATTCAACAGTCGCGCGGAGCACCTCTGCGGTTGTGGCCGCCATTGGTCGCCAGCGCCCCGGGCAACCTTCGGCTCTGATAGAATTGTTTTCTTCAAGAATGAGCGATCGAAAAAAGATAGCCGTAATCGGCGCCGGCATTTCCGGGCTCGCCGCAGCTTATTACCTGGAAAACGAGGCTGTCCAAAAAGGAGTTGACCTCGATATCAGGCTGCTCGAAAAGGCCGACCGGGTCGGAGGTGTAATTCGAACCGAGAAGCGTGACGGCCTCGTGCTCGAGTGGGGACCCGAGAACTTCGTCCCTTTTAAACCCGAAGTCGCCCGTCTCGCGCGTGAGCTCGGCATGGCGGACGATCTGCTCGGCTCGAACGACGACCGACGGCAGACCTATGTGATCCACGAAGGGAGGATTGAGCCGCTACCCGACGGCATGGCATTCCTTGCCCCGGTCAAGGTGAGACCCTTCTTCGCCTCTTCACTGCTCACCCCGTCCGGCAAGATCCGCGCCATGCTCGAGCCTGTTATCCCGCGGAGCCGCGGGGATCTGACCGTCCGAAAATTCCTGAACCGGCGACTGGGTGTGCAGCTGACGGACCGGGTTGCTGAACCCCTCGTGTCGGCCATCTACGGAGGCGATATTGACCAGCTGAGCGTCGCCAGCGCGCTGCCCGACACCTATCGCGTCGAGCAGAAATACGGAAGCCTCTGGAGCGGGATGCGTAAGGCGAGCCGAAACGGGCAAGCGGGAGGAAGCGGGAAGCTCCCCTTTTTCATGACGTTGCGAGGCGGAATGGGGTCGCTTGTCGAGGCCGTCGAACGCTCATTCAAGAAGACGACAATCGAGACCTCCTGCGGAGAACTGTCCCTCAAGCGCCAGGACCGCGGTTACGTCGTCCGGACCGACCGGTCAGAGGACTTGCACGACGCCGTGGTTGTCTGCGCCCCCGCTTCGGCCGCCGCCCGGATCCTTTCCGGTGTCGCACCCGAGGCCTCGGCCGCTCTTGGGTCCATCCTTTATACGTCCACGTCTCTTGTCTACCTGGCTTTCCGCCGGAACGAGTTCTCTCACCCGCTCAACGGTTTCGGATTCGTCACACCGGAAGGAGAATCGGCGGTTCTGGATGCCTGCACATGGGTCAGTACGAAATTCGACGACCGCTGTCCGCCTGACAGCGTGCTCCTCCGCTGTGCGATCCACGATGGCAGGCGAACTCGAGATTTCGGCTCGGAAGACGAGACGCTCGCCGCCGTGCTCGGGGAGCTCCGCCGCCTGATGGGGATCAACAGCATCCCCTATTTCGCCAAAGTCTTCCACGTGGGCAAATCCATGCCCCAGATGGTTTTGGGGCATGCCAAAAAACTGAAGGCAATTCAGGAGTCTCTCGGAAGGAGCCCGGGGCTCTATCTGACCGGGCCGTTTTCAGGCGGCGTCGGTGTCCCCGATTGCATCCGCACCGCCCGCAAGGCGGTTGAGGCAGCCCTTGGGCACGTCTTTTCGTAGCCACGTTTTTTTAGAAAACCGCCCTGGCCACCGTCGCCACCAGGAAAGTCACCAGGAACGCGATCGCCAAAGGCATCAGGGCGCCCACAACAGTCCACTTCCGGCTCTTCGTCTCCTTGTAGATCGTGAGAATCGTCGTGGCACATGGATTGTGCAGCAGGGAAAACAACATCAGACAGGCGGCCGTCAGTAGTGTCCACCCATGTTGGTCGACCAGCAAGTGCCGCAGCTCATCGTAAGTTGTAATGTCGGTCATCATCCCGACGCCCATGTAGACCATCAGCATCGTCGGCACAACGATTTCATTGGCCGGAATCGCGATGATGTAGGCGAGTAGGATGACGCCGTCCAAGCCTACGGCCTTCCCCAGCGGGTCCAGAAAATCGGCCACATGCGTGGCCAGGCTGGAATCCCCGACTTTGATGTTAGCCAGAATCCAGATAACGGCACCCGCCGGAGCGGCGGTCAAGACCGCCCGCCAGAGAACGAACAGCGTACGGTCGATCAGTGAGGTGTAGAGGATGCGCAGGATGCTCGGCCGCCGGTACGGCGGCAATTCGAGGCTGAAGGCCGACGCTTCCCCTTTCAGAAGAGTTCGCGAGAGCAGCCACGACAGCACCAGCGTAAACGCTATGCCAATGAGCACCACGAGAACCACGGCGCCAGCGGCCGCAAACGAGGCAAAGACGGGGGGGAAAGCTGCGGCCACGAAGACGCTTCCCAGCATGATCAACGTCGGAAAGCGTCCGTTGCACGGGACGAAGTTGTTCGTCAGGATCGCGATCAAGCGCTCGCGCGGCGAGTCGATGACCCGTGTCGAGATGATACCGGCAGCGTTACACCCGAACCCCATCGCCATGGTTAGAGCCTGCTTGCCGTGGGCCCCCGCCCTCTTGAAGAGCCAGTCGAGGTTGAATGCGACTCGAGGCAGGTAACCGAGATCTTCGAGGATGGTGAACATCGGGAAGAAGATCGCCATCGGTGGCAGCATCACGCTGACGACCCAGGCAAGGCCCCGGTACACCCCGTGCCAGAGGAACCCGGTCAACCACCACGGGAGTCCCGCCATCTCGAAAAGGGCTGATCCTTTTTCTTCGAGCCAAAAGAAGGCGCCGGCGAGCATCTGGGACGGGACATTGGCACCGAGGATCGTCAGCCAGAAAACCAAGGCGAGCATGAGGAGCATCAGGGGCAATCCGAATATCGGGGAGGTGACGATCCTGTCTATCCTCTGATCCCAATCCCAGTGCTTGTTCTCGTCCTTTCGAACGGCACGCTGCGCGATTCGTTCGCTCTCCGCGTACAACGATTCGACGATACGGTCCCGAAAGGCTGGTCCGAGACGGCGCTGCAGTTCGTCCGCACGGGCCAGGACGTCCCGAGGTGTAACAGCCGCACTCATTGTGCACCCTCCAGTGCTATTTTCTGACTCGGCTTCTCAACCGGCGCAGCCTGCTTCGCGACCAACTGCTCGAGCTCGCCCGACAACAGAGCCTGGCGAACGCGGTGATCGCCGTCCAGCAGCCTGTAAGCCACCCAGCGCGGATTCGGAAGCGAAGGAGCCACTGATTCGATCAGAGGTATCAGCTCGTCTATCAGGGACCGCACCTCGGGAGGCGCCTCGGCACGAGCCGGCCGGGTCGTAATCGCCCCGCTGATGAGGTCGGCGACGGTGCTCGTCAGCTCGAACAGTCCCTCTCCGGATCGCGCCACGGTCGGAACCGCGGGAACGCCCAGGTCGCGTGACAGGCTTCTCACATCGACCTCGATTCCCTTGCGGCGCGCCTCGTCCATCAGATTCACGCAAACCACGACTTTGTCGGTTATCTCCAGTATCTGGAGCACCAGGTTCAAATTGCGCTCGAGCGCAGTCGCGTCCACGACCGTGATCACGCAGTCGGGCTTGCCAAAAAGAAGGAAGTCCCTGGCAATTTCCTCGTCTTGGGATGCCGACAACAGCGAGTAAGTGCCAGGCAGGTCGACGAGCTTGTAACGAACGTCGCGAAAAGCGAATCCGCCTTCCGCCCGCGTGACGGTCTTCCCCGGCCAGTTACCGGTATGTTGTCTAAGCCCCGTCAGGGCATTGAAGATACTCGACTTTCCCGTGTTCGGGTTCCCCGCAAGCGCAACCAGATGGTCAAACTTCGCCAGGGAGATGCCCATCCGGGATAATTCGCCGTGAACCGGACAACTGTCGCAGTCGTGCATATTCACTCCTCGCCTTAGCTGGCCCTCCGCTCGGCCGCCTTCTCAATCCAGACGTGGGCCGCCTGTTCGCGCCGCAGGGCAACCACCGTCCCTCGGACCCTAAACGCGCGCGGATCGCCTAGGGCGTTACGCAGTTCGGCTCGAATGCGGGCACCCGGAGTCAGGCCGAAATCGAGCAGCCTTCGGCGCGTAAATCCTCGGCACTCCGGATCAATCTCGACGATGGTCCCTTCGGCGCCATCGGGAAGATCCGCGAGGCGAATGGCTTCGGCAGGTCGGGATGGGACCCGAACCGATGGTCCGACTGTAATGTTGGCTGCCAGCCGCTTCGGCAACACCACCGACACCCCTTCATGCTCAAACTTCATCTCTTGCCGATCGATACCCAGGAGACGAACGCGGGAACCGACACGAAGGCCGGCTTGCATCAACTCGTTGAACGCTTCCACCGGTTCGTCTTCGAGGTGGGTGATCCGGCCCTCTTTTCCGACCGGCCATTCGGCGAGACTGGTGCCTCGTTGGGCCGGCAGTGCACCCAACGCCGAGGGAATCGGGTCCCCGTGAGGATCATACAGAGGATGACCGAGATGGGCGTCGAGGGCGTCCACTTGCTCCGCGGAAACGCGATGCTCCAGGTGATGGGCCGTCTGATGGACGAAGCGCATGGGGAGCCGCGCCTCGTCAGCCAGGTATAGCTCCCACAAGCGATGGGCCCGGGCCACCTGCGTCGCCCACTGTTCTCCCTGCGGAGTCAGGTGAAAAGACCCGGCCGTTTCCTCGACGAGTCCCCGCTCGATCATCTTCTTCAAGAGTGCGTCCAGGCGCCGAGGCGTGAGCCGAACCACGGAAAAAAGACGCGAGCGGTCCGGGAACTCTCCGGCTGCTTGCCAGTCAAGCAACTGCTTCAGGAGGTCTTCGAGAGGTTCCCGCTCCGCCGCCTGGCGGCGCTGTCCGGCTGGATTCAGGAACCGGACGATCACCCAAGCCCCGACGAGCAGGACTACGATCAGCGTTACCCAGAATAGTAGTGACATCGGAATCTCACCGAACTCGCGAAGCCGCGAAAAAACGGAATTTAGCCTTACCTAAATCCTATCACAACTGACGGCTGGCAACTGACAATTGACGACTGACCGCTCTCCGCGGACAAGCGCACCACACACCACGTTGTTCAGTCGTCAGAAGGTGTGAAAAAATCGTGAGACCGCATTTCGACCCCCTGGGGGTCGAAGACGTACATTCGCCTCGTCTCTCGATTCTTTCACACCTTCTCAGTTGTCAGTCGTCAGTCGTCAGTTGTCCAACGAGTTATTTGACCCACGCCTTTCCAGCGGTGCGCATTTTGACCCGATTGTTGGCCCCGCGCACCGCCCCAAAGCCAAGTCCCCAAACGTTTTGCTGTTTGGTACGCCGGGTGCTGATACCAGCATCGTGCGCAAGATTTTGGCTATCAGCCCGGACAAGTCCTTCTTGAGGACGCTTCGCTGGAACCTCGAAGGCGCCGGCTACTTCGTCGTGCTGTCCGACTCTCTAGAGGAATGTTTCCTGCAGCCGGATCAGTGCGATGCCTTTTTGGTCATAGTGGACACCGAGGCACTCCGCGACCAGGCGTGGGAATCCGAAAAACTCCTAAGATGGTTCCACCACCGGTCGCCGGTCTTGCTTCTTACGACCGGCCAGGCGCCGCAGGTCGCGATCCCGTCCGACTGCTGCCTCCCAAAGAATGTTGAGACAGAGATGCTCCTGAGTCAAATCAAGCGTTTTCAGCGCTAAGAAGTACCTGATTTTTCAGCGCTAAGAAGTACCTGATAAGGAAGCTAACATGATAGAGCTTGGCTACTATTCGCTGGTCCTCTGCTGGGTCATGACCCTGTTCGGAATCGTTGCTCTGTGGCTGTCGAGGCACCAGACGTCGACTCTGCGGCAGACCGGCTACCGTGCAGTGACCGCCTCCTTCCTGTTGTTGACGGCGGCGTCCCTGGCATTGCTTGGATTGCTTGCGACCCACGACTTTCGGGTCCAGTACGTTGCCGCGTACACGAGCCTCGACCTCCCCATGGTGTACGTCCTGACCGCCTTCTGGGGCGGCCAGTCCGGATCGCTGCTCCTCTGGACTTTTCTATTGGGCTTGTTTTCCTTCCTGGTAGTGGTGCGAACGCGTGGGGAGCGCGAACAGCTTATCCCTTACGCGGCAGTCGTCATACTGGTTGCCCAGCACTTCTTCCTTTCGGTCATGCTTTACGCCGCGAATCCTTTTGCGGCGGTGGACGTGGTACCCGCGGACGGCCGGGGTTTGAACCCGCTGCTCCAGAACTTCTTCATGGTGATTCACCCTCCGTTCCTTTATTTGGGTTACGTCGCTTACACCGTACCGTTTGCCTACGCGATTGCCGCGCTGATCGCCGGCCGCCGTGATTCGGAGTGGCTGCGCGCCAGCCGACCGTGGACGCTCCTCAGCTGGGTTTTTCTCACCGCCGGCATTCTGCTGGGTGCCTACTGGGCATACATCGAGCTGGGCTGGGGGGGATACTGGGCGTGGGACCCGGTCGAGAATGCCTCGCTCATGCCATGGCTGGTCGGGACCGCGTTCCTGCATTCCGTCATCGCGGAGGAACGCCAGGGCCTGTTCCGCCGCTGGAATTTCGCACTGATCATCTTGACGTTCGAACTGTGCATTTTCGGCACCTTCCTGACCCGCAGCGGGATCGTCACTTCGGTTCACGCGTTCGCCGACTCCCAGATGAAGAACCTGTTCCTCGCCTTCATGATCTCAACCGCCCTGATCAGCATTGGACTGCTGGTGTATCGAGCGGCGATTACTCGCCCCGCGAGGAACATCTCGACGGTTCTCTCGAAGGAAAGCGCACTCCTTGCCGTAAACCTCCTTTTTCTGGCGTTGACCCTGGCGGTTTTCTGGGGAACCATGTACCCGGCATTCTCCGAGTTGCTCAAGGGCGAAAAAGTCTCGATTACCGGGGACTTCTTTAACCGTGTCACCTGGCCCCTCGCCTTGGCGGTGATCGCCCTGGCTGCCGTCGCCCCACTCCTGTCGTGGCGTGCGTCGAGCCCAACGAGCCTGCGAAAGGGCCTAACCTGGCCTCTCGTTGTCTCGGTGTTGTTTGGAACCAGCCTGTTTGCGCTTGGGGCTCGTGAGCCGATCGCCATCGCCTTTTTCCTGGCCTGCTGCCTGATGGCCGTGAGCATGCTCCTGGAATTCGTTCGCGGTGGTCGGTCGCGTCAATCGACAGCCCCCGGGCAAGCACTCCTGCCCGCAATGGTCTCGCATACGGTCGAGCACCGGAGGCGTTACGGCGCGGTAACGACCCACTTGGGGATCGCGCTCACTTTCATCGGCATTCTGGCCAGCTCCACCTACACCCGGGAGTACGACGTCACGCTCAAACAGGGGAAACCAGCTTCCTTTGCCGAGTTCCGGGCGGAGCTGGTGGAGTTTCGTGAACGTCCTGAAATTGGAAAAGACGTTGTTTTCGCCCGTATCCGCTTCTATAAAGACGGACGTCTGATCGGCGAAACTCAACCCGAAAAGCATTTTCACCGGAAATTCGAGCAACCACAGACAGAGGTTGCCATCCTTCCAAGGTTGAAGGAGGACGTGTATGTCGTCCTGATGGGCTGGGAGCAGGACGGGACCGTCTTCGCACGCGTGAATATCAACCCGGGCATCTGGCTGCTCTGGCTCGGCGGGCTGATCATACTCGCGGGCGGGCTGATCGTGATGCTGCCGGCACGCCGCCAAGCAGCCACCGCAGACGCTCGACAAACGTCCCCAGTGTCGTTTGAAGCGGAGATTGTCACTCAGTCCAGCAAATTAGAGTAGAATGGTTGGCCAGAAAGAGATTATGAGTTTCGTATTGATTCCGCTGTTTTTCGTCGCCTTGATCATCTACGTGGCAATGCCCCTGCTGTCTGAAAAGGGACCGCAGGCAGCGCCTCACACCGCTCCGAGCCACAAGCGCTCCCTGAGCAGAACAAGCAAAACGAAAAGATAGAAAGCCCTGATTGACGTAGATCCGACTCGTAGGTCCGACTCCCAAGCCGGACATTCTGGGGGTGCGCCTTCCGTACGTCCGACTTCCAAGTCGGACATTTCCGGGGCGCAAATCTGCTTTCCAAATCGGGCATTTCCGGCGTGGGTCCGACTTCCAAGTCGGACATTTCGGGGTTTGGCTACCTGTTGCCTGGGAAGAGTCCCACTTGGAAGTGGGACCCACGGGAAGTCGGACCAACAGTCGGAGCCACGGGGAGAGCTACTCCGCGCTGTCCACCCTTCGCACCAGGATCCGGCTCGCCACGTCCTTTTCGAGGGCGATCTCCGTATCCTCGCAGCGGATGATGCACGCGGGGAACTTCTGGCGGACTTCGACTGGTACCCCGGGGAAAAGGCCGAAACCGAGCAACCTCATTTCCAGCTTCTCGTCCAGCTGGACGACTACCGCCCGGTCGCCGACGGCGAGGTCGGTCAATCGAAGGTTGTCGGGTAAATCGCTCGACGGGCCTGCCATTTAGAGCGGGAGACTCCAGGTGTTGAGGATCAGGTTCAGGACTGCGCCCACCAGAATGGCATAGACCGAGATCAGGCCGGTAATCAAGAGCGCGCTCCGGGTGCCTTGTTCTTTGATCAGGACGAAGAAGTTTGCCACACAGGGAACGAACAGGGTCATCACGGTCAGGCTGACGACGATTTGTACCGGGGTCAGCGCGTTGTTTCTGGCCATGTCGAACAGCCCCGCTGCCCCGTAGTCACGTCGCAGGAAGCCAAGAAAGAAGACCATTGCCGTCTGACTCGGCAAGCTCAACAGGCCTGTCACCACGGGCTCCACGGCTCGAACCATGCGGGATAGCAGATTGAGCCGGTCCAAGGTAAACAGAATCAGTGTCCCCAGAACGAACAGAGGAAGCGCTTCCCTCAGAAACCACTTTACCCGCAAGGTCGTCTTTTTGAAGATGTTACGCCAGAGCGGAGTCCGGATCGGCGGGATCTCAAGGACAAAGTCGCTGCGCTTGCCGGGGAGGATCCGCGACAGAAGATGTCCGGCCAGGAACACCTGTGCGCCGACCGTGCCGAAAACTACCAGGGTGGCCAACGGAGAGATTCCGGAGATGATGCCCAGAATGACGCCCAGCTGAGCCGAGCACGGAATCCCGAGTGCCAGCAGAATGCTCGCCAGGAGCCTTTCCTTTTTCGAATTCAGGATCCGGGTGGTCATCGTGGCCATCGTGACGCAGCCAATCCCCAGAACCATCGGCAGAAACGCCTTGCCGTTTAGCCCCATGCGCTTGAAGAGACGATCAGACAGGACTGCAAGCCTTGGCAGGTAACCGCTGTCCTCGAGAAAACTAAACGCGATGAAGAAAGTCGATACCACGGGCAGCACAATTGCGATCCCGTAGGTCAGCCCGACCGAAACCGCCCCGTATTCGCCGAGGAGCAAGTCATACACGAACCCTGCCGGGACAACTGCCCCGAGCGCCGGCAGCAGGTACGCTCCAAAGACGACTTCCTCAAGAACGCCCACCAGGACCTGCGCCCCGAGGTTGCCCACCAACTGGTAGACGACCGAAAGAGCAACGATCAGGATCGGTATGCCCGTCAGGAACCTGCGCGACCATATTCCGAAGCGCGTCGGGAAATTGGCGTCGAAACGCAACCCGAGCAGGAAAGGTAACAACACCGGGGCCAGCGATCCAACAGCCACGGCAAGCGTTTCGGGCAGATAAGCCGGGCCTGCGGTCCCTCCCGCCAGGTCGAAAACGGCTTTGTAAAGCGTGGGCCAGCCCAAGTACGCACCGAGGTAGTTCTCAAGATGGAGAGCCGACCCGATGAGGACAGCAAGAGTGACGAGAAGCGTGCGGAAATCCGCCCACGCGTCATGCTCGGGCTGCTCCACTTTGACCTGGTCGAGGATCTCGTCGACCCATTCCGCTGGAGGATGGCCATTGAGCAGGCAGAAGCCGCGAGACTCCACGTTATCGAGAAGCGCGCCGACTCCCTCACCCGTGGTCGCGGTCGTCTGGAGAACCGGTACCCCGATGAGCCGGGACAGCTCGGTCCCGTCGATGGTGATACCCTTGCGGTCGCACTCGTCCTTCATATTCAGAGCGAGGAGCAAAGGCATTTTCAAGTGAGACAACTGAGCCGTCAGCAGGAGCGTTCTGCGCAGGTTTTTTCCATCACCCACCTGGATGACCAGGTCCGGCTTCTCGTGCTTGAGGACATCCGCGGTTACTCTCTCATCCTCGGATTCGGCGGTCAGGCTCTGAATTCCAGGGGTATCGAGGACCTCGTACTCCTGGCCGTCGACCGTAGTGAAGCCACGAAAGACATCGACGGTCGTGCCGGGGTAGTTGGAGATCGTGACATACTTGGAAGTCAGCCGGCAGAACAGGGCGGACTTGCCGACATTCGGGTGTCCGACGAGGGCTATTTTTCTGGGAGAAGGACGGCGGGAAGCACGCGGCTTTCCCGATATATGATCGACCGACAACTGGATTGGCATTGTGTTGTGCGAAATTGAAATTCAATTTCAAACGAGAGCTTATCATTGTCCTCCGTTTCCACACAAGCGCGAAAGCGCACGATTTTGCCGGCCCTGGAGGACCCGAAGCTGATCAGCTGACGACCAGCGGGCATGGAGGGTGTCAACCGGGCCGAAAAGCGGCGGATTCTGAACCGCGAATCCGTCCTACGACTGACCGGTTACGCATGCCGAGAGTCGTAGGGCGGATTCGCGCCTTTCGGCCCGGTTGACGACCATCGGTCGCAGTGCGCAGTGGGCAGAGCGCAGTGGGCAGTGCGCACTGGCCCAGACGGTCAGCACAGCTGGGCCACCACCAGCGTGGCATCGTCATACTGCGGCGCGCCCGAGCAAAAGGCCGAAACATCCTCCTCGATTTTGGCCAGCAGCCCTGCAGCATCTTGAAGCCCGGCGTTCTTGCTCACCACATCCACCAGACGGTCCTCTCCGTACATTTCTTCGGCCGGGTTCTGGGCCTCGGTAATGCCGTCAGAGAACATGACGAGCAGGTCGCCCGAGTGTAACTGGACGGAGAAGGAGGCGTATTCCAGCCGCTCCAGGAAGCCGAGCACCGGACCTCCTTCAGCGAGGCTCACAACTGCGCCGTTCGATGGCCGGAGGATAAAAGGCGGATTGTGGCCCGCGTTAACGTACGTGAGCTCTCGCTTCTCGAGGTCGAGGACGGCGCAAAACAACGTCACAAACCGTTCGATCGGGGTATCGCGGACCAAGACTCGGTTCAGGGAATTGACGAGAGCAGTCAGCGGGCAACGGGTCTCGAGGAGGGCCCGGACGGCACCGTGTAACGAAGCCATCAACAGCGCCGCAGGCAGCCCTTTTCCGGAAATGTCGGCAACGAGCAGGACGCAACGGTTTTCATCGAGTGCCACGAGATCGTAGTAGTCACCACCTACCTCGGCGGCGGGCCGGCTCGATCCCGCAACCGTTCCCCGGCGAAACTGCGGAATCTCCTTGGGCCAAAACCCAACCTGGATATCGCGCGCCAGGGCCAGTTGGTGCTCCAGTCGTTCCTTCTCGAGCGAGGCCTCATACAGGCGGGTTTTTTCGATCGCGATGGCGGCCTGGTGTGCGAGGGCGGCGAAGAGAGGGATGTCGGAAGCGTCGAATTGCGACCGCCCGGTGGGGTTCAACGCCTGGAGCACACCGATCACTGCCCCTTGCCAGTTCTTAAGCGGTACGCAGATCAAACTCCCGGTTCGAAACCCGTCCTTGGCCAGGTCGCCGTAGAACCGCGGATCCGAGGCAGCGTCCGCAACCACAAGCGGCTCTCCGTGGGTAGCCACCCAACCGCCGAAACCTTTCCCGGGTGGGATCCTCATCCCGGAGATCTGGGCGCGGGCCGGCCCGGTCGGAAGGGTGACAATCAGCTCGCCGGTCTGCGGGTCGAGCATCATGAGCGAGCTTGCCTGCGCCTGCATGATGACCTTGGCGGCATCCATGATGGCGGCCAGCAGGGCGTCCAACTCGGTGGTGGAGTTGATCCGTCCGATCAGCCCCAGAAGCAGATCGAAACGTGCAGTGTCCGGCAACGGCATTGATTCCCTCCCTCAGTCGACCCGGGTCATGGCGCGGACGGGCCCGGGTGCCGGGTCTCCAGCGTAGAAAACCCTCTCCAGAAACAGCCCGGACGCGGGGGCGGTCAGCTCCGCCGGACGTGAGGACTCTTCGCGCAGAAAGGCGTCGATGTCCGCTGAAGTCAAGCGGCCGCGTCCCACCTCGACCAGCACCCCGACCATCCTGCGAACCATCTTCCAAATGAAGTGTGAGCCGACCACACGGATGAGCACCAAGGCACCCTCCTCGGCAATACGCAGGTCTTCAACCAGAACCCGGGTCGACTTCTCGTCCGACCGCTCGTCTGTAAACGATCGAAAGTCCTTCATTCCGAGAAAAAGGCGCCCAGCCTCCTGCATGGCACTCAGGTCGAGCGGATCAACGACCCACCAGACGAAATTCTTGGCGAAGGCGGTGCGACGGCGGGAGATCTGGTAGATATAACTGCGCCGCTCCGCGTGGTGCCGGGCGTGAAAGCGCGACGGGGCCAGGTCGACGCGCAAAACGTTAATATCGGCCGGCAACGCCTGGTTCAGCTTGGTCTGGATCAGCGCCGGAGCTAATCGCGCCTGGACCTCGAGGTGCGCCACCTGCATGAGCGCGTGGACACCGGCGTCAGTGCGGCCCGCAGCCTGAAACTCGAACTTCAGGTCCGGAAAAATGCTGCCCAACGCCTGCACCACCTCTCCTTGCACAGTCCGGGCGTTTTTCTGAATCTGCCAACCGCGGTACCTGCGTCCCTGGTATTCGAGAATAATCCGGAAACGTGCCATCCACTGTCCTCGCGGGCGGTCGGGTCAGTCGGGCTCCGTCAGCGCCACGGAAAACACCATGACTCCCAGTTCGCGGCGATCCTCCGGGACATCGGATCGGTGTGTCTTGTCGCAGGTCAGTTTGACTTCGACGAGCCCATCGACCGCCTCAAACGGTATCAGGTAGACAAGGTCAAACTCTTCTTCCGTCCCGCAAAAATGCTCGCCGATCTTAACCCATACGCCTGGTTTTCGGGCAACCGAAACGACAACATGATTCGGTACAGGGGTGAAGCCCCTCAGCCGGACACATGGACTGCCGCCGGACTTCTGCAGGTAGCAGGTCACCTCGCCGGAAGTCCAGCGATAGCCGTGAGGTTCGGTCTCATGCCAGTACCAGCCATGTCCCAGCTGGTAGCCGAACGCATCGCGCCCGAAATCGATCGCCGACCCGAAATCCCGCAGATCCGACGAGGGTTGGTTCTGCTCGTAAAACCATTCTTTGCGCAGTTTCCGGCGCAGGAACCCAGCGGAGTCGCGGTGTGCGAGGACACCCCAAAATTCCGCGTGCGGGTACCACCCGAGACCGAGATAAGCCAGGATGCCCCGCACCGGGTTGTGGCGGGCAAACTCCGATTTGTCGAGCGAGCAGGGAAGGTCGTGAAGAAAAACCAGTCCGGAATGTCGCAGACATTCCTTCAAATCGCCGGGGGTCATCAATTGGATCTCGTCGAACGTGTTGTGTTCCTTGATAAACCCCGGGTTGAGCCTCCGAATGTAGATATCCGCGACCCTGGTTGGCAAGAATTGCGGGCCGTATAGCCGCGTGTGGCCGTCGAACGGATACCAGTAGTTCGGGGTTGTGAAAAACGCGAGGCCCGAAGGCTTGAGGACCCTTGCTGTTTCCGCCAGAAAGGCTTTCTGCTCCGGAAGCCCGCCCTGGAGGTGCTCGATCACGTCGAAAGCAAAGATGTAATCAAAGAGCTTCTCCCGAAACGGCAGCCGGATCCCGTTGCATTGCAGGTACGATCTCCCGGTGTCCGGCTGGGCGAACTGGAGAACATGCAGGTTGTAGTCGGCGCCCACGTAGAACCCCGATTGGTCGGCGACGATTTCGCCCAGCCCCCCGGTACCGCACCCGATATCGAGAATCCTCTTGCCCTCGAAGCGGACCAGCGCAACCTTTTCGAACGACTGGAGAAGCTCCCGATTCCTCTCCCGGCTTAGCCGCCAGTACTCGACCCATCGGCCGATGGCCTCCGAGTCCTCGCCAAAAATCTGCCTGGCTTGGTCTTCCAGAGACCCTCTTCGAACCAGGTTCCGCTGCGATCTCGTCACTTTCGACCTACTGGGGGAGGATCGAGGAATCGAGCCAGGCTTCCAAGTGATGGCGGGGCATGGCGCCTGAGATCTGGCTGACTTCCCGGCCTTCGTGAAAGAGAATCATGGTGGGGATCGACAGAATCCGGTACTGGCTGGCCAATGCCGGTTCGCGATCTGTGTTTACCTTAACGACTTTCAACCGACCGGCCCGGCCGGTGGCAATTTCCTCCAGGATCGGAGCGAGGACGCGGCACGGGCCGCACCAGGGCGCCCAGAAGTCCACCAGGACAGGGCTCGGGGAGCCCAGCACCTCCTGCTGAAAAGTCGCGCCAGTCACCTCGAGCGGGTGCGAATCGGTCTTGAGAGGCGATTTGCACTTCCCGCAGACCGCCTGCCCGTTTGCGCGCCCCGCAGCAACCCGGTTGAGGCTCCCGCACTTTTCACATCTCAAGAGAACCGTTTCACTCATGACACACCAATCAAATCATAATAGCACTCTCCAAAAACTCGATGGCAGGGCGGTGATTCATAATGATGATTATGAGGACCGGATTTGCGCACCTCCCGCTTCACGACGGTAAAGCACCCAGCTGGCTCTTCTCCAGGATGGTCAAGCTCGCCCGTGAGATCGTATGTCACATGGTTGCGGAGTACGGGCCGGACGAAGTGCTTCTCCGCCTCTCTGACCCGTACTGGTTTCAGGCGCTCGGCTGCGTCCTGGGATTCGATTGGCACTCGAGCGGCGTGACAACGACCACCTGCGGGGCGATCAAGGAGGGGATCAGGGGGCTGGAGAAAGACCTCGGTTTCTTTGCCGCAGGTGGCAAAGGAGCGGTCTCACGAAGGACGCCGGACGAGATTGTAAATGCCTGCGATGAGACGTCCCAGGAGGCCTCGCCGCTGGTTTACGCCAGCAGAATGTCGGCCAAAGTCGACAGCGCGGCGGTCCAGGACGGCTATCAGCTTTATCACCACGCTTTCTTCTTCTCGAAGAGCGGTCAATGGTGTGTCGTCCAGCAGGGCATGTCCGAGGAAACCAGGTTTGCCCGCCGCTACCACTGGCTTAGCCGTCACGTGTCCGACTTCGTCTGCGAACCGCACGCGGCCGTCTGCTGCGATGCCCGGGGCAATACGCTGAACCTGGTAGCCAACGAGAGCATGGACGTGAGAACGGTGTCGACCCAACTCGCGGCCCAGACGCCGGATCGCACGCTGGCTGATCTGTCTCGATTACCGAACCTGGTCCTTCCGAAACGCCACTTGGTCTCGGAGGCCGACGTGAACTCCGCTTACCTGAAGAAGATACTGGTGACAACCTACGAGGCCGCGCCGAAGGATTATGCCAGTCTCCTGGCGCTTCCCGGGGTTGGCGCAAAGACCCTTCGGGCGCTGGCCCTGGTCTCGGAGCTGATGTACGGCACCCGGACATCGACTCGCGATCCGGCCCGTTTCTCCTTTGCACACGGCGGTAAGGACGGCACGCCCTTTCCGGTTGACCGGGCCACATACGACCAGACGGTTGAGATTCTGCATGGGGCGCTGGATCGGGCCAAGGTGGACAGGTCGGAGAAAATCGCCGCCCTCAAGCGGTTGGCGCGACTGGGAAACACGAATCGTCAGTAGTTTGCAAGACATGTCTGCGGTTCGTGGCCCTGCGCCCGCCCCTCAGCTACTCGAACTGGTGCGTGATTCTCCGCGTGTTGTACTTCTCCTGATACTCGCGCTGTTCGGGCGTGTCCGGGTACTCGCCCGAATGCGAAGGCAACGGGCCAACCGTGTCGGCGTTCGCGGAGTTGAGGTCCATATCCTTGCCGAAACCGGCGGCATAGACCAGGAAGCTCCGGGTCCATCCTTGGGGAAGCGGAGGCAGTTGGTTCGCCTGGAACTCCGCGGTGATTTCGTCCCCGTGACGCATGATCACGTACTTGTCGTCCTGGGTCTTAAGCAGCGGTTTAACCGAACCGTAACGCGTGTAGTCACCCAAGTGGTTCTTCCAGGGCGCCTCCTCGGATCGCTCATGGTACGAGTACATGGGCGGATTCTTCCCGTCCGGTTTTACTTCCTTGGGATAGCCGTAGAACTCGAACTGCGCGTCCACGCAATCGAGCGTCTTCACCCGAGTCTCGACCGAGGGATCCGAAGTGTCGACCAGAATCTGATCCCAATAGATCCGCATGCTGGTCACTATCCTGACCCGCCCGTCTCCAGGCCGCCGAAACTTCCCTGTGAGATCGAGGGTCATGGTTTTCGGAAGCCCGGCCGGAAAGCCCATGCTCGGAATCGCCGTGACCCATTGCCCTCTTTCGTCGCGCACCTGAAGATATGGCGGGATCAGTCTCGCGCCGGACTGCGAAGCGGCCAGGTTGGAGGAGGAATCCGCGTAGTCGATCCACGCGGTCATCAGCAACAACACCTTCCTGGCGTCATCCACGCGACCGAGATCAAGCTCGATCGTGTGCTCCTTTGAGTATCCCTTGAACGGGAGCAGCTCGAATCCATCCGGGTACCTTCGATCCACTTCCCGGATGTCATTGAGCACATTTCGTCCCGCATCGTCGTATGCGGCAACCGGAGGGCGCGCATCCCGGCTTGTGAAGAGCTTGAAATTCGGATAGGGAGGCGCCGGCATCAGCTTCTCGTCCGGAAAAACGTCGACGCCCGCCGGATGGTCTACAGCCACGAGTTTGAGCTCGTCGATGAACATGACTTCTTCAAGCTGGTTGTTCACCTTGATCGAATATCGCCCATCCCGCGGCTTCGGTTTCACCCCCGCCAGCTTGACGTACTCGTCCACGTCGGTCGATCCGTATTGGCCGGGAGCAACCAGGTAACCGACGGCGCTGCCACCCAGGAAGTCGGTGACGAACTGATACTGCGCGCCATTCCAGGCATAGAGAAGCGGACAGGATGTGCCCTTCCGGTCAACCTCCTCGATCTTCACCGCCTGGCCGGCAGCCTTGTCCAGCTCCGCCTGCAGAACTCCGGTCGGCCAGAGGATCCGAATCGAATCCGCCATTTTGCGCTCGCCCAGCCCGACCAGCAGCTGCTCCCCTCCCTGGGACAGGAAGGTGCAGTTCCCGTCCACTTCGAACTTTTGCCAGGACTGGCCGGCTCTGACTTCCACTTTTGCGCCCAGTCCGGGTTTGTTGTCCCTCAGCCCACTCAGCTGTACCAGCAGCGATTGCTGCGCATTCCCCCCGTCGTTTCGAAGCAACAGCGGGGCGCCGCCGTTGCGCGTGATCAGGACGTCGGTATCGCCGTCCGCGTCGTAATCCCCAACCGCCGCACTTCGCGCCTGCGCGAGGTCCAACCCCGCGATTCCGGTCTTCTCCGAAACATCGGTCCAACCGGCCGCTCCGCCATTCATCATCAGCCGGCTCTTTTCGCCGAGCTGGAGGACGTCCAACCACCCGTCATTGTTGAAGTCGATAACCTGAGATGACCATGTAAAACCGGGAACCGGCGGACCCGGATTGGGGGAACCCTCACCGTTGGTCGAAAATCTCTTTCCGGCGGCGTTCTTGAGAATTGCTCGGCCCGCTGGAAGGGCCAGGTCTGTAAAACCGTCCTTGTTGACGTCTGCCGCCGCACCACCCATCGCCGAAGTAGTGTCGAGTCCGGTATCCCGGGCAACCTCGGAGAATGTCCCGTTCCGGTTGTTGCTGAACAGGAAAGGAGCGGCCCGGTAGTTAAGAACGACAAGATCGATATCCCGGCTGTTGTTGAAATCGGTGAACAGGACACCCGTGCTTTTGGAATTCCCGCCCTCGACCTTCGCTTCAGCGGCCACTTCCTTGAAAGTTCCATTGCCATTATTACGAAACAGGAGGTTCGGTTGTCCTGGGAAGTCATCCGGGAAGACAAAGGTTGCTGTCGCCGGGGGAGTCGACAGGTCCGCGAAGTTGGTGACATAGATATCCAAGTCGCCATCGTGGTCGTAATCGACGAACGCCGCGCTCAGGCTCCATTTCGTCGCGGTTCCTGCGACCTGTGCCGATTCGGTGACGTCCGTGAACTTACCGTTCCTTTCGTTATGCAACATCGTGTTGCGGCCATACGCGGTGATGTAAATGTCCGGGTAGGTGTCACTGTCGTAATCGCCGACCGCGATGCCCATGGCGATCCCCTGGGCGTTGATGCCTGCCTCGGCGGTCACATCTTTGAACTTGCCCCCGCCCTCGTTCCTATACAGGGCGAGGGACGGGCCCGAAACCGGGCCGGCATCCAGGAGCGCGAGGTCCAGTTTTCCATCCAGGTCATAATCCAGAAAGGCCGCACCGGATCCAACGCCGGCCACCAGGTTTTTAAGCGCCCAGGCCGTGGACCATTCTTCCTTCTTCACCTGGACACCCAGCGGATTGCGTCCCGGACCGCGATGTGAAAATCGAATTCCCGCAGCGGACAGGGAATCGACGAAGCGGACCGGCGGTGCCGCAGACTTGACGGCCTCGACGTCGTACTGCCCGATCCCGAGGGCATACCTGCCCTCTTCGCCGTACTGGACACCCATGGCACCCATCGGGCCCCCCGCCTGATCGCCCGATTTCAGCTGCTGAAAACGCGCCATGGCCTGCCGGCTTTCCTCCTGTTTGCCAGAGCGCATGAGCGTCATGGCCAGGTTATAAAGCGCCGAGACGTGGTACGACTCGACTGCCAGAACACGTCGGAAAGCCTGAATCGCAGAGTCATACTCCCGGTTGCGGGAATAAAGCAGACCCAGGTTGTAGTGCGTAGCCGGGTCCTCCGGGTCGACAGCGAGAACATTGCCGAAATGGGCCAGAGCCTTTTCGCGATCCTTCTCTTTGCTCCGCAAGACGCCGAGCATGAAGTTCGCATGCGGCTGGGCCGGATCGACTTTTGTGACTTGGAGGAACTGCTCGGCCGCCTTTGAGTAATCGGTCAGGTAGTAATGCGCGATCCCCGAATTGACAAGGGCCGGGATGAAATCAGGCTTGATCTTTAGGGCTTTCGCAAATTCCTCGGCCGCCGGGCGAAACTCGTACTGCTCCAGGTAGGCCATCCCCCTGTTGTTGTATCGGAAAGCCCGATCCTCCGGCTCGCCGGCCGCCTGCGCGGCTAGAGATGCGACCGAAACCCAGACAAGTGCGGAAAAGCGAAGGAACGAAATGAGACGCATGCCCCTATGGTACTAGAGCAAAAAGGCTCCGAGCAAAGGCAGAGGGCAGAGGGCAGCGGGCAGCCGGCAGCGGGCAGCGGGTCAGCCGGTCAGCCAGTCAGCTGGTCAGCCTCTACTCCTCGATCAGGAACTGGATCTCTTTTTTCCCTTCCCGGATGACGATGTCCGAACCGATCTTCTCCGCACCCTTCTCGCCTTTCCCGACCAGGGTCGTCTTCATATCCTTGGGCATTCGAAGAACAATTCCTGAGGAGGGAGCCGCATCGCCGGTCAGTTTGACTGTCACTTTCCCTTCCTCGATTTTGTAGGAAACGGACATTGTGCCGAAGGTGGTTGGGAAGCCGGTCAGAGCGAGCCCGCCGGGGGCCTTGAACCAGGCGGGAGGTATGCCGGCAAACAAGACGAGGCGATTGGATTCCTCGAAGACCAGGCTGTCGCGGAGGAGCAGCCACATTTCGGCGATTGCCCATCCATGGGGCATGGCGACACTCGAGTCCCAATTGGTTCGGGCATGGCGCCAGCCGCCCGCACCGCTCTTGCCCCCCTCATCGAACAGGTACCAGCCCTTCATCTGATCGTGGTTCAAGTGGGCATCAATCGTCAGCGCGGCCGACTCGCGGTTACCCGCGAGGAGCGCCTGATGGGCAGTAGCCAGAGGAAAGTAACGCCAGCTTTCCGGCTTCTGCGGGCCGATGGCGCGGAATTGTTCAGAGCCTCTGCCATAGTGGAACGGGAATAAGCGACACGGCCAGAGAACGCAGTAACTGCCATAGCCCTTCGTGAGATCGCGTCCGAAGCGCGCCTCGTACTTCGCCATTAGCCTCTCGCCAAGTCTGACCCACCCGGTGTACTCCTCGGCCTTCCTGGCAGCGGAGGCGAGCAGCGCCACGCCGCGCAAACCGGCGACGTCGAAGGCTTCGGTGTATTCGGGATGATCGCCGTCACATCGCCCCGGCTTCAGCTCCTGGCGGCGCTCGGGTTCCAGCATTTCTCCGTACTCGAGGCTGTCCATGGCGACGAAATGCGGACCGGTGGACATCCGGTAATACTCGATCATCCGCGCGAGTTGCTTGGCCGAAGGATACACGCGATCGAGCCACTCCTTGTCCTTGGTGAACTGCCAGTGGTTCCCCATCAGCCAGAGGATCTGGCCGGGATTGTCGGCTTCCGGGTAGATGCGTCCGTTGAAAGGCCGTTTCAGGAAGTAATCGATGATCTGCGCGGCCAGGTCCGCGTGGCCCGCCTTTTGAAGAACATTCCCGGTGTAGACGCCGTCACGGTTGAACACATTGTAGTTCACCACCGCAACGTCGGGAGCACCCTCGTTCAGGCAGAGGCCCAGATGCCCGGTGACCGCGGCCAGGCACTCGCTCCAGCGGCTGTCGGGCAAGACCGCCTGGATGCGCCCTGTAAAATCCGTCCAGAAAGTTGTCGCAGACGTGAAAATCCGGTTTGCTTCCTTGGAGATGTCGAGGGCCGCTAAGGTCTCCAGGGGGAAATCCGGCTGGGGGACTCCATCCTCCGCACCCGGCACGGCGTCGTCAAGTTGAGCCCAGGGGTCTTTGCCGTCCCAGCGGTGACGAACGGCACGACGCCCGGGGAGGACGGGAGCAAGGAATGAAAACGACTCGGCCTTCCCGCCGCCCAGGTTCAGGTCAAACCGCATGAACGCCGAACAGGCGCCACTCTCCGAGCTCACTTCCCCGGTTACGGCCGGAGTGGCCGCAGCTTTACCAACAAGACGTGCGCAAATATCATCCTGAGAGGACACAAAAGCGGCGACGGGTTTCCGATCCGCCACCAAGGCCGGCTTACCGTCGACGATCAGGACACGCCCCTGCAATCCCACGGAGGCGCTCCTGATCGGACCGCCAGCTGGGCCAAGCGGGCGGACGGCGGCAATCAGCGACACTTTCCGCTTCTGCGTCCCACTGTTCCGCACCTGAACCTCAGCCGCAACGACGAGGCCTGACTCCGCTTCCGCGAAACGGAATTCGCAGATGTCACTCGCGAGGTTCCACCCGCCGGAATCCAGCCGTGTTCTGGGGATCATCACTCCCGGCGCTCGAAACCCTCGGGTCATGGTCGCGCCCGGGCTCGAGGGAGTCAGAAGGGCGTTCGACTGGGGATCGTACAACCAGAAATACACACCATACGTCGCAAAACCGGGACTGAACGACCCATCCGCATCGACAAAGGTCTTGACCGTGTCGAGGCTGTTTGGAATTCCAATCGGCACGTGAATCTTCGACTGAGGATCGCACGATTGGGCATACGACGGCCCTGCAAGCACGGCTGCGATCAGGCCGGTTAGAATCAGGATCCAAAAGGCTTTCAAGGGAGCGTACCTCCGGCAGCTACAATGCCAGCTTTGGGAGGCGCGTGCAATAATCGATTCACCGATGAAGACGTGGGTCTGGGTACTTCCCAACACGAGTGGGTTGAACGCGCATTACAAACCGGGCGATTTCGCGAGGCTCTTCGGGGAGATGCACGAGGCGGTCGGGCAGGTCTGACGGCTTCCGGCAGTGATCCGCGCGCTCCGCAAACAGGGAGAGCATGCGTAACCGAGCCGAACAGAACCGCAAACGGAGCGCCTTTCGCGTAGTGCGCGGATTGTCACCGAAAGCAAGCGCTCCGACCCGGTGGGAAACGCCCAACTAGGAACCTCGCAGCATGCAGCGCTCTTACCTGTTCGTCTGCGGTAAGATATAGGTTCTTTAGTATCAACAAGTATCAAAGCGGGAGAAACGACATATGCTTCGCTTGTCCGCATGGATCTCGTTCCTGGCCCTCGTCTTCGTGACAGTGAATCTCGTCGCGGCCCAGCCATCGGCTGGCCAGCCTCAGACATCTGACCTGCTGCCTTTCAAGGTGACTGAAAAGACGCTCGCCAACGGGTTGAAGGTAATCATCGTACCGACCGGTTTTCCGAACATCGTCTCTCTGCAGATCCCCGTGCAGACGGGGTCGCGCAACGAGATCGAACCGGGCAAATCGGGCTTCGCTCACTTCTTCGAACACATGATGTTCCGCGGCACGAAGGCCTTCCCGCCGGACGCTTACCAGTCCATCATCACGCGGGCCGGCGCCAGTCAGAACGCCTATACGACAGACGACTACACGAACTATCACATCACCTTCGCCAAGGAAGACCTGGAGATGATCCTCAAGATCGAAGCGGACCGTTTCCAGAACCTGTCCTATGCCGAGGACGTCTTCAAGACGGAATCGAGGGCGGTCCTCGGCGAGTACAACAAGAACAGCGCGAACCCGGTCTCCAAGCTGTTCGAAGTCCAGCGGGAAAATGCCTTTACGACGCACACTTACAAGCACACGACCATGGGGTTCCTCAGAGATATCGAGGACATGCCGAACCAGTTCCAGTACTCGAAAACGTTCTTCGACCGCTGGTACAGGCCCGAGTACTCGACAATCATCATCGCCGGAGATGTCGATCCGGATTCGGCAATGCCGCTGGTGGAAAAGTATTGGAGCACCTGGAAGCCGGGAAGCTACAAATCCGCGATTCCTGCGGAACCGGCGCCAAAGGGCCCGGTTTATGCGCACGTCCCCTGGTCAACGCCGACGCTTCCCTGGGTCACTCTGGCCTTCCACGGTCCGGAGTTCTCGGACACTGAAAAGGATTTCGCGGCCGTTGATCTGCTCATGGACCTCTACTTTGGCCCGACTTCCACGTTGTACAAGCGTTTGGTCGAGCAGGAGCAGAAGGTCGACCAGATGTTCCCTTACTTTCCCGCTACTGCGGATCCCCAGCTGGTGACGGTTGGCACACGACTAAAGAACAAGGACGACGCTGTCTACGTACGCGACGAGATACTCAAGACTTTCGCCGAAGCACGAAGCACACCTCTTCCCGGGGGCCGGCTGAACGACGCAAAATCCAACGCGCGCTACGGCTTGATCAGATCGCTTGATAACACCGAGCAGATCGCTTCCATGCTCGCCCGCTTCGTTCGCTTCAACCGCGAGTATGAGACTCTGAACAACCTGTACCGGGTCTATGCGAGCCTGCAGCCAGCGGACCTCATGGCGGCCGCGGCCAAGTACTTCACCGATGCCGGACTGGTTGTCACCACGCTATCGAGGGAGTCCCTCCCGGAGGCGATAAAGACTTCACCTTCCCTGGGTGCCAGCTCATCCACAGCCACCGGTGCTGCGTCGACCGTCAAGATCATTCGTCAGAAGACGAGCCTTCCGCAACTGAACATCAAGCTCGTCTTTACGGCGGGGTCGGCCTACGATCCACCCGGTAAGGAAGGGCTGGCTGCCCTGACCGCCGCCATGGTGACGGAAGCGGGCTCAAAACAGAAAACAGTCGACGAGATCCGCAAGGCGCTTTACCCCATGGCTGGGAGCTTCAACGCCCAGACCGACAAGGAGATGACCACCTTCACCGCGTCAATCCACAGGGACAACTGGCAAGCGTTCGCCGACCTGGCCTTTCCGATGCTGCTCGAACCGGGCTTTCGGGAAGAGGATTTCCGGAGACTCAAGGATGCTCAGTTGAACTCCCTTACGGTTGATCTTCGTTCCAACAACGAGGAGGAGCTTGGCAAGGAAAGGCTCCAGGAGAACCTGTTCAAGGGAACCACCTACGCGCACCCTGTTCTAGGCACCGTGTCGGGTATCAACTCGATCACGCTGGACGATGTTAAGAACCACTGGAAACGGTCCTATTCGCAATCCAACGTGCTTGTCGGAGTCGCCGGGGATGCTCCGGAGGACCTGATCGGGCGATTGGAGCGCGAGTTGGCACGCCTGGCGCCCAAGACCGAGCTTCAAATCCCGGCCAAAGCCCAAGCGCAGGCGCCCGAAGGCTACCAGGTTGAAATAATCCAGAAGGATACCCGCTCGACCGCAATCTCGTTTGGTCATCCGCTGCAGGTTACGCGCTCGCACCCTGACTTTGCGGCACTCTCCGTTGCACGGAGCTGGCTCGGCGAACACCGGTCATCAATGTCGCACCTTTACCAGCGGATTCGCGAGCTGCGTGGTATGAACTACGGCGACTACGCGTACATCGAGGCGTTTCCGGGCGGCATGTACCAGTTTGTTCCCGACTCGAACACTGCTCGCAGGCAACAGATCTTCGAGGTCTGGATCCGCCCGGTCGTTCCCGAAAATGCCCATATGGCGGTTCGAATAGCCCTGCACGAGCTCGACAAGTTGATTAAACAAGGGATGTCGAACGAGGATTTCGAAAAGACCCGCGACTACCTTATGAAGAACGTCTTCCTGCTGACGGCGACGCAGAGCCAGCAGATCGGCTATGCCCTGGATTCCGACTGGTATGGAACCGGGGAATTCACCAGCATGATGCGCGACAAGCTGAAAAGCCTGACGGTCGACGAGGTGAACAACGCCATCCGCAAACATCTTTCGAGCACCAACCTCTCTTTCGTTTTCATCACCAAGGACGCAGAGGAACTCAAGCGGCAACTCGTGGGGGACGGCGTGTCGACAATCACGTACGAGTCTCCGAAGCCTCCGGAAGTGCTCGAGGAGGACAAGGTGATCGGCGGACGCAAGCTGGCGATCAAGGATGAAAAAGTCACCATCACCCCGGTCGAGGCAGTTTTTAAGTAGGAGAATTTCGGGGACATAATACTTAATTCTCAACAGGTTCTCGCCGAAGTACGGCTCTTGCGGAAGAATTAAGTTTTGTGTCCCCGAAATTTGCCACCGTTTATCGCAGATACTTCGAGGAGGAATCTCGGGCACAAAACTTAATTCTTCTGCCGGTCGCGAGTCTGGCGCCAGCTTGTTGAGAATTAAGCATTATGTCCCCGAAATTAACGCACATGACCTATTCGGCAGCTGAAACACGATACGACTCCATACTTTATCGGCGATGCGGGAGGAGCGGGCTGCAATTGCCGGCGATCTCGCTGGGTCTCTGGCACAACTTCGGAGGAGTGGATAACCTGGAGAGCTCGAGGGCGATCCTGCTGCGCTCCTTCGATCTCGGAATCACGCATTTCGACCTCGCCAACAACTACGGCCCTCCGCCGGGTTCCGCCGAAGAGACGTTTGGGCGAATCTTCAGTCAAAACCTCAGAAGCTACCGCGACGAGTTGATCATCTCGAACAAGGCAGGTTACAGGATGTGGCCGGGACCATATGGCGAATGGGGTTCGCGCAAGTACCTGGTCTCGAGCCTCGATCAAAGCCTGCGACGGATGGGTCTCGAGTATGTGGACGTCTTCTATCACCACAGGCCTGACCCGGACACTCCACTCGAAGAGACCATGGCTGCCCTTGACCACATCGTGCGGAGCGGAAAAGCCCTTTACGCGGGCGTCTCGAACTACGACTCCGACCTTACGGCAAGGGCCGCTGCACTGCTGAAAGAGCTGGGCACGCCGTGCCTGATCCATCAGCCGGCGTACAGCATGTTCAGGCGCTGGATTGAACCGGGCCTGCTGGAGGTATTGCGAACCGAAGGCATTGGCTGCATCGCCTTCTCGCCGCTTGCGCAGGGACTGCTGACCAACAAATATTTCGTGGAGATCCCGGCCGGATCCCGCGCCGCGAAGCCGCACGGCTTTCTGAGACCGGAGCACATCACCAACGAGAGGCTCGCGCAGGTGAGGGCGTTGAACGATCTGGCTTGCAAAAGGGGCCAGTCGCTGGCCCAAATGGCGATCGCCTGGGTGCTGAGGCACCCGGAAATGACGTCCGCTCTGGTCGGGGCGAGCTCGGTAGCCCAGGTTGAAGAGAACCTGAAGGCACTGGATAACCTGAGCTTCACGGCGGACGAACTCGGCTGCATCGATCGAATCGTAGGACAACCGGAATGACGACTTAAGGAGGAGACCATGGACAGTATGACGCGCGACAAGAAGATAGCTCAGCTGGAGGAGTTGCCGGGCTTGGTTGAGGCAACGGTCAAAGGGCTGGAAGGAGCTGTCCTTGATAGTCCGTATCGAGCCGGCGGCTGGACGGCGAGGCAGCTGGTCCACCACCTGGCTGACTCGCACATGAACGCCTTCATCCGGTTCAAGTTGGCGATCACCGAACAGCAGCCGACGGTCAAGCCATACGATCAGGACGAGTGGTCGAAGCTACCCGACTCGGTTGGGTTCCCCGTCGATGCATCTCTGCAGGTCTTGCGCGGCGTCCACGTCCGGCTGGTGCAGCTGCTGCGCTCCCTCCCCGAGGAATCGTGGTCCCGCACCGTCGTGCACCCGGAAAGGGGCAGACTATCCCTGGATGATCTCCTGGAGATCTATGCGGGACACGGCCTCAAGCACGTGGAGCACATGCGAAAGGCAATCGAAGCCGCTGCCCACTGACGACTGACAACTGAGAGAAGGTGTGAAAGAATCGAGAGACGAGGCGAATGTACGTCTTCGACCCCCAGGGGGTCGAAATGCGGTCTGACGATTTTTTCACACCTTCTGACGACTGACGACACTGCTCACCCCCAGGGCCCGGTCGGCGACCCCGTGGTCAGTGGCCAGTTGGCAGTGCGCAGTGGGCAGTGGGCAGCGGGCAGTGGGCAGTGGGCAGTGCGCAGTTGTCAGTCGTCAGTCGTCAGTTGTCAGTCGGTTTGGAGGACGCGATCACAAGTCTCTCTCGTGCGCGTGCGCTACTTTTATTGACACGGGTGGAGGTAGCCTCTAATATTGGCCGCAGTTTACGAAGGAGACAGCAAATGGCGGCAACAAGCGACGAGAAGATCGTGTCGGACGTGAAAGCCTGCCGTGAATCGCTGAACGAGATCCGGGGCCGATTGAGCAGTTCCGTGGACCATTTCCAGGCGCAACTCGGGGAGCTGCGGGATTCACTCGGAAAAGTACAGCAATTTCAGGCGGACCTACAAACTCAGTTGGCTCGCATTCAGCAAAGCTCTACTCGGCTGGAGGAAGATGCGCGAACAGCGCAGGACTTCGGCATCGGGCTGGCTGACATGGAGGCGACTCTTCAGAAACTCGAAGAAACCGCTTGGGTGGAAGCTACCCCACCTCCTTCCGGGGCGAATCTGGATACCGTGTTCCTGAAGCGCGCAATTAAAGAAGTAGGCGCTTCGACCGGACAGGAAGCCATACTGCAGAATCTTTTGGACCTGGTTGGTACACAGGTCAGCCGCGCCATCCTGTTCCTGGAGGAGGATGGCCGGTACGTCGCGTGGAAGAGCCTCGGTTTCCCGGAAGACGCTGTTAAGTCAATCCAGGTCGAAGACCAGAACGACCCAATCATGACCGCGGCGCGACGAAAGCGCCTGGTCTATCGGGAACAGGCTCCCGCTGATGCCCGACCTTCACTGGGCGACGCCGGCGACTTGCCGCATGCCTTCTTCGCTATCCCACTCGTTTTCGACGAGTTTGTTCCGGTCATCTTGTATGCGGACTCCTCGGAGTCTATCAACGTCGACCAAATTGAGCTGCTCACGTACGTTGCCGCCTTGGTGTTGAAAAACAATGCCCTTCATGAGGTCATCCAGAGGCAACCAGAGAGTCAGATCTCCCAACCGATGGCGGTGGTCGCACCGGTTCCCGAACCAGCAGTTGCGCCTGAGTCGTCTGAGCCCGAGCCGATAGCTGCGGCAGAGGCCGAGACGCCTGAAACCGGGGAGTTTGAACTTCCCTCGATAGATTTCGGGCTTCCGACCGAAGTACCCGGTGTCGAGGCCGGCATGGTGCACCAACCCGAACTGCCCGCGACGGAGGACTTAGGGAAGGGGCTGGCCGAGCAGTTCTCGCCGCTGCAGCAGGAACTCGAGGAAGAGTCGGAACCGGGCCCGGTCGGCGAGGCCGTTCGCGAGCAAAATGAGTGGGAAATCCCGGAAAGCATGCAGGACTCAAGCTTTGCGGCCGCCCCGGAACCCGAGGCTCCCGCCGCTGCAGTCGAGGCCGAGTCCGCTTTCGGGGAATGGCCCGCGCCGCCTCCTGAGCCAGAGCCTCTGCCGCCGCCCGCGCCGATGCCACAGCCTGAGCCTCCGGCGCCGCAGCCATCCGCTCGTCCTGCCTTGTCCGCCGAAGACGAGGAAAAGTATGGCAACGAGGCTCGTCGCTTC
Organism: uncultured Acidobacteriota bacterium; assembly: GCA_964421755.1. Taxonomy (GTDB): domain Bacteria; phylum Acidobacteriota; class UBA6911; order RPQK01; family RPQK01; genus CAVUUN01. Next base: position 30,244 of record CAYQYP010000062.1, read on the forward strand.
GCCCGGCTTCTCGTTTCTGAGATAAAGTTGTACAACGAGGACGAGGTCTACAACGGGCGTCAGCACGGCGACTTGTACACGCGGTTGAAGCGTGACATCGACCGGAGCCGCGAAATGTACGAAAAGCGCGTTCACCCGGAAATCGCCAAAGTATCCGATCATTTCCATGAAGAGTTGATCCGGATTCTGGCTCGCGAAGATTCGAGCCTCATGGGCCAGAACTACCCGGGGGCAACGTTACGTAAGTAACGCCTGACTTGGTCTTCCGTCCTTTCAGCGGAGTAAGCGAGAGCAGTTTGCTTACTCCGCTTTTTTTTTGCCTCCCAGATTGAACGTGCCCGGGGATCGGGATTCGTCCCTGGTGTCTGTCCTTGCGGTCCTTGGGGTCCTCTCGGGTCTGTAGAATATTAAGAATGAACAACCGACAGCTCTCGGCGGTTTTCGACGAGATGGCGGACATCCTGGAGATCAAGGGAGAGAACCCCTTCCGTATCCGTTCCTTCCGCCGGGTTGCGGAAATAATCGCAACGCTCGATTTTGGTGTCGCGGAGAGCCTTGTTCAGGATGCCAGCCGGATTCGCGATATCCCCGGCATTGGCGAGGGAACCATGCGCAAGCTGGAGGAACTGGTAAAGACCGGCCAGTGCGAGGAGCATCAAGAGCTTCGCCGGGAGCTTCCGCCTTCCATGCTTCCGCTCTTGAGCGTCAAGGGTCTCGGCCCCAAGAGAGTCAAACAGTTCTGGAATTCCCTGCAAGTCGCTAATCTCGAAGACCTGGAAACGGCCGCCCGGAGCGGCAAACTGCGGACTTTGCCCGGAATAGGAGAAAAGACGGAGACCGCCATCCTGAAGGCGATCGAGGAGTACCGGAAGCAGGCCGGCCGGGTCAGACTCGATCAGGCTTTGAGCGTCTCGGCTGACGTGGTTGCTTACCTGCACGAACTTCCCGAAATCGAGAGAGTCGAAGCCGCCGGGAGTGTGAGGCGCAGGAAGGAGACGGTGGGCGACATTGACATCCTGATTGCCAGTAGCGCTCCGGCAGAGGCGATCGCCCGGGTGCTGCAGTTTCCCGGCATTCGGGACGTTCTTGCTCAAGGGGATACCAAGGCGTCTGTGATTCTGGGGCGGGGCTTGCAGGTCGATTTCCGTATTCTCGAGCATGAGGCGTTTGGGGCTGCCCTTCAGTATTTCACCGGTTCCAAGGAGCACAACGTCGTCCTCCGCGAGCGGGCTAAGCGGCTCGGCTACAAGCTGAGCGAATACGGTGTCTTTCGGATTGCGGACAATGCCAGGCTCGCAGGCGAGACAGAAGAAGAAGTGTACCGTCTCCTTCAACTCCCCTTGATCCCTCCTGAGCTGCGAGAAAACAGGGGCGAGATCGAGGCGGCCGAAACCGGGGAGCTGCCTGAACTGATCCGGGTGACCGACATCCGGGGAGACCTTCACATGCACACCGAAGCGTCCGATGGCAAGGACAGCATTCAGGCGATGGCCCAGGCGGGACTTGCCGCCGGCTATCAGTACATCGCGATCACTGACCACAGCAAAGCGCTGGCGATGATCGGGGGACTGGACGAGAGACGGCTCCTGGAACAGGCGGCCGCCATCGACGCGGCCAACGAGGCGTCTCCCGGCATACGGATCCTGAAAGGCGTCGAGGTCGATATCCTGACCGACGGGACCCTGGACCTGAGTGACGAGGTGCTGTCTGGCTTGGACATCGTTGTGGCATCAGTCCACAGCCGTTTCAACATGAACCGCGCGGAAATGACCGAGAGGGTCTGCAGGGCGTTGCGTCATCCGCTGGTGAACATCCTCGCCCATCCGACCGGGCGCCTGCTGGGTCGTCGGGAACCGTATGATATCGACCTTGAGGCGGTGATGACAGTCGCCCGCGACCACCATGTCGTCCTGGAGGTCAACAGCTACCCAGACCGGCTGGATCTGAAGGACCTCCACTGCCGGATGGCGAGGAATCTCGGCGTGCTTTTGAGCATCGATACAGATAGCCACTCCGCCGGAATGCTAGGGTTTGTGGATTACGGCATTGCCACTGCGCGCCGGGGTTGGATCCGAGCCGAAGACGTTATCAACACGCGGGGTCTTGATAGCTTGATGAGGATCCTCAAGAAGAAGGAATACCGTTGACCGCGCATCGACTCGGTGCGGGTTCTTCGATAGTACTTCGCAGCCCGACCCCAGACGAGCTAGAATCTTCACGTTGAGCCCGATGAAGCTCAGAAAGGGTTATTTGTGATCAAGGATCTACTGCCGCGACAGGTTGTCTGCAACGAAAAGGACGAGAAGGGAAAACCGTGCCACGGGAAGCTGAAGCGATACTATCCTTTCGCTTCCTACTTCAATGAATACGACTCGAAAAGGCGCACCGAGATCGAACGGGAGTTCGGGCGCAATCCCAAGCTCGTGCTGCTGCGGTGTGAAGACTGCCAGTCCATTTACCGCCTGCCCGAAGAACTGAAGGAACAACTCGCGCAGCGGTAAGGCCAAGGACCAAAATCCCGAGTCTCGCCAACCGGGCCGAAAAGCGGCGGATTCTGAAAAGCGAATCCGCCCTACGACCCCTCGGCGTGCGAAAGCACTCAGTCGTAGGGCGGATTCGCTTTTCAGAATCCGCCGCTTTTCGGCCCGGTTGGCAACCCCGCGAGTTTAGCCCGGCCCCTCAGTTCACCGTTGGATCATACAGGGCTATTTCCTCCGAATCGCATTCCGGGCACGCCTGAGTCTTGTAGCAGGTCTCTGCGTCTCCGAGCCAACCGCACTTCGGGCACCGGGCCGTCAAACCGCGCAGCTTGCCATGGTGGCTCCACTCCTTCAGCTTATTCGCCGCGACTAAGAGGATTCCGAGTCCGAGCAGAACGTAGCTGTAGATCACGACAAGTGGAGCGGACAGCCCGCTCGAAGTAATCACCAGGGTCAGGAAGACAAGCCCGACGATGATCAGCGCATGCCCGACCCGTTTCAGGAGTAAAGGTTTGCTTAAATCCACGTTGCTCAGTTCCGAAGCAACCATTAGTTTAACCCAAGGGGTTCAATACCTCCTTGCCCCCTGTACCGCAATTTAATATGCTTAGCCCCGCGACGGCGCTGAGTTGCGTGCCCTTATAAAAGGACATTTGCCTTCCTCGGGCAAAGGAGAGACGGTATGAGGTTCGGGGCTGTGAGTTTTGTCGGTCACGGATTCATCTTCCGAGCAGGCATGGCGGCTGTGCTAACAGCTGCTATTGTGCTGGTTGCGGGGTCCGTCAATGGTGTGCAGGCGAGCTCCGTCACCCTTTCGAACGTGACCTCGGCTGCCCGCCCGTTTGCATACATCCTCGGCAGCCTCGGAGGCATCGCGATTCTGCTCGCACTCGGTCTTGCCCGCCGCCCAAAGATCGGTTCTTCCCTCGCTTCCGACCCGACTGATCGTCTCGGCGCCCTGAGTAAGACGCTCGTCAGCGAAGATTGTGCGGCGCTGACGATTGCCATGACCGAACTGGCGCAGGGGAACCTGACTGCGCAGCTGACGATTCGCTCCAAACCTGTCAACCCCGAGCTCCATCCGGAGATGAGGGAATTCATTTCGGTCTTCAACGCCATCATTAAGAGCCTCGGCGAGACCGCCAGGGAGTTTAACGCCGTCACCGAGACGCCCTGTCATCGTTTCTGTTATGTCGGTGCCGATTCCTTCCTCGAGGGACGTGCCTGCGGCGAGGCGATGGGGGAAGCCCTGGGCGGAAGGGGACAGGTTGCAGTAGTTACCAGCAATTACAGCGCATCGGGGCCCGAGCTCAGGCGGAAAGGGTTCTGCAGCGCGATCCACGATAAGTTCCCCGGGATAGAGATCCTGGTAACTGAGGAAGGCTCGGAACTACCAGAAATCGCCTACCAGAAGGCCCGGGAAGTTCTACAGAAGTACCCGTACGTCCAAGGGTTTTATGTTACCGTCGGCGCCACACCACAGGTCGTGGCGAAAGCCGTCGGCGAAGCGGGCCGCCAAGGTCAGGTCAAGATCATCACGCACGATCTTGTTGATGAGACGATGCGCTGCCTGCAGGAGGGCTTCATATCAGCAACCCTCGGCCAAGACCCGTTCGCCCAAGGGCACGAATCCGTCATTTACCTCTATAACTACATCGCGGCCGGCTGGCGGCCTGCAGCTCCCCGTATGCTCACCGAGCTGGATGTGGTGACCCGGGAGAACTACCACCACTTCTGGCACCCGGATCGGGGCACAATTGAGAGTGAAGCAGTGGCGGCGCGGCGGAGCAATCCACTACCGGCGCAGACATCCAGGCACTTGCGTCTGGCTTTCCTGGGACGCGAGGATTCCAAGTTCTGGGATGCAGTCCGCCAGGGTGTCATGGTCGCCTCCGAAAAACTACGACCGCTCAACGTCACCGTTGACTGGATCGTTCCGCCGGAGAATCGGCAGCGAGCGGCAATCGAGGCGGACATCTACGGTCCGCTGGTCGAAGCGGCAATAGCACAGAAGTACGACGGAATCGCGACCGGCATTTTCGACAAAGACCTGATTCCCTTCGTTAACCGGGCGGTGGCGGCAGGCATTCCGGTTGTGACTTTCAACAGCGAACCGACGAGCCTCCGCGGCCTGGTCTTTTCGATCACCGATCAGGCCCACCGGCTGATGGATCTGGGCCAGAACCTCGCGGTCACCGTCAACTCGGTGAATCAGTCCACCATGCAGATCAACTCGGCGATGAACCAGGTTTCCCGAGGAACAACATCCCAGAATGAGCAGGTCAGCCAGACGCACGAAGCCTTGTCTTCACTCCTGAAGCATATCGACCAGGTGAGCGGTGAAGCGTCGAAAGGATCAGTGGCTGCGGAGAACGCCGCGAAGGCTGCGTATGCAGGAGCTCAGGCCGTCGAGAAGACACTCGCCAGCATGCAGTCGATCCGAACTTCCGTGCAGGAGACTGCCCAGACCGTTCAGGTGTTGGGCGAACACTCGGAGAAGATTGATATTATCATCAAGCTGATCGGCGGAATCGCCTACCAGATCAAGCTTCTGGGTATAAATGCGGCGATCGAGGCAGCGCATGCAGGCCAGTACGGAGCGGGCTTTCTGGTCGTCGCGGGCGAGATCAGATCTTTGGCCGAGAGAACCGCACAGGCTACAAGAGAGATCACCGACCTGGTCGACAGCGTCCAGTCTCAAATATCCGCAGTCCAGAAAGTAATGGGATCGGGGCTCGAGAAGGTCTCCCATGGCGCAAGCCTTGCCGAACAAGCGGGTAAAGTTTTGAATGAGATCCGGCAGGCGGTCGAAGCCAATCACCAGAGGCTTACGGCAATCACCTCGGCCATGCGCGAGATGCAGTCCTTCTCCCACCAGGTGGGTGGTGTCATGGACAGCGTCGCCTCAGTCAGTGAACAAAACGCCGCGGCGGTCGAAGAAGTGACGGCCTCGACCAAAGAGATGAGCGCCCAGCTCGAGGAGGCAACTCAGCTCGCTCACTCGTTGGCACAAATGGCCGAGTCCGAGCAACAGCTCCTCGCCAAGTTCACGCTGTCCGGAAACTGATCGGCTAGCGTTCGCCCCATTTCAGCTTCTGGCGCAGAACCTCGAAAAAACTGCGCCCGGTCGGTTGTACCAGTTCGACCTGGTACTGCGATCGGGTGCAGAAGATCTCATCCCCGATTCCGAGCGACACACCAATCTGTCCGTCAATCGTCAAGGCCGCCTCGTCGCCGCCCTGAAGCACCACACGCACCTCGCTCTCATCAGGAATGATCAGGGGTCGGTGGTTCAGTGTATGCGGACAGATCGGCGTGAGGCTCAACGAGTTCAAGGTCGGATAGACTATCGGTCCTCCCGCCGAAAGCGAGTAGGCTGTCGAACCAGTTGGCGTCGAGATTATCATGCCGTCGGCCAGGAACCGCGAGGTGAACTGGTTGTCGATCCAGACCTCCAGCGAGATCATCCGGGCCAGGGTCCCCTTGTTGACGACGACGTCGTTGAAGGCATGGTGCTCTTGCGAGCCATCGTTTCTTTTCTTGATCACCGCCTTTACCATGCTTCGGCGGTCTATTGAATAGTGGCCCTTGAGGATTTGATCGAGGGCGGGATACAGCTCCTCGAGCGTTACGCCCGTGAGGAATCCCAAACTCCCGAGATTTGCCCCGAGGATCGGAGCACGTTTTTGTTCCCCCAGTCTGGCGACGGAGAGCAAGGTGCCGTCGCCGCCGAAGACCACAATGAGGTCCACCTGGGCAGGGATCTGATCGCGTTCGGCTGACGGTACGGAAAGGCCGAAAAGTTGGGCAACCCGCCGCTCGACCAGCAGCTCACAGCCGCGCTCGTCCATCCAGGCGATGATTTCACGCAATCGCTTTGCGAAATCGAGACGATCGATCTTGACGAAAATCCCGATCTTCAAGCCGCCCTCCCCAGTTCAGCATTCGGCGATTATCGGAGGCAAACGATTCTCAAGCGGTCGGCGTCGTCGATGGACTGACAAGAGAATTGTCCATGGTGGCCCCGAGGTTTCCCCACAGCTTAGCCCTTCAATTCTTTAAGCCTGGCCTTCGCATAGCGATCCCGGCAGTCGATCGAGCAGAAATAGAAGACAGCATCGCGGGTGCGGGCCTCGATGGCCAGGTCCTCGGCGACGTACATGCCGCACTGTGGATCTTTGATCATTCGCCCCGAGACCTTTTGCCTGGGCGAGCGAGGCGGTACCCGTTGTTCTTCGCTCGGCGGGCCGAATAATCGACCCAGGAAAGAACGAATGACCGTCAGGATGAGTAGGAGCAATACCAGTACCGATAGCAGGCGGATCATTTTGCCACGCTCGCCGTTTTCTGATGGTCCTTCGCGGCCGCTATCTGCTTTTCGATCTCGGCCCGATGCGGATATTGCGGGTGGAAGGCAAGTAACTTCTCCCACTCTTTGACTGCCTCGCCGAACTTCGCCACCGAGAAATAAGCAAAGCCCAGGTTTTGCAGGGTTTGAGGATGCTTGGGATTTATGACAAGAGACTTCTGGTAGATTGCGATCGCCTTGTCCGGGTTGTTGGTGTACAGATAACAGGTTCCCAGGTCAGTGTTCACGTCGGGGTTGCTGCCGTCCAGCTGAACCGCTTGCTCGTACCACGGGATCGCGGCGTCGAACCGTTTCATGTCGTAATAGGTGTTGCCCAGCGCGACCCGAACCGGACGGTCCTTCGGGTCCTTCTGAGCCTGCGCCTGCAGCTGCTGGAGCTGCTCCATCTGCTCAACCGACGGATGGTCAGCGGGGAGTTCTTGACTGCCTGCCTGCTGTTGACCTGCCTCGGCGGGGTGCACATGTTGCGCCGCCTGATTGCGGTTGACCGCCTCGGAGGTGAAAAAGCCGAGGATGAAGCCGATCACAATGCCCAGCACACCCACGACGATCTGTTTGCTAGTCATAAGAAAAAGTATGTTATCACAAACGACAGGAGGGGCTGTCCGACGGGGATGGCGGCGGGCGGGCGACTGCTCCCGGCTAAAGACAAGGGTCCCACTTCGAAGTGGGACCCACGGATAATTCTTTGCCCGGCTGCGCCTACTTCTTGCTGAGCTGCTCGATCAGCTGTTTGGCGACTTCCGCGTTGTCGCCAGTCGGTGCCAATTCCACGTACTTCTTGAGATGAGTCAAAGCATCATCCATCTTGTTGAGACCCAGCTGAGTGAGCCCAAGCTGATAATGCGCCTCGGCATAATTCGGGTCCATCTGAAGGCTTTTGTTCAGGGCCTCTTCGGCCTCCGCGCTCTTTCCGGTATTGATGTAGGTGACGCCCATGTTGTAGTACTGAACGGCCGCGGTTTTCGGGTCGGTGGCAGCAGCAAGTCCCGCCGCCTTCTCGTACATCTCCTTGGACTTCTCCACGTTCCCCTGGGCACCGTAAACACCCGCCAGGTTCTGAAAGAGACCAGGGTCGGTCGGTTTCAGCTCGATTGCCTTGTTGTAGGATTCGATGGCCAGGTCATACTGCTTCAACTGGTTGTAGGAACTACCCATGTTCGCCCAGACCGCAGGTTGGGTGGCGTCGATCTGTGCGGCCTGTTTGAACTGCTCGATCGCCTGTTCGTGCTGTCCCTGCGTGGCAAGTTGGCGACCCTGCTCGAAGACGCCCTGAAGCTTGGCCAGGACCTCCCGCTTCTCCTCGTTTTCTTTGCTTGCCTTCTGAATCGCGGCCTTCTCTTCGTCCGTCATTTCGACGGCAGCTTTTCCGGACTGGCCGGGGCTCATCTTGAAGTTCTGGGTTCCACGCGGGTCATCCATTCCAAAACCCGGTTTCACACCGGAGGTTCCTTCCGAAGCGTATCCGTCTTTTTTCACGACGATTCGGTAGGTGCCCTGTAGGGGAATACCGGCGTGGATGTACTTCCCTTTTTTGTCGGTTGTCAGCTTGTAAGATCGCTTGATCTCCATCCCCTCGATGGTGACCGTTGCGCCCTGTATCGGCTGTCCGTTGGCATCGGTAACGACCCCTTGGAAGATGCCGATCTGCGCGAACGCGGGTACCCCCGCGGATAACGCAAAGAAAACCGCCAAGAGGCATTTGCTGAACTTGCTGTTCATAGAATCCTTCCCGTCGTATAAGTTCCGATTAGACTGATCCACTCGATTGGAAGAAGTTTCTCAGGGTGACAATATTATCGGTGAGTGGGCAGTTTGGCAAGCTTTCCAAGAAGAGGCGCCCGTAACTCCTCGTCCGTAACCTGCTGTCAAAAATCGCCAAAATGCCACGGTCTTTTCTTGACCGGATCAGACGGCCGAGACCTTGTTTGAGCGAGATGATCGCCTCGGGAACACTGTAGTTCAGAAATGAATTGTCCCCGCCCTGTTCAAGTCGGTTGAGTCGAGCCGCAACTACTGGTTCCGACGGGACTTGGAACGGTAGTTTGTCGATGATGACCGCCCGCAAGGCATCTCCCTGGACATCCACTCCCTGCCAGAAGCTCGCGGTTGCGCAGAGAACCGCGTGGGGCGTCGACCTGAACACCTCCAACAGCTCATTCTTCGGCATCTCTCCCTGCTTGAAGAGCGGGTAGCGCGGGTTGTCCTCCAGGCTTCGATAAACCCGGTTCATCTGCTGGTAGCTGGTGAACAGGAGAAAAGCGTGGCCTTCTGTCACGTCGAGTATGGCCCGAATATCGCGAAGCGCCCGGAGGAAGTACTCAGGGGACCGGGGTTCCGGAAACGAGTGGGGCACGTACAGAATCGCCTGAGTCGAGAAGTCGAACTCGCTCGGCACCGTCATTTCAACCGGGGAGGGGACACCCAGGCGCGACCTGATGTAATCGAAGTTCCCTCCCGTGGTCAGGGTCGCCGACGTCAGAATCACGCTCTCGATCTTCTGAAAGAGTACGTCTTTCAGGATCGGGGCGACATCGATCGGGCTCAGATGCAGAACGACCCCACGGCCTCGTTTCTCGAACCAGTAAACGTGATCGGGATTGGTCTCAGAGAAGACTTCCTGCAAATCCTGGCGCAATTGTCCGAGCCTCCGAACGACCGAGTCGACTTCGGCGGTCTTCTGGTTTTCGCGCTGCAGTTGAGAGTGGAGCACCTGGATCGTCTTGAACAGGGGCGTATAGAGAGCCGCGAGCTCCAGGCGCAAATCCACCTGCCCTCCGTTCCGCCGGAAAAAATTGAGCGAGAAGTGCCCCTCCTCGGCCGGGAAGGCGTTGAAAAACTCTTCCGCCCGTTTCTCCAGGTCAATCACACGGCCCAGGTGTTCGGGCAATTGCTTCAATATCGGCTGAAGGTCCCGGCACAGATCTTCGATCTGAAAGCTGCTGATCTGGTGACCAAAGTGGGCACACGCGACGTCTTCCACTTCGTGCGCTTCGTCGAGAATCAACACGGCGAACTCGGGAAGCGTCTTGCCGACCTCGTCGGTCTGCAGTGCCAGGTTCGAGAATAATAACGCATGGTTGACCACGATCAGATCCGATTCGAGCGCCCTCTGGCGCATCTTGGTAATGAAGCACTCGTCGAAATGCTGGCACTTCTGACCGACGCACGTCTCACCGCGGGCGTCCAGGTGGCGCCAGAGCGGATCGTCATCCCGCATCCACCGAAGTTCCGCGCGATCGCCAGTCTCGGTTGCGCGCACCCAGCCGGACAGGTGCTTCCACTCCTCGACGGCTCCTCCGAAAATCACGTCCTGTGGGTTGTGCTCGTAGTATTTTTTCAAGCACAGATAGTTGTTCCGCCCTTTCATGTAGGTCACGGCGAGCTGTGGGAACAGGTACTTCTTGATAAAAGGGATATCTTTGAAAAAGAGCTGTTCCTGGAGATTCCGGGTGGCGGTTGAGACGATTACCCGCTTTCGCGACCGAAGCGCCGGTATGAGATAGGCGAGCGTCTTGCCGGTCCCGGTTCCCGCTTCGACACACAGATGTCGCTCGCCCTCCATCGCATCCAGGACGGCCTTGGCCATGTTGAGCTGGGACGGGCGAAACTCGTAGTTGGGGAGCTGTTTCTCCAGCACCCCACCGGGGCTGAAAATGTCGTCGAGACTGGCTATCCTGTTCTTAACTGACACGTGATTGAAATGCTGTCAATCGCCCGGCATACAGGGGGAAGCGAGCAGCCAGGCCGCAAACCCTCTGGCGGATATCGCGTTGAATCGCCTCGTCTTCCACGCGGTCGAGAACAGCCGCCATCCATTCGCCGATCTGCTCCATCTCCGGCTCTTTCATACCGCGCGTCGTGACGGCCGGCGTGCCCACGCGGATGCCGCTGGCAACCATCGGAGGGTTGGTATCAAACGGTATGGCGTTCTTGTTGATCGTGATCGCGGCGTGTTCCAGCGATTCCTGGGCTTGCTTGCCGGTGATCTTCTTCGAGAACACATCCACCAGGAAGAGGTGGTTGTCGGTCCCACCTGAAACCAGGCGGAAACCGTTTGCAGCGATCGTCTCGGCAAGCACCTTTGCGTTCTTCACAATCTGTTCCTGGTAGCATTTGAACTCGGGTGTGAGCGCCTCCTGGAAACAAACCGCCTTGGCGGCGATGATGTGCACCAGCGGTCCGCCCTGGATGCCCGGAAACAGGTACTTATCCAATGCCTTGCGATGTTCTTCCTTGCACAGAATCAGCCCGCCCCGGGGACCGCGCAGGGTTTTGTGGGTCGTGCTGGTGACGAAGTCCGCATAGGGAACCGGGTTGGGATGCAGGCCCGCGGCCACGAGTCCCGCGATGTGCGCCATGTCGACCATCAGGAAAGCGCCCACCTTCTTAGCGGTTGCACTCATTCGGTCGAAGTCGATGATCCTGCTGTAGGCGCTCGCTCCGGCTACAATCATTTTGGGACGCTCGCGCTCGGCAAGCTCATCGAGAGCGTCGTAGTCGATCTGTTCGGTCTCGGGGTGCACGCCGTAAGGGACCACCTGGAAGAACTTCCCGGAGAAATTGAGCGGGCTCCCGTGAGTCAGGTGACCGCCGTGAGCGAGGTTCATTCCCAGAATCTTGTCTCCCGGCTTGAGAACGGCTAGATAGGCGGCCATGTTGGCCTGGGTCCCGGAATGCGGCTGGACATTGGCGTGCTCGGCCCCGAACAGCTGTTTGGCCCGGTCAATTGCCAGGCTCTCAACCACGTCGACGAACTCGCACCCTCCGTAGTAGCGCTTTGCCGGGTAGCCTTCCGCGTACTTGTTCGTGAACACCGAGCCCATCGCCTCGAGAACCGCTTCGCTGACGAAGTTCTCGGAGGCAATGAGCTCGAGGGTTTGGGCCTGACGCTGTGTCTCGTTGAAAATCGCTTCTGCGACTAAGGGGTCAACTTCGTGCAAGGGCTTATTCATCGGCTTCTTTCTCCGCGTCCCGAGACTCGAAAAAGAGGAACTAGTGATTCTCTTCGATCTTCCGGATCTTCTCCAGGCGTCGCGCGTGGCGACTTCCATTGAACTCGGTCACAAGCCACTCTTGAACCATCCGTATCGCCAGCTCATGATCAGTTGTCCGGCCACCGACCGCCAGGATGTTCGCGTCGTTATGTTCGCGACTCAACCGCGCCGTCTCGACATCATGGCAGAGGGCAGCCCGGATTCCGGGCACCTTGTTGGCCGCGATCGACATCCCGATGCCTGTCCCGCAAACCAGGATCCCGCGCTCAGCATTGCCGGACGTGACTTCGTTGGCAACCGCCTCGGCATAGTCCGGGTAGTCGACCGATTCTGCGCTAAACGTACCCCGGTCGATAACTTCGTGACCGGGCGCCAGGAACTCCTTGATTTTCGACTTCAGCTCGAAGCCGGCATGGTCGGAACCTATTGATATTCGCATGCCTGGAAGTGGACATTGCCGCAACCGCGGCTAGACCTTTCGTCAGACAGTTTAGCAATCCGCCGCGCCGTATTGAAAGCTCTTTTAACCGGCTCTTTTTCGTCGCTGTTGATCGAATGGACTTGTCTGACTCGGGTCATCTTGACTTGGACCGGTCAAACGGTTCAAAGTAGCCTCCCTATGCGCTGGTCAAGACTCTTTGTGCCTACTTTACGCGAGGTTCCTGCGGACGCCGAAGTTGCCTCTCACCGTCTTCTCCTTCGTGCCGGGTTCATTCGACAACTGGGCGCCGGTGTTTACTCGTACCTGCCTCTCGCCCAGAGGACCATGCTGAAGATCGACCGGATCATTCGAGAGGAGATGAACCGGATCGGCGGTCAGGAATTCTACCTCCCGGCGCTGCATCCCGCCGAAATCTGGAAAGAGTCCGGACGCTGGAGCGTGATGGGCGACAACATGTTCCGGCTCAAGGACCGCACGGGACGCGAGATGTGCCTCGGTATGACACACGAAGAGGTGTTCACAAGCATCGCCCGCGACGAGGTGCGCTCCTACCGCGATCTTCCTCAGATCTGGTACCAGATTCAGGTGAAGTTTCGAGACGAACCGCGGCCGAGGTCCGGACTGCTGCGTGTCCGCCAGTTCATGATGAAGGACTCGTACAGCTTTGATCTGGACCATGCTGGGCTGGACGCGGCGTACGACGCACATGACAGGGCCTACCGCGCCATCTTCCAGCGCTGCGGACTGAAGTTTCTCGCGGTTGAAGCTCACTCAGGCGCCATGGGCGGAAGTGAGTCCCAGGAGTTCATGGTCGTCAGCGATGCCGGCGAGGACGTGGTGGTCAGCTGCAGCTGCGGCTACGCGGCGAATCTCGAGAGAGCTGCGACCAAATTGCCGCCGGTCGAGGACGTGACAGGCGACCTGCAGCCGGAAGAGGTGCACACGCCGGGGCAAAAGACCATACAGGAAGTGAGCGAGTTTTTGGGGGTTCCCAAGTCCCGGCAGATCAAATCGCTCGTCTACCTCGTTGAAGGCAAGCCGCATCTTATCCTCGTGCGCGGCGATCATCAGTTGAACGAAGCCAAGCTGATCACCGCTGTTGGGACTGACGTCTTTCGGCCGGCTGCGCCCGAAGAAATCCGGGAGGCGTTCGGAGCCGACCCGGGCTCGCTTGGCCCGGTCGGCGTCACGAACATGCCGATACTCGCCGATTCTGCCTTGATCGACCGGCAGAACATGGTCTGCGGCGCAAACCGGGACGACTATCACCTGCTCAACGTGACTCCGGCAGAGGATTTTGTGGCCGACTATCGCGATTTGCGCCAGGTGGAGGCGGGTGACCCATGTCCGCGCTGCGGCAATGAATTGGGCATCAGCAAGGCGCTCGAGGTCGGGCACATCTTCAAGCTCGGCTATAAATACAGCACATCCATGGGTGCGACCGTGCTGGGCCCCGACGGCACTCAGATCCCGATCATCATGGGAAGTTATGGCATCGGCCTGGAGAGGATCCTCGTTTCGGCCGTCGAACTCTACAACGATGACCGGGGGATCGTCTGGCCGAGAAGCATCGCTCCATTCGACGTTGTAATCACGGTAGTGAAACCCGACGATCCGGCCCAGCTCCAGGCTGCAGAGGGCTATTACCGCGAGCTGAGCGATCGGGGCTTCGATTGCCTGCTCGACGACCGGGCGGAGCGCCCCGGCGTGAAGTTCAAGGATGCTGAGCTGATCGGCATCCCGGTTCGCATCACCGTGGGCAACAAGCTCGCTCAAGGCAAGGTGGAATTGTTCACACGCAAGGACAAGGCGCTCTCGGAGGCACCGGTAGAACAGGCGGTCGAACAGGCAGTTCGGCTGCTGAACGAGTATCCTTTGTGACCAGTGAGACCAGCGAATCTGGATTGTCGTCGTTGAACAGCAGGCTTTCGCGGAGGTGGGTTTTTTGGACCAGTATCGTCCTCATCTTCGCTGGCGCAACCCTTTTTTGTGTCTTGCCGATTGCGTCCAACGGCAGGTTATCTTATCCACCGCAACGCGACGACGGCCCGGAATACGAAGCGGTTGCTTTCAGCCTCTGGAAGGGCCGGGGATTCGTCGTCGACTGGGATGACCCCGAGTTCCTCGCTCCCTACCGGCGGCTGGCAGCCACCGGCGCTTATGCGGACCTCGAGGCCAGGCGCGGCAAAGGGCCCACGACCTACCGGCCTCCCCTGATGCCGGCGATCATGGCCGGCACCTACTGGGTCTTCGGGCGACAGTTCGAACCAATTCGCGTGATCAATTGCCTGGCTACGGCGGGCAGCCTGGTCTTGGCATTCGCCCTGATATTCAGACAGTTCGGCTTTTTCCCCGCCTGGATCGCGGCGTTCGCGTTCCTCGTCTGGGATCCCCGTCCAGCGTTTTACGCCGGTCTGGTACTGACAGAGAGCCTGGCTTGCCTCCTGACCGTGGTGCTTGCCTGGCTGCTCCTGCGTCTGGCCCGCACCGGCGGACGCTGGGCCGCAGTGCTGGCTGGCATTTGCCTCGGTCTGCTGGTTCTCACGAGGGGGCTCTACACGCTTTTCGTGCCGGTCCTGGGCGGGATGATATGGCTCGGGTTCCGGGCACAGGCCGGCGATCAGGCGATCCTATCGGATGACGACCCGGGACGCTGGCCGGCTCTCGACCGGAAGCAACGGACGACGCTACTTGGCCTGTTTCTGGCCGGAATTCTCCTGGTGTCCACACCTTGGATGATCCGTAACTGTCTGGTGCTCGGAGCCGTGCAGCCACTCGGAACTATGGGAACCGCCTACCTGCCCCTTGGGTACAGCGACGCGGCTCTGTACGCCCGCGGCGCTTGGTTCGATCTCGATAAGGCGCGATTTTTCGAGTCAGTACCTGTGACCGGCTCGAACCTCGAAAATGAGAAGGCGCGCGCTCGATTCGGACAGTCGAGGGCAATGGATTGGATCAAGCAGAATCCGCACCTGATTCCTACGCTTATCGTTTACAAG
>CAYQYP010000063.1:0-14359 GCA_964421755.1 uncultured Acidobacteriota bacterium
AGCGGGAAAGCTGGCTGACCAGCTGACCAGCTGACGCGCTGACCGGCTGACAGTCAGCAGGCTAGCAGCGGGGTTGGTCCGACTTCCAAGTCGGACATTCGGCATTCGGCCAGCTGGCTCGGTGTTGCTAGCGGTGTGAAGCGTCCTTGGAAGTCGGACCTACCCCGGCCGGTCAGCAGGTCAGCCGGTCAGCTCCTGGCTTTCCCGCCGCTATTCCTTGACCCAGACCGTCTGCACGTTCACGAACTCCCGAATTCCGAATTCCGCCAGTTCGCGCCCGTAACCCGAACGCTTGATGCCTCCGAAGGGGAGCCGGGGGTCTGAGGCTACCATACCGTTGATGAAAACCTGCCCGGTTTCGATGTCACCTGCGATTTTCCCGGCCAGCTGCGTATCGTTGGTCCACAGGCTGGCGCCCAGGCCAAAGACAGAGGCGTTCGCGATGCGGATTGCATCGGGTACGCTGTCCGCTTTCATCAGTGCTGCGACCGGCCCGAATACCTCCTCGCAACCTGCGGTCATGTTCGGGTTTGTTTCCGCCAGCACCGTGGGAGCGTAGTAAAAACCGCGATCGAACAATCGCTTGCCGCCGGTCGCGAGTTTGCCGCCTTCCTCGATCGTCTTTGCAACCTGCTTCTCGATTCCTTCCCTCAGGTCGGCCCTCGCCAGGGGACCCACCTGGTTACCGCGATCCCGCGGATCTCCGACTTTCAGCTCTTTTGCCGCCTGGACGAAAAGTTCCTCAAAGCGGGGGTAAGCATCGGCAACCAGGACAAAACGCTTGGCCGCAATGCAGCTCTGGCCGGTGTTCTGGAACCGTGCCCGGATCGCCGTCTGCACCGCAAGATCCATGTTGGCATCGGGAAGGACGATGAATGGATCGGATCCCCCCAGCTCGAGCACTGTTTTCTTCAGCACCCGCCCACAAGTGCTCGCGACATGGCTGCCTACGGTGTCGCTGCCGGTCAGCGTTACGGCCGCAATTCTCGCATCGGAAATCAGGGGGTCCACGGCGGAGCCCGGCAAAATCAGGTTCTGAAAGACTCCCGACGGGAAGCCGGATTCGACAAATGCGTGCGCGATGGCTTCCGCGCAGCCGGGGACATTCGAGGCATGTTTCAGAATCGCCGTATTTCCGGCCATGAGGGCCGGTGCCGCGAAACGGAAGGTCTGCCAGAACGGGAAGTTCCAAGGCATGATTGCGAGGACGACCCCGAGAGGCGGGAACTGGACGTAGCTCAAGGAGGCGTTTGACTCTGCGGGGATTGGCGCGAGGAACTGCGCAGCCTTCTCGGAATAGAACTCGCAGTTCCACGCACATTTCTCGATTTCGGCCTCGGCTTCAGCGATCGGCTTGCCCATCTCGGCCGTGATGAGCGATGCCAAGGCCCCCTTGTTGTGCCGGAGGTGTTGGGCGACGCGGCGCATCAGGCTCCCGCGCTCGCCGAACGAAACCCGGCGCCACGTGGCAAAAGTCTCCGAGGCGAGTTGCAGAGCCGCGGCGATCTGCTTTTCATCCGCAACCGGATAGACAGCGATAGTCTCCTCGGTAGCTGGGTTGATCGCGCGGATTTCTTTGCTCATGAATGCCTCGCCGGACCGCCTAAAACTCGAACTGGTTGTTCCAGACCATCTTCTTGGGGTCCAGTTTAACGTAAAGGCTGATCTTTTCGCGGTATCCGCGCATAGGAACGGTGAACTCGCTGCGCAGGCTCACCCCCTTCTCCGCGCCTGTGAAGTACGGTTCGCCTTTGTCGTTAAGCCTGGGAAAACTGAAGACAGGTTTGGCACTGTTGTTGTCGGGCCGCCGGTAACCGGAGAGGCGGACGTTCCCTGAGGCCGATCCGGTCAGGTGAGTCGTGTTCTGAAAGTCGGACAGCGACGACTGACGGAAGAACGTATCCCAGTCGCGCAAGATCGATGCGCCCGCCGGCCTGGTGGAATACGAGATTTGGAAGACAATCTGGTCGGGACTACCGGCTTCAATATAGTCGGTCACCCGTTTTTTGAGGTCCTCAGTGTTCGGATTCTGAAGCAATTGGAGCCGGCCGTAGGCCATCCGAACCGGTTTTGCGCTCAGCAGGCAAAAATTCAGAAAACTGACCACCTCGCGCTCTCCGGTCATCGTTTCGCCGCCCATCCGACCGGCGCCGCGCATGTCCCCGGAGTCACTGGGGTTCGGTGACATGCTGGCGCCCGCGTTCCGATTATAGACATGTGTGTACGCCAGGGCCCAAGGCGAGTCCTTGAGCAGGTCGCGGCACTCATCCTCGGTCCAGGTGGTGTAATCCGGTTTTTTCTCCCAAAATTTCGCCGCAAACAACGAGACGACAAGGGAAACAGCGATCACGGCGAGTGTGACGACTCGAAAATGGTTTTTCATGAATGCTCCTGGTTGGCGGAGTATATATCCCTTTCCGAGCGTGGTCCACGATCTCTAATCGGAGGTCCCGTGGTGTTGCCATCGCAATCCGCATTTCGGGCGAGGGCGGCCGTCACGTCTCTGCCGGGGTTGCGTTAAATCTTTCAAAACCATACACTTCTTGAATGGCTGACAGCACGCCCGATCGTTCCGCTGGCTCTCCGCTTGAAGAGCCGGCCGATACAAAACCGCTCACTCCCGAAGTGTTCCGGCGGGTGATGAGCCTGTACGCGACCGGAATCACGATCGTTACGACTCGCGAGGAGGACGGCACACCTCACGGACTGACCGTGAACTCGTTCGCTTCGGTTTCGCTCCAGCCGCTGCTCGTATCCATCTGCCTCGATAATCGGCTTCCCATAATTCAGCTGCTGGGGAAGGGACGTATATTCGGGGTGAGTATTCTGACCGAGGATCAGGAGGAGGTCTCTGCCTATTTCGCTCGCCGAGGCGGACACTACAAGCCGAGATTCCGTAACGGAAAGACAGGTGTTCCTCTGGTCGAGGACACGATTGCTATCCTGGAATGCGAGGTCGTCGCACTCTACCCGGGAGGCGACCACACGATTTACCTGGGCGAGGTCAAGTGGGCGCACGTTTCGGAAGATGCAGACGAGCTGCACCCGCTCATCTTTTACCACCGCCGGTACACCAAGCTCGCGCGGTAGCAGAGTGACCGAAGGACAAGACATGGGCAGAGGCGAAGGGGTTCGCCGAGCGGAACAGAACCGCAAGCGTGGCTATGGGCTGACGTCGTGCGGAGGGCGAGATCGAATGGAGCCGCGCACGAAAGCGAACGGCAGTGAGCGAGAGTAAGCGGACCACCAATCATTCGCTTAGTCGATACATTTAAACACGAAGCAGTGGAGCGAGTCAGGTGGTCCGCTTACTCTCGCTCGCTTCTCTCGCTTTCGTGCGCGGCTCCATTCGATCTCGCATCCACGCGAGGCTCGCCCAGTCCCATGGGTTGTTCACAGACACGTAAACATTCCAACACCCGCTTTGCCTGCGCGGCCCTTCGTCGTTTACACCAATTCCACTTTCTCCGCGTAGTCCGGGATCGCCGTTTTCCACCCGAACTGTTCCGAGATCCGCTGGGCGAGCGCTTCGCAGGCGGGTTCCTCGCCATGAACCAGGAAGGTCGTTTTGGGTGGCTTCCTGAAACCCTTGAGCCACTCGAGGATTTCCCCGTAGTCCGCGTGGGCGGACAGTTCGTCTATCATCGCGATTTCCGCACGGACCGGGATCAGCTGCCCATGAATCTTGATCTCCTTATCCCCCTCGATCAGCGACCGGCCTCGCGTTCCGGCAGCCTGGTACCCCACAAACAGCACGGTGTTCTGAGGATCGGGCAATCGGGCGGCAAGGTGGTGCAGAACTCGGCCCCCGGATGCCATTCCGGAGCTCGAAATGACGATAGAGGGTCTGTACGATCGCGCAATGGCGAGCGACTCCGAGTAATTGCGGACGTAGGTGACCAGACCATCCGACCCGACCGCGTGCCGGGTCATTCGCTCCTTCATCTCGGGATCGTGCTCCTCCGTGTGGGACAGGTATTCCCGCGTCGCTTCGACGGCCATCGGGCTGTCGACGAAAATCGGTACTTCGGGCAGGGCTTTCCTGTCCCGCAATTCGGTGATCAGATAAAGGACTTCCTGGGTGCGACCGACGGCGAAAGATGGAATGATGACGGTTCCCCCGCGACGCAGAGTCCGCGTTATCACCTGCTGAAGACGCTCATGGACGTCTGAATTCGTGTGGAGGCGATCGCCGTAAGTCGATTCGAGGACGAGGTAGTCGGCTTCAACGGGCGGAACCGGGTCGTTCAAAATCGGGCGGTTATAACGGCCGATGTCGCCGCTAAAAAGCACTCGTACCGGCTGCTCTTTCTTCTTTTCCTTCAGCTCGAGCAGGATAAATGCGGAGCCGAGGATGTGGCCGGAGGCACCGAGTCGAGCCGTTACGTGCGAATTAATCGCCACGTCTTCGTAAAATCGCAAAGGCTGGAAAAGCTTGAGCGCACGCTTGGCGTCTGATTCCGTGAACAACGGGAGGGCAGGCGAGTGTTTCGAGAATCCCCGGCGGTTAGCGAATTTGGCGTCTTCTTCCTCGAGCCTGCCGGTGTCGGGGAGGAGAATCCTGGCGAGCCCGCAGGTCGAGCGGCTCGCGTAAATGGGGCCCTCGTATCCGTCTTTGACGATCCGCGGAACGTAACCGGTATGATCGATGTGCGCGTGAGTCAGGATGATGGCATTCAAGTCTCCGATGTCGATGGGCAGAGGCTCCCAATTGCGCAGTCGCAGTTCTTTCAGGCCCTGAAACAGTCCGCAATCAATCAGGACCAGTGAATCTCCGGCCCGGACAGCGTATTTGGAGCCGGTTACCGTACGCGTCGCTCCCAGGAACTGTAAGCTTTTCATTTGGAGATTGTAGTCGAGTCAGGCGCCAACCGCACCCCAGACTTTCGGGAGTTTCGGGGACACAAAACTTAATTCCTTTGCCTTCGCATGATGGCGCTGGGCTGGGTGGGAATTAAGTATTATGTCCCCGAAACTCCCCCGAAACTCCTGGCGCCTCCGGTGATTGATTTCCCAACCAGAATCTGTTATTTACCTCGGGCGGCTCAAGCACAACGCCGCCGATCAATTCCAAAGGCGGACTGAACAATCGAATGAAAAAATCACCGACTAAAACAGGTTCCTTTCACCCCGCTGCGGCCCTCGACTACCTTCCGACTGAACAGTTGCGCGCCCTGCAGTTAGGAAGGCTTCAGCATTTGGCCAGAAGGGTGTACGAACGGGTGCGACTGACCCGGGACCGGATGGACGCGAGTGGCGTAAAACCGGAAGACGTTCGAAGTCTCGAAGACATTCGCCTGCTCCCGTTCACGGTAAAGACGGACTTACGCGACACGTACCCCTTCGGCATGTTTGCCAGCCCGATGGAAGAGGTGGTGCGGCTTCACTCCTCGAGCGGTACAACCGGCAAGCCGATCGTGGTTGCCTATACGAAACAGGACATCGATGTGTGGTCGAGCGTGATGGTCCGCAGTTTCATTGCGTGCGGGCTGAACGAGCACGATGTAATTCAAAACGCTTACGGATACGGCTTGTTCACGGGCGGACTCGGCGCACACTACGGCGCCGAAGCTCTGGGCGCGACGGTCATCCCGATCTCCGGAGGAAACACCGACCGGCAGATCATGGTGATGAAGGACTTCGGGGTCACCGCGATATGCTGCACGCCCTCTTACTTCGTCCACATGATCGAGCGCGCCGGGGAGCTTGGCGTCAATCTTCAGGACTTCCCTCTGCGGGTCGGGGTCTTTGGCGCCGAGCCGTGGTCGGATGGGATGCGCCGTCACATCGAGGAAGAGAGCGGCATCAAAGCGCATGATATCTACGGGCTTTCGGAGATCACCGGTCCCGGAGTGGGGATCGAGTGCGCGTGCGAACAGGGACTTCACGTGTTCGAGGATGTCTTCTACCCCGAGATCGTTGATCCCGACACGGGAGAGCCTCTCCCCGACGGGATCGAGGGCGAGCTGGTGCTGACGACGCTGGCCAAGCAGGCGATCCCCATGGTTCGGTATCGTACCCACGACATAACGGCCATCCGGACAGGCCCGTGCGCTTGCGGACGAACGATTCGGCGAATGGATCGGATTGGCCGGCGCAGCGACGATATGTTCATCATCCGGGGTGTCAACGTTTTCCCCTCTCAGATCGAGGCGGCATTGCTCGCCGTCGAAGGCGCCCTGCCGCACTATCAGATTGTTCTCTCCCGCGACAAGGGCCTGGATACCATGGAGGTGCAGGTGGAGGTCACGCCGGCCGTGTTTAGTGATACAGTCGGTGCACTGGAAAGCCTGCAGGGCCGTCTCGGCAAATCCATCGAAAACGTTCTCGGAATCCATGTGGATGTCAGGCTGGTCGAGCCTCACACCATCGAACGGAGCATCGGCAAAGCCAAACGAGTCATCGATCGAAGGAACGCCAACGCGTAAGGAGAAGCAGCGGCCATGAAAATCCATCAACTCTCGGTCTTTCTCGAGAACCGCCGAGGTCAGCTCAATGTTCCGTGCGGTATCCTGGCGCAGGCGGGCGTCGACATCCGGACCCTCTCCCTGGCCGATACACAGCAGTTCGGGATTCTTCGCCTGATCGTCTCCGACTGGCAGCGTGCCAAGCAGGTCCTGGAAGCTCACGAATGCATCGTCCATCTCAACCAGGTGGTGGCAATTGAGGTTCCTGATCGGCCGGGCGGCTTGAGTGACGTGCTAAAGGTGATCGACCACGCAGCTGTCGATATCGAGTACATGTACGCGTTCACTCTGGGAAGTGGCCGCGCCGTCCTGATCTTTCGATTCAACGATCCGGATACCGCGATCAGCCAGCTCCAGGCCGAAGGCATCAATGTGGTCGGTAGTTCGCAGTTCCAGGAGTTGTTCACCGCATAGTCTCGGTCCATTACGGTCGCAGCACCCATGATTGTCTCGAAAACGGTCACCGAGCAAATTCAGAACGCATCCTGGATCCGCAGAATGTTCGAGGAAGGCGCCCGCCTCAAACGCGAGCGCGGTCCGGACAACGTCTTCGATTTCACGCTCGGCAATCCTGACCTCGAACCGCCTCCCGTTGTGTTGGAAACGGCAGCCCGAATCCTTGCTGAGAACAAGCCTCGAAGCCACGCGTACATGCCGAATGCCGGGTTTCCCGAGGTGCGGAGCGTCATTGCCGGGAGGCTGGCACGGTCGACCGGGCTCCCTTACACGGCGGACAGCATCCTGATGACTGTCGGCGCGGCCGGCGGGCTGAACACGGTGCTCAAGTCTATTCTGGACCCCGGGGACGAGGTTATTCTCCTGGCGCCGTACTTCGCCGAGTACATCTTCTACGTCCTCAATCACGGCGGGCAGCCTTCGATCGTGTATGCGGACGAGCGCTTCCTGCCCGATCCCAAGGAGATTTTGAAGGCCGTCACACCGCGAACCAAGGCCATCATCATCAATTCACCCAACAACCCGACCGGTGTGGTCTATCCCGCCGGCATCTATGAGGAGTTGCAGAACTTGCTCGGTTCCCTGGATCAGCAGGTCCTGTTGATCACGGACGAGCCGTACAAGCCCCTGGTGTTCGGTGACATGGCCGTGCCCGAAATCCCATCACTGTTCAAACGGACCGTGGTTGCGTATTCCTGGTCGAAGGCCTTGGCGATTCCCGGTGAGAGGATTGGTTTTCTGGCCATCTCGCCGCTGATCGAGGAGGCAAAAGAGCTGTTCGACGCCTGCTGCTTCTCCCAGCGGGTCCTCGGTTTCGTGAATGCCCCGGCGCTATGGCAATGGGTCGTTGCCGAAGTCGGGGAGGCACGGGTGGACGCAGGGGTGTACAAGGAAAAATGCGACCTTCTATGGGACGCGCTCACGCGGATCGGGTACACGTGCGTCAAGCCGGACGGAGGTTTCTACCTGTTCCCTGAGACCCCGATTCCTGAAGATATCGCCTTCGTCCAGCTGCTCAAGGAAGAAGGGGTGCTCGCTGTTCCAGGTAGCGGGTTTGGCTGGCCGGGGAACATCAGGCTGTCGGTTACAGTGCCCAAGAAGACGATCGAAAGAGCCCTGGCCGGTTTCTATCACGCTTTTCAGAAAGCGAAGACACGCGGCTAACGGCAGGAGACCCACCTATGACCAAACTGGGTGTCAACATCGATCACGTGGCGACCATTCGCCAGGCGCGGCGTGCGCCGGAGCCCGATCCTGTCGCGGCGGCTGTTCTGGCGGAACTGGCAGGAGCCGACGGGATTACAGTTCACCTACGGGGAGACCGAAGGCATATCAGCGAGCGAGATGTTCGCCTGTTGCGCCAGACCATAACCACTCGCCTGAATGTCGAGATGGCGGTCACGGGGCCGATGGTCGAGCTTGCCCTCGAAATTCATCCCGACACGGTGACACTGGTGCCCGAAAGCCCGGACGAAGTGACCACCCAAGGCGGTCTGTCCCTCGCAAGCGGTCTCGATCCGATCACGGATGCGGTTCGCCAGTTCCTCGACAACGGAATTAACGTGTCGCTGTTCATCGACCCGGATCCTTCCACGATCGACCAGGCCCGCGCCACCGGGGCTCCGATGGTGGAGTTCAACACCGCGGCGTACGCCGAGGCAGTGCCTAAAGGACTGGACGAAGCCGCCCCAGAATTTGTTCGCGAGCTCGAACGGCTGCGGACAGCGGCGGAACGCGCGGCATCACTGGGCCTTCGGGTGCTCGCGGGACACGGCCTGACTTATCGAAACGTCCGTCCTGTGAGCGATATCGAGCAGGTGTTCGAGCTCAACATCGGCCACAACATCATCTCACGCGCCGTGCTCGTCGGCATGGAGCGCGCGGTGCGGGAGATGCTGGAAGCGATGAATCGGTGAGGGAGTGCCGAGCGCGAAAGGGTCAAGAATGCCAGGAATTCTCTACGTTGTCGCCACGCCGCTCGGCAACCTCGAAGACCTGAGTCCGCGCGCCGCCCGCACTCTCGGGGAAGTGGATTTGATCGCCTGCGAGGATACCCGCCATACTCAGAACCTCCTCAACCACTTCGGAATTAGAACCCGTACGCTCAGCTACCATGAGCACAACGAAGACGCCCGGGCCTCGGAGTTGCTGAACCGCCTGAAGGATGGAACAAATATCGCACTCGTCTCCGACGCTGGCACCCCGCTCATCTCCGACCCGGGGTTCAGACTAGTCGCCGCATGCCGAAACGACGGGGTTCCGGTCATCCCCGTACCCGGCCCGAGCGCCCTGACCGCCGCGATTTCGGTGTGCGGCCTGCCAACCGATCGCTTCCTGTTTGTGGGCTTTTTGCCCCGGCGTGCAGCCGCTCGTCGTGAAGAACTCAAACGCTTCGCTGAGCTCGACGCGTCTCTGGTCATCTACGCGGCGCCGCATAACCTGCGCGACACGCTGCTGCTGATCAAGGAAACGCTGGGCTCGCGGACCGTCTTTGTGATCCGGGAGATCACCAAGATTTACGAATCGAGCCATTTCGGGTTGATCGAGGAGGTGATCGCGGCGAGCGACAAGGAGCCGCCCCGCGGCGAATACACGATTGTCGTCGGACCGGGCGAGGGACAACCGGGCGCGGTCGGCACTGCCCCCTCGAGGATTGACGCACTCGCGTACGTCGAAGGCCTGATCGCGACGCGAGGGCTCAGCCGCAAGGACGCGGTGCGAGTTGCTGCCGAGCAGCTTGGACTTAACAAGCGGGAACTGTACGCCCTGGCGACAAAAGATTAACCACCAAGTCACGAGAGACATTTCACAAAAAAGCATTCACCAGAAAGCTTTTTAGTGGAATGCTTTTGGTGAAATGCAGTTTGGTGACCTGGTGGTCAGTGTGCTTATTTGTAATTTTATGCAGTAGACCTGCATAAAATTCTTGCTAAATCCTCGATCGGTCCTTGACAATCTGATCCCTGATTGCATAAATGTAATGTTTATGCATCGGCTATTGTTGTCGGTTTTGACAGTCGTTCTTGCTTCCCGAGCCCGCCGTCGGAGCCGCGTTCGGATCCGTCCTCGGGGGAGGCTCCGCCGCTAGCGGCTTCCCCGTCTTACTCTCCTTTGCAATCGGTTCACAGGACATGAGGATATGAAATGTTAGTGCACAAACCGCTTTTCGATAACTTGACCCAGCCGGAAACGACCTATCAGCCCGATCTCGTCGGGTCTTCGGCCACCCGCCTGGGTTTGGACGGGTCGGTCTCGGTGATCCCTTCCGCCCAGTCCGAGGAAGGACAGGTTGTCCTGGTCCGTGTACGGGAAGTCAACCAAGCATATCCAACCCTCGAAACGCCGGAAGTGAAGGAAGTGGTTGTACAGCCGGGCGACCTGCTGGTTGGCGTACTCGGTAACCGGAAGGCGCTGCGCGGTTTCTCCGGAAGGTGTCCCGAGCACCTGCGCCCTGGACGCCTGCTTCACCTTCTGAACAAAGGCGGCATCATCGGGGAGTGCACCGCGTTCAATCGTGACCTGGGCTGGCCGGCCGAGGTGGAATACATCGGCAGCCTGACCCGCCCAGGAATGGGGCGGCCTTTGAATCTGCGGGACGTGTCTATGTCCCTCGCTTCGGGTCCTCTGCCCAACATCCCGGTGATCATGGTCATGGGCACCTGCATGAACTCGGGGAAGACGACCGTCTGCAAGCAGATCCTCCGACTGTTCGCGGCGAAGGGATTCCACGTGAATGCCGGAAAAGTGGCCGGCGTCGGCTGCCTTCAGGATACTGCGGGCATGCGCAAAGCGGGCGCCAGGAAGGTGCTCAGCTTTCTCGATTTCGGCCTTCCCTCGACGACGGAAGTGGAGAGCCTTTCTCCGGTAGCCCGCTCTCTGGTGCACCACCTGGCAGAGGATGGCCCGGACTTCATCCTGCTCGAGATGGGGGATGGGATTCTCGGCGGATACCAGGTATCGACTGTCTTCGATGACCGCGAATTCATGGAGACTTCCCTATGCACGATGCTGTGCGCTAACGACCTGATGGGCGTCTGGGGCGCGGTGCAGTGGATGGGACAGCACGGTCCGGTGCCCCAGGCGCGCCGTCCGGCGCTGATTTCCGGCCCTGTCACCGACAGCGCCGAAGGGATCAACTACATTGAAGAGCATTGGGGGATCCCGGCGGCCAATGCGTTCGACAGCGCCGGTAAGATCTGCACCTTGCTGCTGGAGTCCCTGATGCCATGGTTAAAATCGGCATAGCGGGCGGCTCCGGGTACGGCGGCATCGAACTGCTTCACACACTGCTGCGCCATCCGACGGCGGACATCCGTTGGATTTCGGCGCAGCAGCACGTGGGCAAGCGGGTTGCAGAGCTGTATCCCAACCTGCGGGGTTTCACCGACCTTGTTTTCTCACCCATGGAGACGCTCCCGGCCAATGATCTGGACGTGATCTTTCTCGCGCTCCCTCACGGGCATGCGCAGAAAGTTGCGCCCGGTTTGCCGCCCGGCTTGCTGGTCATAGACTTGAGCGGCGATTTTCGAATCGCAGATCCCGCTGTTTTCGAGCGATTTTACGGTTTCCCGATGGCCGGGGCGGAGGTCCAGAAGGAATTCGTCTATGGGCTTCCGGAGATCAACCGGGAACGCATTCGCACTGCCCGGCGCATATCCAACCCGGGTTGTTTTGCCACGGCGACGATCCTGGCGCTGTATCCGCTCTTTCAGGAGCAGGTAGTTCGCGGGCCGGTCTTCGTGGACGCCAAGACCGGGTCATCCGGGGCGGGCAACAGCCCGGCCGCCGGCACACACCATCCCCGCAGAGCCAACAGTCTGTTCCCTTACAAGCCATTTGCCCACCAGCATCTCCCGGAGATCCTCCAGGTGCTTGGGAAGACCGATAACCACCTGGTTTTTCAGACCTACTCGGCACCGTTTGTCCGGGGTATTTTCTCCAGTCATTATATGGAGCTAACCGAGCGGCTGACTGCCGACCAGATCCGCTGCGTTTTCAGCAAGTACTACGGCAGCGAGCCGTTCATTCGGTGGGTTGCCGACAAACCGGACGTGAATTACATCAGGCACTCGAATTATGTGGATATCGGCGCCGTTGTTGACGAAACTTACCTGATCGTCTGGTCGGCCCTCGATAATCTTCAGAAGGGCGCCGCCGGGCAGGCGGTGCAGAACATGAACCTGGCGCTCGGAATCGAAGAGACGACTGCCCTCACCCTGCCGCCGGTTCATCCCTGAGAGCTATGCACACACTCGCAGAATTGACAAAGCAGGACGAAGACCAGTTCCAGCTTCGAAGCTACGCAAAATGGCCGCTGGCGCTGGAACGGGGAGAAGGCTGCTGGGTCTTTGATTCGGATGGCAATCGTTACCTGGATTTCTATGGCGGGCACGCGGTCGTCGCTACCGGACACTGCCACCCGAAGATTGTCGAGGCAATCCAGCAGCAGGCTGCCCGGCTGATCTTCTACTCGAACGTGGTCTACAACAGCCAGCGCGGCCGGGCGGTCAGACGGCTCATCGAGTCGGCGGGTTTGCCGTACGTGCAGGCCTTTCTCGCGAATTCCGGATCCGAAGCCAATGAAAACGCCATCAAGCTTGCACGCGCGCTGACCGCCCGAAAGGAAATCATCTCGATCACCGGTTCATTCCACGGTCGCGGCTACGCCAGTTTGTCCAGCACCGGGATTGAAAAGTATTCGAAATACCTGAACACCCCGGTGCCTCACCACACGGTGATACCGATCGAGCAGGCGGCGGAGCGAATTACGACCGGAACGGCCGGCGTACTGATCGAGCCGATTCAGAGCCTGAGCGGTGTCCGAGTACTTCCGGTCGAGCACCTGCGAAGCATTCGGGACAAATGCCTCGAGAACGGTGCGCTTCTGATGTTCGACGAGGTGCAGACCGGGGTCGGTCGAACCGGCCGCTTCCTCTACTCTGGAATCGAGGGAGTTTTCCCGGACGTCGTGACGCTCGCGAAGGGAATCGCGTCCGGCTTTCCGGCCAGCGCCGTCCTGGTGACGGAGAAGGTGGCCCGGGAAGTGAAAAGCGGCGACCTGGGGACAACATTTGGCGGAGGTCCGCTCGCCTGCGCCGCCATTGAAGCCACGATGGATGTCATTGCGGCCGAAAAGCTGGTCGAGAACGCTCGGGAGGTCGGTTCGTATCTTTCTGAGGAGTTGGCTCGGATTGCGATCGTCGAGACTGTTCGTGGAGCGGGCCTGCTTCTCGGGGTCCGTATGAAACCACCCTTCGACCAGGCGAAAACGGTGCGCCAGGCACTATTCGAGAAGAGAATTCTGACGGGGACCTCGGATGATCCGGCCTTCCTGCGCTTGATGCCCCCATTGACTCTTTCACGCGAGCAGGCACAGTTGCTCATTCAGGCCGTGGCCTCGTTATGATCCTGGTCATCAAGCTGAGCGGAAAGGTTCTAGAATCAACCTCTCTGCGTCGCTCACTGGCAAGTGACGTTAAGCATCTGCAGCTCGAGGGGCACCGCCTCGTTATTGTCCACGGAGCGGGGAAGCAACTGAGCACCTTGTGCGCGCAGCTTGGTATCCCTGTCGTTCAGTACGAGGGCCGCAGAGTAACAGATGAGCGGACTCTCGAGGCGGCCAAGATGGTCTTCTCAGCAGTCAACCGCGACTTGGTCGCCGACCTCGTAACGGCGGGACTGCCTGCGATCGGAATAGCATCGTACGACGCCGGTATCGCCAAGGCCAGCAGGCGCGCACCGATGCGCGTTGTGGTTGCGCCAGGCGAAACCCGCGAAGTGGACTTCGGTTTGGTGGGTGAAATCAACCAGGTTGATCGTCTCGTCCTGGACAATATCCTCGGTGCAGGGCTGTGCCCGGTCATCTGCAGCCTGTGCGCGGACGAGCAGGGGACAATTCTCAATATCAATGCCGATACGCTGGCTGCGGAATTGGCGAAGAGCCTTTGCGCCGACAGGCTCATTTCGGTGTCCGACGTAGACGGGATCTACCGGGATCCGGCTGATCCGTCGACCCTGCTGCGCCGGCTGAGCGCCGAGCAGGCGCGCGATCACATGCGGGATGGGACCTTCACCGAGGGCATGATCCCCAAGGTGAAAGCGGCACTGGACGTCATCGACAAAGGCGTAGCGAGCTTTCAGATCGTCAGCGGGCTGAGGCCGAATGCCTTGACGGACGGGGTGGAAAGCGATGCGGGAACGCTGATAACACGGTAGCGCAGTAACACGGACTGACACGGACAACGACGGTCCGACCCGCTACGTGTGGGATTGAGACCCCTGGAGCGGAGTGCTTTCTCTCTCCCGCCCTTTCAGGGCTTGAAGCTCGTTGCTGACCTGGCCCGGGGCTGCGCAAAAAGCGCTCCGCCCCGGGCTGTTATGTCTCGGCCTTTCAGGCCGAAGGCGGTCGCAGCCGGCTGAAAATGTAAAAACTCCAC
>CAYQYP010000064.1:0-16063 GCA_964421755.1 uncultured Acidobacteriota bacterium
CGAGCGGCTGCCGGCGACTACGATGTCCTGAAGACGAAACGCAACCGGGTCTTCGGGACTCGCCTCCAGTAAGTCGGCGCTGCTTACGGCATAGCCGTCAGCCGCCGAGGCGTCGAAAGGAGGCAAATCGTCCGTGGCGTACACATCACAAGCCAGGACTCGATTCAGGGAATCGCTCAGGCAGACGCGCTCGGAAGGGAGAGGCCGGCAATGATGAAGTATCCTCGAAAACGCTTCCTCAAAGGTGATCATTCGGAAGCTCTCATTTTAGCCTTTCAACCTGTTCATGTCTCTGGGCGGCCAAGCTCGCCAACCGGGCCGAAAAGCGGCGGATTTTGAAAAGCGAATCCGCCCTACGACCGCTCGGCATGCGAAAGCGGTTGGTCGTAGGGCGGATTCGCCTTTCAGAATCCGCCGCTTTTCGGCCCGGTTGGTGAAAGCCAGACATCTGCGAGAACTCTTGTATAGTAAGGTTACGCTATGGAACCGGTCCGAGACAGCCACGGCAGGACGATCGATTACATGCGGGTGTCGGTCACCGACCGGTGCAACCTGCGATGCATTTACTGCGTCCCTCCCGATAACCTCCAATTCATTGACCGCACGGAATTATTGAGCTACGAGGAAATCACTCGTGTAGCGACGATAGCCGCGGGCATGGGGATACGCAAGGTGCGGGTCACTGGCGGCGAGCCCCTGGTTCGTAAAGACCTCCCTTTCCTCGTCCAGGCTTTGGCAAAGATCGCCGGAATCGAAGACGTGAGCCTGACCACCAACGGCATGTTGCTCGGTCGATTCGCCGGTCGGTTAGCCGAAGCCGGCCTGAAAAGGGTCAACGTGAGCCTTGATTCACTCGATCCCGACCGATTCCGGGAAATGACCCGGGGGGGTCGCGTCGAAACCGTTCTCAAGGGTCTCGAAACGGCGAAAAAAGCGGGCCTCGAACCACTTAAAATAAACACCGTCGTCATCCGAGGCGTGAATGACCGGGAGATCGAGCAGTTCGCGCGCCTGACGACCCAAGCCCCGTACGAAGTTCGCTTCATTGAGTGGATGCCGATCGGATCAGGTGAATGGCGACGCGACGGTTACGTTGGACTCGAGGAAATCATGGCCAGGGTTGCCTCGGTGGCACATCTTGTTCCGGAAGGCGGCGGACAAGGCGGACCGGCGAAAAGGTTTCGGTTCAAGGACGCCCCCGGCGTTATCGGTTTTATCAGCCCGATCAGCCAGCACTTTTGCGATTCCTGCAACCGGCTTCGCCTGACCGCCGAGGGAAAGCTCCGGCCATGCCTATTCAGCGACCGCGAAATTGATCTCCGCTCTGCGCTGAGACAGGGAGCGACAGATTGCGAGGTCGCGGCACTGCTGCGCTCAGCCGTCCGGATGAAGCCTTTGAGGTATCCCGCCGATATGCCCCAGGGCAAGTGCCGCCTCAAACCGATGTCGAAAATCGGGGGATGACTGAACAGGGGCAAAGGGGCAGAGCGACAGAGGGACAAAGGGAAAGACAGCAGGAGATGCGCACCCTTCGCTGCTTCAATCCTTTCTTCCGCGCCTTTGCCCCTTTGCCCTTTTTCCCCTTTCCCCTTTGCCCCTCTACCGCCCTGCTTCTCTGCCCCTGTTGTTCCTACTGCACCTTCGGCGCGGTGAAGCTGCGGCCGTCCTGGTCCCCGGTCAGGCTGTCCACCTTGCCGCCGGCGTCTTTCCGGAAGCTTAAGCGAACGTTCGCTTCCCGTATGAAGAAGTCGGTCTCCGACTCGGGGATCAGTTCGATCTTCGTGTCGCCTTCAGCCTGTGCCATGAGCCGATCCCCTTCTTTCGTGACCACGATGGCCGGACCGCCCGGGATTTGGTAGCGGCCGACGTAAGCGCCAAAGACTTGGGGATCGATTGAGCTGTTTGCCTTCGGGCGGCGGATAACACGACTTTCGGATCGGGCTTGCGGGTCACCGGGAACCAGCAGGTCATCCCTGACTTGCCAGTTCGAATCAAACGCGCCCGAGACGACCCGGATCCTCTCCCGCTGTCCGGCTTGTTTGGGACTTGGGGAATGGCCATCGACGATAGAAAAATCCCAATTGGCGAGGTCCCGGTTGTTGGCGTTCGCAAAGTACATTCCATCGGCTGAGGTCGCTGCAACGACGCACACATACCTCTCCGGGTTGAGCGGGTTCGGATAGATCATTTGAACCACCGCATCAGCAGCCCTGAAAGCCTTTTCACCGATCTGGATCTGTTCGGCGGATATTTTCAAAGGCAACCGATCGGCCAGCTGGGCAGTTATGACGTTCTCAGCCGGTCCGCCGAACAGCAGAAGCGAGTATCGGGCGGCATCCGCCGGCGTCAACTCAGTATCCTTGAAGACCCGAGCCGGCTGGTTCTGCCACTGGCGCCAGAAGCCGGCGAAGTTTTCGGCCTTCTCCCGACAGAGCGCGGCCATATCCGGGTCTTTCGAGACAGTGCCAACCACTACGGCGAACGGGGTGCCCGTGAAATCCCCGATGGATCCGGGCAGCTGGGGCGATTTGTGAAGACTTGCCGGCATGTATCCGTCGGCGCGCAGCCGCAGACAACCGTCTTTGGGCTCAAGTTGGCGCACGACGCCATTCCAGACGACCTTCACCGGCTTTCTCGACTGCACGAGCGGCGCGGCAGGCGAGAGAACGACGTCGACCACATTTTGGGTATCCAGCCGAATCACGTTTGGGCCCACGACTTCCGCGTCAACCACCGCAAATTCATATGGACTGGCCATCTGCTCGACTTTCGCCCAATAGGCGGACGCGTTTCGTAACTCGGCCGAACGGATGCGGACGTGCGTCGGGCTGGCGTTGCGCCGATGCTGGAGGAACCACTCGATGATGTCGTTCATCACGTCGAGCGCTTCGTGTCCACGCCCGGGGATTTCCCGGTAACGGACGTTGTAGCCCCACCGCTCGAGCAATCGAACACCCCACCTGGAATAGTCGACGTTTACGCTCCGATCCACATCCCCGTGGTGGACGAGGATCGGCATGCTGAGCAGACCGTCCGCCAACGCGAACGAGCTCTCCTTCTCATTCCGGAGACGCTCGAACGGCGAGAGTGCGGCCAGTTGCTCCTCCGAAAGCTGCGAGTGATAATCGGCCCCTCCATACACCGGCGCGATCGCTGCAAAAAGATCCGGGTGCCGGGTGCCGACGTTCCAGGTTCCCCATCCGCCCATGGAATCGCCGGTGAGGTAGACACGGTCTTCGTCGACGTTGAATTGCTCCTTGGCCAGTCTGATGACCCGCAGAATGTCGTTGTCCCCCAGGCCCAGGTATGACGTGTTCCCCCGGCCGTGCGGCTCCATGTAGATCACCTGCTGGTGATTTGCAAACTCGGTCGCGATGCCCGCGTGTCGGGAGTCGGCCGACCACCAGCGGACGTACGGAGGATTCGCCGGGTTGTAGCCGTGAATCTGCAAGACGAGGGGCCACTTCTTGGACGGATCGTAACTGGCGGGGAGGTAAGCGCGGCAGAACTGCGGCGACCCGTCCACCTCATCCCGGTACGCCAGTCGAACAAAGCCATGCGGCCGCACCCGGGCGCGCTGTCCCTTGGCCTCAAGCTTGATCTCTTCGTATTCCATGAGCGGCGAGTGAATCTTCCACCAGGGATTGCCCGTCGCCTTCTCCGGTTTTCCCCCGAGGCGGTCTTCGACCATGTCGGCAAGCATCTTGACTGTGAAACCCTCGGGGCTTGCTTCGTCGGCCGCGGCTGCAGCGGCGATGAGGCGGGACGCGGCGCCGATGCTGTCACCCTTGTACCAGCTCAGATGTGTCGCAAAGAGCCGCCCCCCGAGCGTGTTCGTAGAGCAACGGATTTCGTACGGTCCATCGGGCAGCGGTCCGGTGTCGATGCCGATCGAGGCACCGCGCGCTGCACTCTTGGAGAACAAGACCTTCCCGCCCGGACCGACGAGTTCGACCAAGACGGCAGCCAGTTCGTTGTGGACCTGGCCGGCATCGGTCTTGATGTTCAGCCGTCCCGAATCGCCCTTCAAGATCGAGGGACTGATCTCGAAACGAGGCGCAAGGATTGCGCCTGGTTCGAGCACCCTTGCCGTGAAAGTCCAGGGACCGACGCTTTGAGCGGCCTTAATGAGCAGAGCATTCTCGCCCGTCTTCATCTCGACATCGACCTGCTCTTCGTCGGGCGTGAGGGAGCGGTCAGCCTCTTTGTCCAAAACCAACTTTCCGTTGACCCACACCCGAACGCCTTCGTCGCTTCCAACCGAAAGAAGCACCTTGCCGTCCTGTTTTCTGTTCACCTGCGCGAATGCATAGGCGACGGCCTGCTCCTTTGGAGCGTCAACGGAATCTGTGAGGTTGACGAAGTCTCCCCAAGAATCCATCCAGTGCCATTTCACGTCCGACCCGTCGCCCCTCTTGTGCTTGAGCCCGTCGGCAGGTTTGATCGCTGCTTCACCGCCCTGGTCCGCCAGATAATCCGTTGCCATTGCCGACGATGCCGGCGATGCGGGGAAAGCCCCGACAACCAGCCAGCGTCGGATATAGCGTTCGTTGTTTCGGACCCAGGGCATTCTCATTTCGTCTTTAAGAGCCTGGCCCTTCTTTTCCCCGGATTGCGCGGCTCGGAGCAGCGGGCCTGAAATCACGAGAAAAATGAGTGCGGATAGAGCGGGCAGCATTCTAGGCATAGATCGAAGATGCATGATGATTCCCCTTCCGGTTTTGGACGTAGCAATGCCACTGGTGGGCTAGTACGGAAAACAGGGTTCAACGGTTCACGGTTGCACGGTTCACGGTTGCACGGTTCACGGTTGCACGGTTCACGGTTTTTCGGTTTCTCGGTTCCTGAACCGTCTAACGGGGAACCGCGTAACCTTGAACCGTATAACCCTGAACCGTATAACCGCGAACCGTCCTAACGCTTGACCATCCGGATTTCGGTGCCGGTTGAATTGAAGTGCACCTCGTCCATCAACTGGTTGATAAGGAAGATGCCCCGACCGCCGGATGAGAAGATGTTCTCGCCGTGGATCGGACTTGGGATGGAATGGACGTCAAATCCTGGACCGGGATCGCGAACGACCATGAGTATTCCGCGTGATTTGTCGCAGCAGACGGTGAGTTGAACGGACTTGTGCGGGTCCTTTCGACAACCGTGCACGACGGCGTTGACGAGGGCTTCGTGGAGTCCGAGCTCCACCTCGAATTCTTTCTGCTGCGCACAACCCTCACCGCGGATCGCCTCCATCACCTTTTGGACAATGCCGGACAATGCCTCAGTGGTGGCGGCGAACTGAATATCGAGCCTCACGATCAGGTCATCGCTGTCGAACTCACAGGCGGGCAAAGGTTGCTTTTTCATGACACTCTAGATTTTATGCGGACGCCTGTCCCTCCTGCAACGCGGGCAGGGGGCCCCGCCATCCACGAACGATGGCGAAGAAAAGGCGAAAAGCCGATTACGAGTACGATTACGATTGCGAGAACGAGAAAAAGGCCAAGCCACCCTCCTGCTCCCCTTCCTGCTCGTACTCGTACTCGTAATCGTAATCGGCTTTCTGCCTTCGTTCCTGTCAGATTCGTCACATTTCGGGGACATAGAACTTAATTCGATTGCAGACGGGAAGATTAGTGGTAACGGCGAGGGAATTAAGTATCATGTCCCCGAAATGGACGATACGAGCAAGAAAGAATTTTTCCCGGTCGAAAAAAAGTACCGCAGCCGGGCTGTCGTTTGCGGCCCGAACCGTGCGGGACACAGGGCTCACCTGCGTTCGCTGGGCCTGCTGGACGATGATTTTGCCAAACCCTTCATCGGCATTGCGAACTCGTGGAACGAGATGCATCCCGGCCACGTTCACCTCCGGACCCTGGCAGAGGAGGTGAAGAAGGGCATCTGGCAGGCGGGCGGCATTCCGTGGGAGTTCAACACGATTGCATTGTGCGACGGCGTGGTACACGGCCATCCGGGAATGCGGTTCACTCTCCCCAGCCGGGACCTGATCGCCGACAGCATCGAGATAATCGCCGAAGGCCAGCAACTGGACGGCTTCGTCTGCATTTGTTCGTGCGACAAGATCGTCCCGGGGATGATGATGGCCATGGCCCGACTGGATCTTCCCTCGGTGATAGTGACCGGCGGGCCGATGATGCCCGGCTCCTTCAAGGGTAAGCCCGTTGCTATTCCAG
Source organism: uncultured Acidobacteriota bacterium (assembly GCA_964421755.1). Taxonomy (GTDB): domain Bacteria; phylum Acidobacteriota; class UBA6911; order RPQK01; family RPQK01; genus CAVUUN01. Next base: position 6,189 of record CAYQYP010000064.1, read on the forward strand.
ACATGCGCGAAGGCGTCGGCAAGTGGGTGACCGGGATCTACTCGGACCAGGAGGCACTGGAGCTGGAATGCTCCGTCTGTCCGGGTCCGGGATCGTGCGCGATGAACGGCACAGCCAACACGATGAGTTGTGTGGCCGAAATTCTCGGACTGAGCCTCCCCGGCTGTGCCACGGCCCACGCGGTCACAGCTCTGAAGAAAAGGATCGCCAAGGAGAGCGGCCGACTGGTTGTCCGTTTGATCGAGGAGGATCGGCGGCCGTCGAGTTGTCTCACCCCGGCTGCTTTTCAAAATGCGCTGATTCTGACGGCGGCCATCGGCGGCTCGAGTAACGCAACCATCCACATCCCGGCGATTGCCGCGGAACGAGGCATCGCGATTACCCTCGACGATGTGGAGAAAGCCAGCCGGGGGACTCCGCTCATCTGCAGCCTGAAAAGCTCTGGCCCGCACACCTTCTGGGATTTGGACCAGGCGGGAGGCGTACCCGCGCTGATCAAGGAACTGTCTCCTCTTCTGGCTTCTGAGGCGATGACCTGCTCGTCACTGACCCTGGCGGAAATAGCGAAGAAAGCGACAAACCGAAACCCGGAGGTGATCCGACCGCTCACCAAGCCGGTGCGTCCCGAGGGCAGCTTCGCGATCCTGAAAGGGAACCTTGCGCCGCTCGGCTGTATCGTCAAGCAGACCGGTGTCGAAGCGAGAATGATGGAGCACACCGGCCCGGCGCGCGTTTTCGATTCAGAGAAAGAAGCCGAAGCCGCAATCTACGGAGGACGGATCAGTCCCGGCGACGTCGTGGTCATCCGTTACGAGGGCCCCAAGGGAGCTCCGGGAATGCCCGAAATGTTCTCAGCCACCGCCGCCCTCATGGGGATGGGACTCGGCTCAACGAGCGCCATCGTGACCGACGGACGCTTCTCGGGTGCAACGCGAGGTCCATGCATCGGACACATTGCGCCGGAAGCGGCATCGGGCGGACCAATTGCCTACGTGAAGGAAGGCGACCGCATCAAAATCGATATTCCAGCACGGGTCCTTCAGCTGCTCGTTAGCGCCGAGGAACTGGAAGAGCGGAAGAGGACCATGGCAATCAGGCAGAGGGAGATTACGAGCAGGGTGTTGAGGAGGTACGTCAAGGGTGTCGGGGAGGTGTCTTCGGGGGCGGTTGTGGAGTAGGCACGCAGTCTTTTCGGAGCCGCGTACGCGGCTCCGAAAAAGCCAAAGTCGGTGCGCCGTTCGGAAACTGTTTGTACTTTCGGAGGCTCAAAATTGACCGCTCCAAGGACGAACATCCGCTACTGGATCCTGCTCGCTCTTTTCGTCGCTACGACTGTCAACTACGTGGACCGTGCAACGCTTTCCATGGCCGCGCCGATGATGCGCAAGGATCTGGGGATCGACCCGGTGGCCATGGGCTACGTCTTCTCTGCTTTCGGGTGGTCGTACGCCGCATTGCAGATCCCCGGAGGCTGGCTGCTGGATCGTTTCGGGTCCCGGCTGGTCTACGGGCTGGCGCTTTTCCTCTGGTCAATCATGACGTTCATGCAAGGCACCGTCGGCTTCCTGGCCGGCGCGAGCGCCTTTGCAGCCCTCCTGGTGCTGCGCTTCCTCCTGGGTGTCGCCGAGGCGCCCGCCTTTCCTGGCAACAGCCGGATTGTGACCGCCTGGTTTCCGGCCCACGAGCGCGGGTTTTCGTCCGCCGTGTTCAACTCGGCGCAGTATTTTGCGCTGGCGGCTTTTACCCCCATGATGGGCTGGATCCTTGTCCAGTGGGGCTGGCAGGCGGTTTTCTACACGATGGGGCTGGCCGGCGTCCTGCTGGGCTTCGCCTGGTTTGCCTTCGTCCGCGATCCGGCGGTCCACCCGGCGGTTAACCAGGCCGAGATCGATTACATCCGGTCGGGTGGTGGGCTGGCGGGTCTGCAGGCGGAAGCATCGAGGATCCGCTGGACGTACGTCCGCCAGCTGGTCACGAACCGGATGATGATCGGGGTTTATGTGGGACAATTTGGAATCAACACGATCACCTGGTTCTTCCTCACCTGGTTCCCCACGTACCTGGTTCAGGCCAAGGGGATGTCGATCCTGAAGGCGGGACTGGTTGCTTCCATCCCGGCCGTGTTGGGATTCGCGGGCGGTCTTCTGGGCGGCTATACCTCCGACTGGCTGCTGAAACGGGGTAAGTCCCTTACGTTCGCTCGTAAAGCCCCGATCATTCTCGGGATGACGTTCTCGTCGTCAATCGTGCTGGCGAATTACGTGACCGCGGAATGGGTTGTCATCGCCTTGATGTCGCTCGCGTTTGCCGCCAAGGGTTTTGGGGCCCTCGGATGGGTGGTCGTCAGCGACACCTCGCCGAAAGAGATGGTCGGGCTGAGCGGTGGCATTTTCAATTTCGCCGGGAACCTGGCAAGCGTGGCAACCCCGGTGGTGATCGGCTACATCCTTGCCATCACCGAATCGTTTAACGGCGCCCTGGTGTACGTTGGGATGATGGGCGGGCTGGGCGCTCTGTCTTACCTGTTAATTGTGGGCGAGATCCGACGGGTGGAGTTGAGGAAGTAAACAGTTACTTCAGGGATTGCCAACCGGGCCGTAAAGCGGCGGTTGGCAATTCTAGTAAGGAGACCCTGGAAATGATGAACATCGACTTTATTCATGGCGTGATTCCACCCCTGATCACTCCAGTCGACTCCCATGAGAGAGTTGATCAGAAGGCGCTTTGCGGCATCATCGATCACGTTCTGAAAGGGGGAGTTCACGGGGTTTTCGTCCTCGGGACAACAGGGGAATTCTACGGTCTCAGCCTGGATGAGAAGAAACGGGCCGTCGAAACCGCCATCGCACATGTCAACGGCCGAGTACCGGTATACGCCGGTGCCAGCGCGATCACGACCCGGGAGTGTGTGACATTCGCCCGGATGGCCGAGCAGGCCGGCGCTCAGGCAGTCACGGTCCTCACCCCGATGTTCATCACGCCGAATGAGAGCGAGCTCTACGACCACTTCGCCGCAATCGCCGCGTCAACGTCCCTCCCGTTATTGCTTTACAACAACCCGGATCGGACGGGCATCAACATGTCAGCCCAGCTGATCGAACGGCTTGCCGATGTCCCGAACATCGTGGGCGTAAAGGACAGCAGCGGCGACATGACACTGACCTCGGAGTACATCCGACGCACCCGGGGAAAATCGTTCAGGGTGCTGGCTGGGCGTGACACGCTGATCCTCGCCACGCTTGTCTACGGCGGATTCGGTTGCGTCGCCGCAACCTCGAATGTGGCTCCGGCGCTTGTGGTGGAGATCTACGAGAAGTTCCGGGCCGGGGACCTGGCCGGAGCGCTAAAAGCGCAGTTTCGGCTCGCGCCACTGCGGGTCGCGTTCAATCTCGGCAGCTTCCCGGTGGTGATCAAAGACGCCTTGAACCTCCTCGGCATACCCGCCGGCGATCCGATCAAGCCGATCGGCCATTGCACGGAACAAAACATGGACAAGCTGCGCCAGATCCTCGTGGATATGGGGCTGGAGTGCCGGGGCTGATCCGGGTCGGCCGTAGGTCCGAATTCCAAGTCGGACACTACACACGCCGCCAGCGGTATCGAGCCAGCTGGCCGCACGCCGAATGTCCGACTTGGAAGTCGGACCAACGGTCAGCCGGTCAGCTCGTCAGCCGGGCAGCCGTTCGCTTGGCCCGGCTGGTTTGGCCTATAATGCCGGAAGTCACTGAATCACAATGCAAAATACTCCGGAGGAACTATGAGGCTTCACGCCGTAACCCGATTGGTTTTGTGTCTGACGGTTCTGATAGCGATGTTTGTGACCCCGATTCTGGCCCAGGGCGCGGCGGATCCCCTTAGCGCCGGCCAGAAGATGCTGCACTCGAGGATTATGGACATCGTCATTCGCTCCGCCGAAAAGATGCCCGAGGAGAACTACTCTTTTAAACCGACGCCGGAGGTCAGAAGCTTCGGGCAGATTCTCGGTCACATCGCCGATGCCCAATACCTGTTTGCCTCGGCCGTCCTCGGCGAGCAGAACCCGTCTCCCAACGTCGAGAAAAGCAAAACAACGAAAGCTGACCTTATCCAGGCTCTGAAGGACGCCTCTGCGTACAGCGACAAGGCGTACGACGCCGTAAAAGACACGCAGGCCGCCGACATGGTCAAGTTCTTCGGCCGGGACATGGCAAAACTAACCGTCCTGTCTCTCAACACAATGCACGACAACGAGCATTACGGAAACCTTGTGACCTATCTTCGGATGAAGGGCCTGGTACCGCCCTCCAGCGAACCGCGGAAGTAAGCGTCACCGCGAAGCCACTCGACTCATTACTGTAAAAGGCTTTGAAAAGCCTTTGCCTCAAGAAGCCCGGCGCGGCTCCCGAAGTACACGCCGGGCAATTGTTCCTTTTTCGGGTCCAAGGTGTCACCTTTTCCCCTTCTCTCGCGTCATATCTCCAAAGCCGCACACCATGCACTTGACTGACCAATCAGTCGTCCCAGGCACTGGCGCGGAGGAGAGAAATGAAAAAACTTACGTTCGCTTTGTTATTGACGATGAGTCTGGGCGCGACACTGTTCGCTCAGAACGGGCACATGGGACACAGGATTCAAAAGAACCTGGTATTCCCTCAATTCGTTCTTGCCTCTGGTTTCTCAACCGAAGTCATCCTGATGAACCCCGCCCCTGGCGATCCGGTCTCGGGCACGCTGTTTTTCTTTAACCAGGACGGTACACCACTGACAGTTCAATCCGACGGGAATACGGTCAGCCAGATCGCTCTGACGATTCCGGCCGAAGGCGTCCGGTTCGTTACCGCGACCGCGACCGGTACGAGCACTAACGTAACGGTCGGCTGGGCTCTTTTCGACGCGGCCACCGACGACCCTTCGAGTGTTGGCGATAATCGTCGGAGCCGCCTTTCCGGCTCGCTCGTCTTTACGAGGGTCAACAACGGACAGACGACAGCGAAGGTAGGGGTCGTAACCGCGCGTTACGAGACCGGCGCACAGCGCCGTCTTGCGATTCCGGCTATCAGCTCGGGAACCGTCAATACCGGTGTTGCTGTCGTCAACGCCGGCCAGGCCGCCCTGAACCTGACTTTTCAACTTCAGGACGCGGCGGGCGCGATCGTCCGGAACAATGCTAACCCTGCCCAACCGGTGTCTCCGCTCGCCCCCGGTAACCAGAAGGCGCTTTTCCTCAGTGAGCTGTACCCCGATCTCGACCTCTCCAATTTCCGGGGCACTCTCAGCGTTCTGGCGGACGGCGAAGGACTCGTCGCCCTCGGCCTCCTCACGGACCAGGATGCGCTAAGCTCGATACCCGTCGTCCGGGTTCCCCGTACCCAAGCCATGACGTTCACCGTGACTAACCAAGGATTCGACTTCTCTCCGGATTCTTTTGACGTTCGCCCAGGAGATACGGTGACCTGGACACTGGAAAACATCCACAATGTCGTGGAGGTCACTGAGGCGACTTACAATGCGAACGGGAACACGCCGAAGGCCGGAGGCTTCTCCCTGCCTTTTGGAGGCGGAAGCTTCACTTTCAATACCGCGGGAACTTACTTCTACGTCTGCTCACCGCATGCCTTTCAGGGCATGAGAGGGAAGATCACAGTAAAAGTGGACGACAACCCGTAGAACAAGGCAAGGAGACAGGGAGACAGGAAGACAGGGAGACAGGGAGACAAGGACAAGGAGAAAGACGAAAAGCCGATTACGATTACGATTACGATCACGATCACGAGCGCGAGCGCGACAGGACGCGGGCAGAAGCCGAGGACGGCGTCACCTGTTCCAGTCTCCCCTCTCCCTGGTTCGCCGACTTGAGCCGGGACTACAAATCTTGCCTGCCCGCGAATTTCGCGCTCCTACTTGTCTCCCCCTCTCCCAGTCTCCCCCTCTCCCAGTCTCCTTGTCTCCTTGTCTCCGTCTTCCCCTCTCCCAGTCTTTAATTCCGCATTCCGCATTCTGCAATCTATAATGTTCTCCGCCCGCGCACGCGGAGGCGACAACTGCAAAATTAATGGCTAAATGAGGGTCTTCACCATGAATCAGTCGACTACCAGGTTTGCGATCGCGATACTGCTCGCTGTGCTTTGGGCCGGAAACCCAAGTGCCCAACTCCAGGGCGCTCAAGCCCAACCTGCGCCGCAGGTGAGTGCTCCGACCGTGGAACCGCCAGTCATCTCCAGCCCGGATCTGGTTATGCAGGTGAGTTCCAAATGGACTGGAGAACGGATGCAGGATGGCCGCCCGAAGGTATCCGACGACCTGCTGAAGCGGATGCGCAACGTTCCGATCACTATGGCGTGGGGCATCCTCATGAATGCGGGGTACCACAACAACTACGAATCCGCGATCGGGTGGGAGATCACAAGGCCCGATCAGGCTCTGGTCGGTCGCGTGTTGACGGCTCAGTACATGCCCGCCCACCCGGACTTGAACGAGGCGATCATGAAGCAGGGGAAAGCCGAGGGACGAATCGGCAACTCCAATTCCTGGCCGATCGACATGCTTCAGAAAGGCGACGTGTACGTGGCTGACGGCTTCGGCAAGATCGTGGACGGGACCCTGATCGGCGACAACCTCGCCAACTCCATCTACGCGAAATCGGGCACCGGAGTGATCTTCAATGCCGGCGTGCGCGACCTGGAAGGCATTGAGGAGGTCCAGGGATTCAACGTCTGGCACAAGGGCGCCGATCCCAGCTATTTGAAGGAAGTGATGCTGACGGCGATCAATGTGCCCATCCGCATCGGGCGAGCGATCGCCTGCCCTGGTGATATCGTCCTCGCCAAAAAGGAAGGAATCGTTTTCATTCCGCCTCAGCTGGCGGAGAAAGTCGTGCTCGAGGCCGAAGCGATCACTCTCAAGGATGCCTTCGGACACCAACGCCTGCGCGAAGGCAAGTACACCCCGGGGCAGATCGACCGCCGCTGGACGCCGGAAATCCAGGAAGACTTCCGCGGCTGGCTCAAGGAGAACCGCGACAAACTGACCGTGCCCCCTGAGGCGATCGACCGGGTCCTGAATTCGACCATGCGCAACTGGTAGGGAGCGAGACAAGGGGGCGGCGGGGAGACGAGCGAAAAGCGCTCACTCTTCGCCCCAAGAAGTGATGTCTGCGTTTTCGCCGTCGCCCCCCTGAACGCCATCTCCCCCGTGACTCCAGAGGTCATAGTCACCGTGCTCACCGGGGCACCGATACTGGTATTCCTGTTTCCACGGGTCCTTGGGGACGGTCACTCTCTCCAGGTACGGGCCGTCCCAGCGTTGAATCCCGGATCCTTCTCCCAGGGCTCTCAAGCCCTCGCTGGTTGAAGGATACCGGCCGACGTCCAGCCGGAAGCCCTCGATTCCCTGCCTCAACTGACTGATCTGGATCATAGCCACTTTCCGCCTGCCCTCAGCACCCCATTTGGTGACCCGCGGGCCGACAACAGTGGCGAGAAGCCCCAGAATAACGAGAACGACGATCAGCTCGAGCAACGAAAAGCCAGAGTGTCCCTTCATCGCAGCCTCCTTCGTCGCTCATCCCCGTGCTGATAGGATGCGGAGTCGGGCCGGAAAGTCTGCACCCTCTGAATGACGGAAGGTGAAACTCAGCCGTGAGCGCTTGTTACTTGAAGTAGCGGATTCGTACTAGACTGATCAGGACATGAAGTTGATGTCACCTGCTCTCCGTAAGGTCCGCCGGAGGATCCGGTCGGTATCTCGTCGTTATCGGGAGGCGCGTATGGTCGTTCGCGCCTTTCGGTCGGGCGACCATCCGGTTGCCGCCCACCTTGTCGTGACGAGGCGATGCAACCTGTCGTGCTCGTACTGCAACGAATTCGACACTTTCTCTCGTCCGGTTCCTTTTGACGAGCTGGAGAGGCGTGTTGACCGGCTGGCCCAAATGGGAACCGCGATCATCACCCTGAGTGGCGGAGAGCCTCTTCTGCACCCGGAGCTCGGCCGCCTTGTCCGTGCCATACGCCAGCGAGGAATCCTTGCCACCCTGCTCACCAACGGCACCTTGCTCACCCCGGCGAGTATTGAGACTCTCAATAGAGCCGGTCTGGACCAACTGCAGATCAGCATCGACCAGGTCAAACCGGACAAGAACAGCCGGAAGTGCCTGCAGGTGCTCGACCGAAAACTCCAACTCCTGGCCGAGTACGCCGAGTTCGACGTGAACATCAATACGGTCCTCGGCGGGCCGCTTGGACGGGCCGAGGATGCCTTGACCATTGCTCGCAGGGCCAAAAGCATCGGCTTTTCGGGCACAGTCGGCCTGATTCACGACGGAACCGGCAAGGCGATCCCGCTTTCATCCGCGCAGAGGCTAGTCCAGAAGAGCATCATCGCGCTCAACAAGCCCTTTTATTCGTTTGCGCGGTACGATCGGTTCCAGGAGAACCTGGCCGAGGGGAAGCCGAACGACTGGCATTGCAGGGCGGGCAGTCGTTACCTCTACGTGTGCGAGGACGGTCTGGTTCATCTTTGCTCGCAGCAACGAGGATACCCGTCCATCCCCCTGGAACGATACGGGAGGCAGGAGTTTCTTCGGGAGTACCGGAGCAGGAAGTCGTGTTCGCCCTATTGCACGATTTCCTGCGTTCACAAAGTCGCGGCTCTGGACAAGTTCCGAGAAAGCCCGATGGAGGCCCTGTTGGATCTGTCTGAAGTTTACGGACAGATCCGCTCGCTCGAAAACCTGCCTGTTCCCGTCCGGGTCCTGACGTGGATGTTCCTGACCGGGAAACCCCGGCGACTGTTCGCTAAGGCCGCAATACGGGTCTTCGGGGCTGATGCCCCATAAGCGCCGAATGCGGAATGGGGAATGCGGAATTGGGACTGGCGCTCATTCTTCACTTTGGATCGGTCTCGTCCCGAAAAAGAAGCCTAAACGAGCCGTACACCAGAAGCGCCAGTGTCCAGCCGGCGAACACGTCCAGGACATAGTGAAAGCGGCCGTAGACGGTCGCCAGGAAAATCCCGAACGTCACAGGGAGCAGCCATCCAGCCATGCGCCTCTCGTTTCGCAACACCGCGAGCCACACGACCGTGGCGATAGAGACGTGCGCGCTCGGAAAAGCGCCGCCGCGAGCCCCGCCGTGCCCGGAGATGAAGTGAACGAGCTGATAGAAGGGGTACCCGTCGAAGGGCTTCCCCGGCGGCGGCTGGAGATAAAAAGGACTGTCGACAGGAAACAGGATGAAGAAAAGGTAACTGGCGTAGGCGGTCGTGACGACCAGGAACACCAATTCCCGGAACGAGTTCCTGCGCCCGGCCAGGTACCAGCGAGCTCCGATGACAGGAACTAGAAGAAGATAAGCGAGGTACGAGAAATGGAGCGATTCGGAGAGGGCAACCCACGGGAAGGAACGGCTAAGCTCGAGGCTCCAGTCGGCGCCGAAGAGCGCGAGGTCCCATTGTTGTACAAGTGCGGTCAGTCGCCAGTCGCCCAGGCGCCGGGCAAGGAACTCAACCTCTTTGAACAGCGGCGCCAACAAGAACACCGGATACCAGTCGCGCAAAACCGTAAAGAATCCAGATCTCGGGCGTTCTCTCCTCCCGGCCAGCCAGATCAGCGCAACGGCACCCAGGTGCGCTACTAAAATCACCTGCCACCCCACTGGCTTGTCCGGCGCTAAGAACCAAAGAAAAGCGGTGGCAACCAAATAGACCGAGACCACCCAGGCCGTCGCGGCCCGCAGTTTCGCCTCTCGTCCGCCGTTTCTGTCTTGGTCTTTCACTGCTGTTTGTCCGGGTACTGAGGAAAGTTTACTCTCCTGACCCTTTTCGCGGCCGTTCCTAGACCCGCAACATTGAGGAGCGTTGTCCGGCCCTCGAACCTAAGTCGCTGACCGGAGAATCTGCAC
>CAYQYP010000065.1:0-6744 GCA_964421755.1 uncultured Acidobacteriota bacterium
CTGGGAGAAGCAGGGGCCGGTTCTGATGAACGCGGGTTTCAGGGTCATCACCTATGACCGACGAGGATTCGGGGAGTCCAGCAAGCCGACCTTCGGTTACGACTACGACACTTTGTCTGCAGACTTGGACAAACTCATGACGAAACTGGACTTGCGTGAAGCGACGCTGGTGGGCTTCTCGATGGGCGGGGGCGAGGTGGCCCGCTACCTCGGGAAGTACGGGTCCAAGCGCGTGGCCCGGGCCGTTTTCATGGCTGCGATTCCGCCATTCCTGTTGAAAACCCCTGACAACTCTGAAGGTGTCGAGGCAAGCGTCTTCGAGGAGATCAAGAAGGCTCTGGCCGCAGATCGACCGGCGTTTCTGTCTCAGTTCTTGTCGAATTTCTACAACGTAGACACCTACAGGGGCAAGAAGATCAGCGACGACGTCATCCGGTTGAGTTGGAATGTCGCGGCGGGCGCGTCTCCAAAGGGAACGCTTGACTGCGTTTCAGCCTGGCTGACCGACTTCCGGAACGACCTCGGACGTATTGACGTGCCCACCCTGGTCATCCACGGGGATGCCGATCGGATTGTCCCACTCGCCGCCAGTGGTAAGCGGACATCGGAATTCGTCAAAGCCAGTCGGCTTGTGGTCGTCAAAGGCGGTCCGCACGGCCTGAACTGGACTCACGCCGAAGAAGTCAACCGTGAACTGCTGAGCTTTCTCGGGCAGAACAAAGACTCGGCCACGAGCCTGTCGTAGTTCTTGCCGTATGCCGCCTCTACTCGGTCTTGCTCGTCCGCCGTCATGAAATTCACGCACACGCTTCTCGCAGGCGTTCTTCGGGGTCGTTGTCGCTGGACCCGAATAAGGCTATCTGCATCAAGCGGAGTCGATCGAGAGGTCGTCGGCCGGCAGATGCACGCCGTCCCAGAGCCGGTCGCGCATCGCGCGTGTTTCAGCCAGGGCGCGAACGCCGACCGCGGTGACCGAGAAGACTCGACGAGAGCTTGATTCGGCCCGAACCGTGCGCGAGGAGGCGACCAGGCCCTTGGCCTCGAGGCGGTCAAGGGTGATGTAGACGGAGCCGATTGTGACGGCACGATTCGTGACCCTCTCCAATTCCTGACGTACCTTCATCCCGTAGGCGTCGGCTCCGGTGCGAAACACCGCGAGCATCACCTGCTCTTCGAAGCTTCCGAGCGGGGCAAAGTCCGAGGCTCTTGTCTCGTTCATATCAACCTCTACTCCTGGCGCAGCACGGAGACAGGATCGGTGCGGCCTGCCCGGAGCGCCGGGATGAGGGCCGCGAGCAAGCCGACGACCAGCAGCGCCGCCGCTGCGCCGGCGAGAGACTGCGGGTCAGCGGGGCGAACTCCGTAGAGCAGGGACGAGAGCGTTCGCGTCAACACGAGCGCCGAGCCAATGCCGACGGCGCTCCCAAGTGCGAGAAGAACGAGTCCCTGTCCCAACACCTCGGAAACCAGACGTCCGGGTGCGAGGCCGAGAGCAATTCGGATACCGTAATCCCGCGTCCGCCGGGCCACGAAGTGCGAAATTATGCCGTAGACACCCACTGCGCCAAGCACCAGCGCGAGACCGGCGACGAGCGAGAGCAAGGTGACCAGCCGACCCGGCGCGCCTACCGCTTCGTCGACGACCGACTCCATGGTGACGGTCCCCTGGAGCGCGAGCCTCCGGCCTTCCCGCTGCAAGGTGCTGCGGGCCACCTGCATGAGCGCAGGCGTCGCCTCGGGATTGGCCGCCCACAGGACGAAGGACACCTCATGCCACATCAGAGGCACCTGCTCGTAGAGCATGTACCGGGCGGCCACCGGGCCGTCCGTCAAATTCGCCTCCGCGACGTTCTTGACAACCCCTATCACCCGCTCTCCGCGCTCGTCGAACCCCGTCTGCACGACCCGGCCGATCGGATCCTCGCCCCCGAAGTACTTTGCCGCGAGCGCCTCGTTGATGACGACTACGCGTTCGGTGCCTGCTCGGTCTGTCGGCAGAAACCCGCGTCCCCGAACGATCTCCATGCCGAGGGCCCGGAAGTAGTCATGCGTCACGATGCGGAAGTAAGTCGTGCTCCGCGGCAGATCCGGCTTTCCCTCAATGCCGATTCCCCAGGCGTGCCCGGCCCCGCGAAGCGGCAGCTTCAATGTCGCGGCTGCAGCTCGGACGTTCGACAGCGCCTGTAACGACGGCAGAAAGTCGAGGACCAGCCGGCGCAGCTCGTCATTCCCGAGCTCGGTTGGCATCGTCGCGTCAAGGATCACGACCCCTTCCATCCGGAGGCCGGGATCGATGGCGCGGAGATTCGACACACTTCTGAGAAGGAGTGCCGCGCCCGCCGCCAGAAGGACGGCCAGCGCGATCTGCGCGACAACAAGCCCGCCTTCCAGTCGCCCGCCGCGGCTCGAAATACCTGCTGTTCGGGTCGTTGCCATCGTGCCGTGCAAGTTGCCACGCCAGATTCGGACTGCGGGGATAACCGCGATAGCAGCCGAGGCAAGCAGGGAGACGAGCATGGCCGCCCACAACACGGTCCAATCCAGCCGAGCCGCGTCGGCCATTGCGCCAAGCGGCAGCGATCGGACGAGTACCTTGAACCCGCCGGTGGCCAGGAACGCACCCACCAGGCCGGCCAGCCCCCCAAGGAGCAACGATTCGACGACGAGCTGCTGCATCAACCGCCGGCGGCCGGCCCCAAGCGCGGTCCGTACGGCAAGCTCCGTGCTCCGGCCGCCAACCTGGCCGAGCATGAGCGCGGCGACGTTGACACAGGCAATCAACAAAATCACAGCCATTGCGCCGAGCATGGCGACGATGCCCGGGCGGATATCGCCGACGAAGTGCTCGCGCAGCGGGGTGATTGAGGGAGATTTGGTCTTGTCCCACTGCGCCAGATACTGAAACCGTTCACGGAGCCTGGCCGCAATGGCGCCGAGTTGACCCTGCATGCGGTCCAGACGCACAGTCGGATCGATTCGGCCGAACAGCGCATAAATACCCGCCCCGTTCTCCGGGTTCAGCGCCACCGGGGTCCAGACCCGGACAGCCGGGGTGGGAAACCAGAAGCCGCGCGGCATGACGCCGACAATCGTTCGCGCCGTACCGCCCAGGTGAAGGCGCCGGCCGACGATGGAAGCACTGCCGCCAAGCTCGTGCCACAGGCCGTGACTGATCACCGCGACCGGTTCGGCACCCGGCAGATCATCGCCCGGCTGGAACGTCCTTCCGAGAAGCGGACGCGTGCCAAGCACGTCGAAGAGCTCGGCCGAGGTGCCGATTCCGCGAACCAGGCGCAATGGCTCACCGGGGATCTCGAGGGTGGCATCCAGGGGCCTGATGGCGGCCATGCGCTGAAAACCCGGGAAGTCCGGGCGCAAGTGGAGGAACTCTCTCTCGCTCCAGTCGCCCGGCATCCAGAGCACCCCAATTTCATCCTCTCGAACCACGGGAAGCGGATCGAGCAGCAGCGGCCTGGCGACACTGAAAATCGCGGCGATCCCGGCCGCCCCCAGGGCGAGTGTTAGAACGACCAGCAGCGTGTAGGTTGGGCGGGCCGCCAGGCGACGCGTCGAATACCGCGCGTCCATGATCCACGTTTCGATCCCCGGGCCTCCGGATTCCATCCGGCTAGCGGAGGGCTCGAAGCCGGTCCACCCCCGCCACCAGGTGCGGCGCACCAGTGAGGGCAGAGATCCGACGAGCTGCCGCCAGAGCCAGAAGCGGGCGGCGAGGCGGCCATGAGTCTTGGCACGGTCCGCGTGCTCGGCGGCGAGGTCCTCGAGCACCTCCCGTCGTTCTGCAAGCGGGAGTAGTGCTCGAAAGAGCGAAGCGGCCATTTTAGGGAGCGGCGTCCGGAGAACAGACCGTTCGCGGTTAGATTGAGATTCCATAATTCGTCACCTCTTCTACATTGTAGAGATAAATTCTACATTGTAGAATCCCTGTCTGACTTTGATCGCGTCGCTGGTTCACCCTCAAGTCAACATCTGCAGTAACTGACACTCTCCCACCAGACTCATTTCTTGATCGCTTTACCCGTGGGACGGTGGGTCGCCAGCCTTCTCTTCGAAGTGCGCCCGTACGATCCTGTCGCACTGGGAACCGCTACCGCCCTCTTGCTGGTGGTCGCCGTGATTGCCTGTCTGTTCCCGGCATTTCGCGCAACGCGCATCGATCCCATGAATGCGCTTCGCGTGGAATAGCCATACCAGGACTCCTGAAGTCCAGTCTCGTTGCCGCAGCTGCAATCGGCAGGACTGCTGGTTCCGAGCTTACACTTCGAGGTGTCGCTGACGCGGCGCTCTCTCGTTATCGGGTCTCTACCGGTTGGATTCGAGAGCTTCGCAGGCCTTGTCTTGGGCCTACCGCGTAAGAGGAGTATTCCGCCTGGATGTCGCCCGCAAGGAAACCGTGGCCGGATAGCGTGCGGGAGCCATGACCGGGGCCGTCTCTGAAGTTTTTAGTTTTCAACTTTTCTTCGGGGTCGTTCTTCGGGGTCGTGTCTAAAGTATCGTCCCGCTTGCCGCCAGTGCACATGCTTCCCGGAGGCGTCGCGTGACCTTCGGGCCACACGCTGTCAGCATGGCGGAAACAGCGCGCGCACCGGGAAGACGTCTTCTCTGATTGGTACGCCCGCCTTCTCGAGGCCCCCGACAAAAGCGTCGAGGTGTTCCAGTGCCTTGCCGCCCATCTGATCGGATACCCAGACGAATCGCGATTGCCCATTCTTGCGCGTCACCCGCATGCCGTTGGCGGCGGATCCGGCGAGCATGAGCGCACGTCCGGTCTGTCCCATCCTGGCGGCGCCCGACTTGCCCAGCAGTGCCGCGACGAAGCTTAAAACGATGAGCCACTTCGGCGGCCTCAGGAGCGCACCCTGGATCTCCTCGATATCCGCGTAGTCGAACGCTTCCTGGCCACGCAACGTCCGGATGTCGAACCCGCCGTCGCGCATCACGAGGCAGTACACCGCCGCATGCGCCGCCCAGTAAAAGGCAAACAGTCCGAGGCAGGCCATAAACCAGAACGGGATAAGCAGCGCGAGGGTGGTCACCGCCTCCACCGAACCGCCGATGATTGGCATGGGGAGCACAAAGAACATCCCGAACAATAGCGTCGACGCGACATCGCCAAGCAAAATGCGCCACCGCTGGTACGCGATGACATTGGCGGGGCGACGTGGATAGGGCAAGAGGAGAAACAGCCCCAGACCGATCCCGAAGGCCCAGAGGCTCCATTTCCGAAACGGATACGTGAACGACGTCGGCAGTGGATTCACATCGAAGAAGGGGATCAATTCATGGGCCGCGAGCAGCGTGACTTGAAGCTGCCGGTCGGGCTTGCCATCGAGCGCCATGATGTAGGTACCGTTGTCGGCGCGGAGGGAGTCGAAGGGCGGCTCGTCACGCTGGAAGTAGAGCCGACGGAAGTTCCCGGTGAAGGTCGTGTCGATACCGTACTTCTCCTTGACGCGCTGGACCGACTCGCGTTCCTCCTGACGCTGGTACTCAGTCATCGCGGCGCGTCTGGTGTTCTCTTTCCGGGCCTCTTTAAGATCGGCCGACGTGATGCGTTGCTCCCAGCCGCTCACAGGAAGGTTCCTGGAGAAGCTCTGCTCGACAAGGAAGAAGAACGCTTCCCACGCCGGTCCTCTCACCGTCAGCATCGGCTTCTGTTCCGGCTCACGCGATTCCGCGACGAGCACGTCAGGCTCCTCCTCACCAGAGCTGGAGCCGGAAGCGACCGCGGTCGGTCGATGTTCCGGGCGCGACACATCCACATATGGCCGCAGGTCGGTCAGCCACCCGAGCCACGCTGCCGCCATGATCCCGCCAACCAGGAACAGCCGCCTCGAGATTTCCACCGCCGGGCTGGGGTACGCCATGCACTCACCCTTTGTCTTTCCGCCGGGAGTCTGACCCGCATTTCTCACGCCGTGCTCGGCTCTGACGGAAAAACAGCCGCAGAGCTGTGAGAAATCCGGGTTAACCGCCGCAGTTCTAGTTGGACTGTATGCGGATAGTGCTCTGCAGGAGCCGCTCCGCTGTCTGTTCCAGTTCCAGCTTCTTGCTCACCTGCTCATCCTTCGACGGTCCCGCGTTTCTGGGCCCCGAATATCGCGCCTCGACATGGCACATCACCGCGCTCCAGAGGTTCCGCGCCGGGTCGAGCTCGACGAAGTATCCCCATTCCTTGACAGTGCTTTGCGGGAAACCGACTTCGTATCGGAGGGCCCGATGCCCTTGGAACTGGCACTCCTTGGTCCCCTGATAGCCGGGCGTCGCCCGTCCCCTGCTGTCCGTGAACCGCGACGCGATCTTCTCCGGAGTCGAAAAATCCTGCTCGCGCGCGGCGCCGACTTCGACGATGGCGCGAACGTCATAACCCGGCAAGGGAGTTGCCGCCCAGCGGAAGTGCAACGTCTGCACAAATTGGGGATTATCCGCGAGTTTCCTTTCGCCGGCGCCGGCGATCAGGTTGGACCGGTCGGCCTTGAGGCCGCCGTCGCTGACCGTCCATCCGTTCGAAAGCGATCCCCAGACGACCTTCCAACTCAAAGCGGAGACGACGCCTTCATCGACGGTGACCTTGCACGTTCCGCGACGCTTGCGGGCGAGGCGGTCTGTGACTTGAACGGTGATGCTTTCGCTTTTGGTCGCCTTTCGAGTGATGCTTGGGCCCGTCAAGCCCAGGGACACTCCGTCGGCGTACCAGGCATACGTGTAAAGGCTCGCACGGTCCCG
>CAYQYP010000066.1:0-13665 GCA_964421755.1 uncultured Acidobacteriota bacterium
AATCCTGTAAATCCTGTCCACATCTTGATACCCTTCCCCCCCGAGAGCACTTTATGAAAGAAACTATTCAATTCACACTCAACGGAAAGCCGACGAGCGTCAGCGTCGAGGGCGATCAGATGCTCCTCTGGGTCCTGCGGACCGAGCTGGGCCTCACGGGAACCAAGTACGGCTGCGGAGAGAACCTGTGCGGCGCCTGTACCGTGATTGTCGACAAGGAAGCCGTGCGGTCCTGTCATCTGCCGGTCCGCGACGTGCGCGGCAAGAACGTGACGACGATCGAAGGATTGGCGAAGGACGACAAACTGCACCCGCTCCAGCAGGCGTTCGTCGATCAGGACGCCCTGCAGTGCGGTTTTTGCACCCCGGGCATGATCATGACCGCCTACGGCCTCCTGCTAAAGAAGCCGACGCTCACACGAGACGAGATCATCGTCGCCATGGACGACAACCTGTGTCGGTGCGGCGCCCACAAACGAATCATCCAGGCAATCGAGACTGCATCCAAGGCGATGCGCTGAGGCCTTGATATGAGCGATCAAACAAGAAGCGAAATCGTGACCCGGGACTCCTCGCCGCTGGACCGGCGGGACTTCCTGAAAGCAGTGACAGGTGGAATCGTCGTGTTCTTCAGCGTCGATCCATTCGCGTCCGCCCAAGGGCGGAGGGAGCCACCGAGCGACCCGAACGCCTACCTCAAGATCGGCGAGAACGGTCGCGTGACCGTCTTTACAGGCAAGATCGAAATGGGGCAGGGCATCATAACCTCCCTGGCCCAAATGGCAGCCGACGAATTGGGGGTGGCACTCGAATCGATCGACATGGTCATGGGGGACACGGATCTGTGTCCCTACGACATGGGAACCTTCGGCTCTATGTCTACGCGTTTCTTTGGTCCCCCTCTCAGGGCCGCGGCGGCCGAGGCCAGGGCTGTCCTGCTTGATCTCGGATCACAGGAGCTCAAGGTCCCCGCAGCAGAGCTCGGCGTGGAAAAGGGCGAGATTTTCGTTCGTTCGGACACGAGCCGTCGCCTGACATACGCTCGATTGGCCGCCGGCAAGAAGATCGCCCGGCTTGTCGACCGCAAAGCGGCGATCAAGTCGGTCGCTGACTTTCAGGTGATGGGAAAGTCCTTCAATCGAACGGACTCCCGGGCGAAGGTCACCGGGGAGGCGAAGTATGCCGGGGATATGCGACTCCCGGGCATGTTGTACGCGCGCGTCGTTCGCCCGCCCGCTCACGGAGCCAAGCTCTTGAAAGTCGACACATCGGCGGCCGAGAAAATGCCCGGTGTGATCGTGGTGAAGGAACAGGATCTCACCGCGGTGCTTCACGAACACCCTGAAGTGACCGCCAAGGCCTTGGAGGTGGTCAAGGCCGAATTCGACGCGCCCAAGCCGGCGATGGACACCGAGACAATCTTCGACTACCTCGTGCAGCATGCTCCGGAAGCCCAGGCGACAGGGCAAAAAGGAGACCTCGCAACAGGAGAGACGGCATCATCGAGCGTCTTCGAGCATCGGTACGAAAACGGCTACGGAGCTCACGCACCGATGGAAACCCACACCGCGCTTGCCAACCTGGAGGGGGGCAAAGTCACTGTGTGGGTCGCGACCCAGACACCGTTCCCTGCCCGGCAGGAGGTTGCGACCGCGCTCGGCCTCGCGCCGGAGAACGTCCGGGTGATCACCCCCTTCGTTGGCGGCGGGTTCGGTGGGAAGAGCAGCGGCGGCGCTCACGCGGTCGAGGCCGCGCGCCTGGCTAAGGCCACCGGAAAACCGGTTCAGGTCGCATGGACCCGGGCAGAGGAATTCTTTTACGACAGCTTCAGGCCGGCGGCCGTTGTGAAAGTGAAGTCGGGGATCGACAGCGCCGGAAAGATGACTCTCTGGGATTACAGCGTCTACTTTGCCGGTTCCAGAAGTGCCGAGCAATACTACGACGTCCCGAACAATCTCATGCGCGTCTACGGACAGTGGAGGGGGCCGACAACAGCCGTCCACCCATTTGCGGTCGGTCCATGGCGCGCGCCCGGCGCCAATATCAACGTGTTTGCGCGCGAGTCCCAGATCGACATCATGGCGGCCAAAGCGAAGATTGATCCGCTGGAGTTCCGACTGCGTAACACGTCAGACAAGAGAATGCGGGAGGTCCTCCGGGTCGCGGCCGAACGTATCGGCTGGAAGCCTGCGGCGGGACCAAGTGGCCGGGGTGTCGGGATTGCCTGCGGGATTGACGCCGGAACCTACGTAGCCCTGGCTGCCGAGGTCCAGGTCGACAAAGCGAGCGGTCGCGTGAAGGTCAAGCGCGTCGTTTGCGCGCAGGAGATGGGCGTCGTGATCAATCCCGAAGGCGCGATCATCCAGATGGAAGGTTGCATCACGATGGGACTGGGATACACCCTGTCGGAAGAAGTGCGGTTCACCGGCGGTGAGGTCCTCGAGCGCAATTTCGACTCGTATGAGTTGCCTCGCTTTTCCTGGTTACCCGAGATCGAAACGATCCTCGTCAAGAACGATGAGCTGATTCCTCAGGGCGGAGGCGAGCCGGCGATTGTTCCGATGGGGGCGGTCGTGGCCAATGCAATCTTCGATGCAACCGGCGCACGCCTGTTCCGGATGCCGTTCACACCGGCCCGGGTTCTGGAGGCAATCGGGAAGAAGGGCATATAGGCAGGAGTGTTGCCAACCGGGCCGTAAAGTGGCGGATTCTGAACTGCGAATCCGTCCTACGACTGAGTGCTTCCGCATGGCGAGCGGTCGTAGGACGTATTGGCAGTTCAGAATCCGCCGCTTTATGGCCCGGTTGGCAAGTTCTTGATCTCGCCCTCCGCACGACATCAGCCCATAGCAAGTCTTGCTGCGAGGGTGTTGAAAAAGGGTCGGAGGCGCTTTTTTTTGGAGTGCGGCGGCAGAAGGACTCCGGGCTTTATCAGGAGTCCTGGCGACGCCGCTTTGGCCTGTCCGATATCGTGCAGGGTCGATCGTGCGCAGGGGAAAGCGGCGTCGCCTTGAGGCCTGATAATGCGTCGGCCTCTCGTTGCCGCCGCACTCCATAAAGCACTCGGAATACACAGACGAGTGAACGTTTTCAACACCCTCGCTGCGTGGCCGCTCTGAAAAACCTTCGCGTACTGCCCTTGCTGGGTTAACCTGAACGCGAGGGTAAAGAATGACGCAGAATATCAAGAGCGACCATCGTTTGACCCGGCGGGGTTTTGTGGGCTCGGCCCTGCTTGCCGGAGTAGTCGGAGACGTCCCGAAATCAGGGGAACCGAAGACGCCTGCCCGAGCTCCCGCGACCACGTCGCTGAATGCTGAAATAGGCTGCCTGCCGGCGGGTCTACTGTCCAACCGCGTGAAGCTCACGGCCGATCGGCTGATGTCCGGCCGAATCCCCGAGTTCAGCCGCGAATTTGTCCTGGCTGACGTGGCCCTTACTCCCGAGAGGCGGTTCAACGAATACAGCGGCGACCTCTCAGGACGGTACATCGAAGCGCTGGCGTTGCTGCCGGCAAGTGGCTCGACTGCCCGCCTGCGCGCACTTGTCCGGGACCTGATCGGTTACCAGCGGTCCGATGGGCGTTTCGGCAACCACGCGCTGGTCTTCAAGGCTGACGCGATCGGGCCGAACCACATGGCGCTGCTTTGGGGCAACGGGCGTCTCCTGGTCGGCATCCTCCAGTACTATGCGACGTCCGGGGATGACGCAGTTCTCCAAGCGGCGCAGCGCCTTGGCCGTTTTCTGCTCGCGGTCCGGGAGGAGTGCTCGGACCCGCAGGTCTTGAAGAAGCTCGAAGGGCAAGGGGCAAGCGGTTATATCTGTTTTACTCAACTGATCGAGGGTCTCGTCCTGCTCAAGCGCGCGACCGGAGACCGATCTCTACTGGACGCCGCCTCGTCGATCGTGCCTCTTCTCCAACCTCGCGGCATTCAGCACGCGCACGGCTACCTGTCCACGCTGCGCGGAATAGTCATGCTCTACGAGGAGACGAAAGACGCCAGGCACCTGGCCTTTGTCGAGCAGGCGTATCGTGAACTGGTCCAGTCGCCGGACTTGACCGAATTCGGGAGCGTGCTCGAGTATTTCGGTTGGAAGCAATCGGACCGTTCGGCTTCGGACCGTACGACCATTATCCAGGCTTCAGGCAAGGAGCCGCGTGACGAGGGGTGCGGTCATGCGGACTTCCTGCGCCTCAGCCTGGATCTGTGGCGACAAACTGGGAAGGTCGACTACCTGGAGCGGGCCGAGAGGTGTCTCTGGAATGCCTTCCTGTTTAACCAGTTCCCCACCGGCGACTTCGGTCATCATGTCTGTTCCGGTCCCGGCGCTAAACCGAACGATAACCTGGCACGCGCCTGGTGGTGTTGCACGATGCATGGCTATCGAGCATTTCCGGATGTCCTGCGCGCCATGGTAACGGACAAAGCCGGAGAGATCCGGGTCAACCTGTACGAGGAAGCGGACTGGTCCGACGGCAGCCTGATCCTGAGACTGCGTCGCTCCGCCAGGCAGTCGAGCTGGCGCGATTGGGCCTTCTCGGCGGAAGTGAGACATGCCCCGGGCGAATCGCGAGCGCTGGCCCTTCGCATCCCAGCTTGGGCCGATCGGGCAGACATTCTCTTGAATGGCGTTCCGATGGCGGCCAATATCAAGGACGGCTACGCGACGATCGAGCGTAAGTGGCGTTCGGGCGATCGCGTGGAACCGCTCTTCGGTTGCCGGCTTGCCCTCACGCAAGTGGATGGGAAGGTAATCAAGCCCGCCGAGCTAACCTCCAAGCCCGTCCAGGCTCTGCTCACTGTGGGTCCCTGGTTGATGTGCGTCGACAGCGTTCGGGATCCGCTCTTTTTCGGAGAGCCGTGGCAAAACAACGTGATTCACCTGGAGGAGTCCACGCCTGCAAAGCCGCGTTTGGACCAAGGCGGCGATCCGTCGACGGGACTGGAGCTTCACGCGAACTATACCCACGGAGGTTTCGCGGGACGTCACCGGCTGGTGATGCGCCCGGTGGCAGACGTTTATCGCCACGACGCGGCAATCCTCGCGATCTGGTCGAATTTTGGCGCCGCGTGAATCCTGTCAATCCTGTAAATCATGTCGAAAGTCCTATAGCCTTGGGTCAACTGGTTCGCTCTCGAGGGCGAGAACCGCGAACACGCATTCGTGCACCCGGCGCAAGGGCTCTCGGTCGACAAAACGCTGCAGTGCCTCGATTCCGAGGGCAAACTCGCGGAGGGCCAGGGAGCGTTTCGAACCAAGCGCTCGTGATCGCAGCCTCTCCAGATGCTCGGGCGCGGTGTATTCCGGACCATAGATGATTCGCAGGTACTCCCGCCCTCTGCACTTCACTGCCGGCTGTATCAGCCCCCGGCGCCCCCGCGCGACAAAATCGAGCGGTTTGACGACCATGCCTTCCCCGCCCTTCCCAGTCAGTTCCTCCCACCAGCCGACGCCCTCGGCCACCGAGCGGTCGTCTGCCGGCGATATCGTCCTATTGGGAGTTCCCACCAGCAGATCTGACCCCGCTTCCGCCAGCCTCGCGGCGATTGCCATGTGCCAGCGGTGGTCCTTGTCCGTGTGGACAACACCCTCGGTCGCCAGGACGTGGAAGACAGCGAGCTTCAGGTCATCAAGCGAGCGCACGGGCCAGCAGTACCGGCGATAGGCTTCGATGTAACTCTCCGCCATTGCGCTGCGCTGCTGGTACCGCTCGAGAAGCGCCCCGGTGTCTGACCGCCCGCTTGCAGTTTTCAGTGCTGCGACGGCTTGCCTTAATCCCGCGCGGGCCGCGGCGCCGGCCGGCGCATATTGCTGGCGGAGCAGCTCCTGGGCTTTCGCCGACCAAGGCATCAGCTCGCAATCCAGGCAAACCCAGTCCGTCGCCAACTCCTCCCAGAGGCCGGCCTTCTCGACGGCGGCTCCAAGACGACCCAGGAACTCCCTTTCCAGTACAGAATCACTGAAGAAACGGCGGCCGGTCCGCGTGTAACAAATTCCCGCTTCGTCTTCGACGACACCGAAGCGCCGGAGAGCCGCGTCCCGACCGCGGCAGACGATGACGACCGCCCGGGATCCCATATGCTTCTCCTCGCAGATCACCTGCTCGACCTGCTCCTTGCGGTAGTAAGCGAAAGCTTCGTTCGGATGCTCGAGCAGGCCTGGTTCGTGGCTTGTTTCCGGGGGCGACATTGTCGGCGGGAGGTAGATGAGCCACTTGGGATTAGCGGCAAAGCGACTCATCACTTCGAGTGCGGCAATCGCGTTCTCCTCGCGCACGGTCAGGTTCCCATGCAGCCGCGTCTGGACGATCCGCTTGCCGATGACGTCATCAATGTCGAGGAGGTCTTCGAGCCGCTGCTGCTGGGTCCTCGGCTCAAGTAACTGATCGGCACCCGCAAGAGGCTTGGCTGGCGCGTAATATTCGCGGGCGGCCGGGACCGAGACGAGCTCCTTCTCGGGGTACCGGAGAGCTGTCAGTCTTCCGCCAAACACGCAACCGGTGTCGATGTTGATTGTGTTGTTGACCCATTCCGGCCGGCTTATCGGCGTGTGCCCGTAGACGACCATCGCCCGGCCTCGGTAGTCCGCCGCCCAGTTGTAGCGGACAGGCAGACCGAATTCATCCGTCTCCCCGGTGGTCTCGCCGTAAAGGGCGAACGAACGGACGGCTGCCGAACCGCGCCCCTGCATCTCCTCCTTCATCCCGGCATGTGCAACGACCAATCGGCCGTCGTCGAGCACATAGTGACTGACGAGCTCATCCAGGAAGTCTGCCAGCTTCCGCTTGAATTCGGGCGGTTCGGTTTCCAGCTGCCTCAGGCTGTCCGCGAGGCCGTGCGCGATCTGGACATCGCGGCCCCGGATCTTGCGCATCAGCTTCATGTCGTGGTTACCCGGCACACAAAGGGCCGCTCCAGTCTCCACCATCGACATCGCCAGCTTAAGAGTCTGGGTGATCGCAGGTCCGCGATCGACCAGGTCACCGAGAAACACGACTCTGCGGCTGTCCGGCGCGTCGACCTGGTATCCGGCTTCGGTTTGTCGAATCGTGTAACCGAGCTGACTGAGAAGGGCGGTCAGTTCCTCGAAACAGCCATGAATATCACCGATGATGTCAAACGGGCCGTGGTCCTCCTTCCTATTGCTCCACAGAGGCTGCCGTTCGATGACCAGCCCTTCAAGATCCTCGGGGTTTCGGAAGGTGTGCACGTGCCTGAAGCCTTCCCTCTCGAGTCCGCGAAGCGAGCGGCGCAGTTGCTGCAGCTGATTGCGAACCACGTGCGGTCCGAACTCCCGGTCGGGTCGCGTCCGGTTGCGCTCATGGCAGATTCTCTCCGGGAAATTGAACACGAGTGCGACCGGGATCGTGTGGTACTCACGGGCTAGCGCGACCAGAGGCTTTCGCGCCTCCGGCTGGACGTTGGTTGCGTCGATGACAGTCAGCCGGCCGCCGGCCAGGCGCTTGGAGGCGATGAAATGCAGCAGCTCGAACGCGGGGTCCGTGGCACGCTGGTCATTTTCATCGTCCGCGACAAGGCCTCGACAGAAGTCGGACGAGACGATTTCCGTACGCTTGAAGTGGCGTGCAGCAAAAGTCGATTTTCCGCAGCCGGACGGGCCGATCAGGACGACGAGGGAGAGCTCGGGAATCGTGATGTTCATTTCCGGAAAACCCCCATCTGCGTCGGGGCGCCCAATTGTTCGTCCTCCTGCCCGACTGGGCGCAGCTCGACCTCATAGCCGAAGCCGGCCGCAACCCTCGTGGCCCAGGCCCGAAACTCGGCACGAGTCCACTCGAAACGATGATCGCGGTGGCGGAACTGACCGGCCGGCAGCGTCTCGAAGCGGCTGTTGTACTCGGCGTTCGGCGTTGTCAGGACGACGAGGCCCGGCCGGGCGCGTTCGAAGAGCACCTTCTCGAAAGCCGCCAGTCTCGGAGGGTCGAGGTGCTCGATCACCTCGACAACCGCGGCGGCATCAAACCCAGCCAACCGCTTGTCTGCGTAAATCAGGGAGCCTTGGAAAAGCTCGATACGCTCTTTTTGAGCGGCGGGCAGCGTGTCGAGGTGCAGCCGATCGGCGGCGGCCTGCAGGCTGCGGTAGGAGACATCCATGCCGACGACTCGCCTAAATTGTCGCCGTTTCACGAGCTCGGACAAGAGCCTTCCCTCTCCGCAGCCTAGATCGATGACGCTCGCTGCGCCGCTTTCGGTCAATGCGTCGGCCACCGACTGAATGCGGATGTCGTTGAGGCGAAGCGGTTTTTCAATCGCCGCTTCCTGTTCGGCCTTCCTCTGTTCGCCCGCTTCGACATCGGTCTCCTCCTCGCCGAGCAGCCGGCTGAGCGCCTCCCTGGTCAACCTTCTCTGGAACCGAAGGTAGCGATTGACGATCGCTTCCCGTTCGGGATGCTGTTCGAGCCAGCCTTCCCCGCGGCGCAGGAGCTTCTCGATTTCGTCCTCCCCGACCCAATAGTGCTTGTCCGAGTCAAGGACCGGGATAAGCACGTACAGATGAGCCAGCAATTCGCGCAGACGGATGTCTTGCCGGAGCTTGACTGTGAAGTAGGGCCCCTCTCCCCATTCGGGAAAGCGCTCATCGAGCGGGTGGTGTTCGGCTTCAACCCGGTAGCCCAGTGGCTCAAACAGACGACGAAGAAAGTCCTCTCCGCCTCGGCACGGTAAGACAGCCACGGTCGCCAAAAGCGGCAGCGGCTGGTCGACGAGCTCCGGGCGATCCTTGCTGGTCCCGGCAAGCGCGCTGCCCAGGACACGTGCGATGGCGACACTGAGGAACGACGAAGCCACGTAGGGCCGGTCGTTCACGTACTGCTCAAGCGCCCCGCCCTCACCCGCCGGTCCCCGGCGCGTCCGAACCAGGCCCACCGGGTCGACATCGAGGAGCAGTGCGGCGGTGCACCGCTCCGCGCTGGCCTCGGTGTAGAAGACATGGCACTTCCCAAAAGAGAGATCAAACAACTGTACGCGGCTGGGGTTTTTGTGGAGCAGGTACCCGAGATCGGTAGCCGGCGCCCGCGTGTTCGTAATCGTGAGCAGCATAGATGGTTGATTATACCGTCGCGGATTTGGAGGGACTCCGACTTACGGCACTGTTGTGAGATCGGGATTCGCCCCGCCACTTTTCCGGGCCAGTCGCATCTCTTCTCTTTCGCGAGATGGTCCTGGGGGGGAGGGAGTCAGGCGAGGTGGGCAGTCTCCACCTCGCACCTGACTCCGACACGTACCCCGATGCCTGGCGAAAAGACACTAGCTGCGGCCGAGATCGTCTCGGTAAATTTAATCTTATGAGAACTGCACTGATGCAACGACAGCACACGTAGCGGGCAAGGGCCCAGTGCCCCTGCCGACCCCGTGTGAGCCCCGACGCGAGCCGCTGAGCGCCACGTCGGAGGATTACACGAGTGCGTCGCAGGTGACGACCTGGAGGGCGCTTTGCCGCCGAACGGCGGCGGAGTCAGCCATATCCCTTGTCCGCGGACACAGGAAACCGCAAGGGAGGTGGGCAATGCCTACCCGAAAGGAGTCACCATGAACTGCCGTCAGTGCGGCTTGAGCTTCTCTCCCTCGAAGTTCAACCCCCGCCAACAGTACTGCTCGGAGGGGTGTCGCCGGGCGGCGCGGCTCGCCTACAAACGGTCCTATGACCGGGCGTGGCGCCGGCGCAACCCGCACTACATGAAATGCTATTTGAAGGACTACCGGGGAATTCCCGGTTTGATAGAGGTCTGATCATGACTCACAGAGAGGAAATTATTCGAAGGAGATTTGAAGAGATGGGGGCCCGCGTCCGTTTCGAGGCGGCTCGAGCGAATAACCCGATCCGTCTCGACATCGAGGTGGATCGCAACGGCGAGATCTTCAAGATCGAGGCCCTGCCCGAGACCGAGATCATGGTCTCTGCGGCTGCCCCGAAGGATCGTCACCTGGTCCTGCTGGCACGCCTGCCAGCCGGTGATCGAACGGAAAAGCCGTTGAAGTTTCTGTGCGGCCACGACGAACGCCACTGGTTTGTGGCTGCTTTGCCAGGCGGGGTGGCCGGTACGGTCAGCGCCGCCAGGCAGGCACTCAAGCCGGCTTCGATCCGAGGCTTGGAGACAACCGTCGGGATGAAGGCAAGCGCACGATTGCGTCGCCACAATCCGGTATCGGTGCGTCAGGGAGAGTGGTTCTTCATCCCCAGCCCCGATGTTCGGGTCGACGAATTGCTCGTTCTCAAAAACGAGCCAATTTCGCGCGGTGCCGGCTCAAAACCTCACCGTGTGCAGTTCCTTTACCGCGAAACCGGCGAGACGGTCTGGGTTTCCCGCTCCAGCTCGCAGGTCCTTTCCGAACGCGAGTACGCACGGTTGGTCAAGCAGAATCCCAAGGAGAAACGGAAGTTCCAGGTGTCCAGGCGAGTGACCAGCGTGTATGCCAAGGGATGGGTGCGCCACCCGGACCATGCCACGGTGATTCTGCGTGACTGGCACCGGGTCGAACTCAACACCGAGGGACGGGCGCCCGGCGTATCCCGTGTAGCCTTCCTCGATTGAGGTGAGGAGAGTTTCGGGGACATAAGACTTAATTCCCACGCCACTGAGCTTTATTTTGTGTTAGCAAAGGAATTAAGTTTTGTGTCCCCGAAACTCTCCCGAACCACTGACGCCCCGCCGTCCCCCTGCCTCCCTGAACCATCCCGCAATTCCAAGCGGTACTCCCGTCTCGTGCTCGTGCTCGTAGTCGTAATCGGCCTTGTCGATCCCCCGTCCCAACAGCCCGGAGCATTTTGGTTGCAGGGCGGCTGTCGTGCGGACGCTGGATCAAATGGAGCCGCGCACGACAGCGAGCAAAGCGAGCGAGAGTAAGCGGACCACGAATCAAGGGCGGTAGCGTTCGCACTACCTCACTGAAGGGGGGCGCAAGAAGGGTGGTCCGCTTACTCTCGCTCGCTTCGCTCGCTGTCGTGCGCGGCTCCATTCGATCGCGATCAACGCTCCATTCAGGCTCAGCGGATGGATGCGTTCTCGGGGACTTTTTCGACACCCTCTCTCGTGCGTGGCTCCTTTGAGAGCAAACGAATCGTGAGCGCGCTGACCCTCGTCTTTTGGCTGGATGAACAGGATCTGCGGGAGTTTCGGGGACACAAAACTTAATTCCATTGCTTACGCGTTATAACGCCGACGGAGTGGGAATTAAGTATATGTCCCCGAAACTCCAATCGCTTGATCCTGTGCCGGATGTATAGACCTTGCAACTAGTTAGACAGTGGCTGCAAACTTTTGCATTTTCTAATTTTTGTTCGCCCAGTTAGGGAGCCGAAAAGCGGGTTATAGTCAGACAGTCATGCCAAGAGTCGGTGGAGCGGATGGCTGCCGGCACGGCTGGGTCCTTGTCGTGAAGGAACTGGACGGGTCGTCATTGAGCGCGGACGTCTCGTCCGCACTCAGGTCGCGCCCGGGGCACCGGTTCGGCGTTGGTCCGACTTCCAAGTCGGACACCGGCGGGCATCCTGCCCGCCGTTCCTGCGCAAGCGTCTCCTGCCACGTCTGCACCTCCACCGAGGATCTGTTCTACGGCAACGACGCCCCGGATCTCCTCGGTCTCGACATGCCGATCGGGCTTCCCGACTGCGGCCCTCGCTTGTGTGACCTCGAGGCTCGCCGGCGCCTCGGATTCCCCCGGGGCTCGAGCGTCTTCCCGGCGCCAATCCGCAGCCTTCTGGGCGCGGGCAGCTACCAGGAAGCTTGCGAGCTCCGTTTCCTCGCCGACGGCAGGAAAATATCGCGGCAAACCTGGGCAATCCTGCCGAAGATTCGCTCGGTCGACACTCTGCTCCGCGCCGACCCGGAGCTGCCCGACAAGATCCGCGAGGTCCATCCGGAAGTCTGTTTTTCGATTCTGGCCGGCCGCCCGCTGGAGCACGGCAAGAAAACGAAGCAGGGTCGCGAGGAGAGGTTGCGGCTCTTGGAATCGGTTTTCGGCGACTGCGTGCACTCCGCAATCGCGGACCGCCGGGCTCTTGGCTGCCCACTTGACGACCTCCTCGACGCGTTCGTGGCCTGCTGGACGGCCGAGCGGATCTATTGCGGGCAGGCGATTACTTTGCCCCGCGACCCTCCCCGTGACTCAACCGGGCTGCGAATGGAGATTCTTGGCTAAGCTCTTGACAGGGACTGGACTCGGGTTTCTCACACAAACCCGGCGGAATTATGATCGGAGCCGCACGCACGCAGCGAGGGTGTTGAAAAAGGTCGGAGAAGCGCGTTCGGCCCACAGGTATTGACGGACTTGTTATGGGCTGATGTCGTGCGGAGGGCGAGGTCGAATGGAGCCGCGCACGACAGCGAACGGTAGTGAGCGAGAGTAAGCGGACCACCAATCATTCGCTAAGTCGAGACATTTACATGAAGCAGTGGAGCGAGTCAGGTGGTCCGCTTACTCTCGCTCGCTTCTCTCGCTGTCGTGCGCGGCTCCATTCGATCTCGCCCTCCGCCGGGAATTCGCCGGTCTATCCGCCTATTGCGCGGCTCCGAGGGCTCTATTTGGCGCGACGTTGAGAAATAAAGGTAAACCTGACCAGCGACACGCGTTCGAATACACTGGTAGAGTCACGTCTCAAACCGGAGGATTCTTGAAATCGAGAATATGGCTGGCGTTTGCGCTGATCACCACTGTCTTCTGGGGAGTCTGGGGTGCGTTCATCGAGATCCCGGAAAAGAACGGTTTTCCCGCAACCCTCGGGTACTCCGTCTGGGCGTTGACGATGCTGCCCTGCGCGGTGGTCGCCCTGCGGATCGCCGGATGGCGTCTCGAGTATGACCGCCGCTCGGTGCTACTCGGCTGCCTCGTCGGGTTCTTAGGGGCCGGCGGCCAACTGGTGCTTTTCGAAACGTTGCGGCTTGGCCCGGCGTACCTCGTCTTCCCGATCATTTCGCTCTATCCGGTGCTCACGATCATCCTCTCGGTCTCCATCCTGAAGGAAAAGGCATCCCGGAAGGCCTGGCTCGGGATCGGTTTCGCGCTCGTCGCGGTGACGCTGCTTTCATATCAGCCGCCCAACTACGCAGTCACGCGAGGCTACCTCTGGCTGCTTCTCGCCATCCTCGTGTTCATCGCCTGGGGGACCCAGGCCTGGGTCATGAAGTATTCGAACGAGACGATGCGGGCAGAATCCATATTCTTCTACATGATGGCCTCTGGAATCCTGCTGATCCCGCTCGCCCTGCTGATGACCGATTTCTCGCGTCCGGTGAACTGGGGACCGAAGGGACCGTGGCTTGCCGCATTGATCCAGGTGCTGAATTCCATCGGAGCTCTCTGCCTGGTCTATGCCGTGCGATACGGGAAGGCGATCATCGTCGTGCCGATGACGGCCCTGGCCCCCGTTCTTACAATCATCATTTCCCTGACCTTCTGGGGAGTCATCCCTCACCCGGTCATCATCTCGGGAATGGTGTTCGCTTCGGTCGCAATCGTGCTGATGGCGGAATAAGGCGCACCCTCTCGATTGCTCCCGCCCGCCTCAATGAACCGCGCTTGCCGCGCACATGCTCTTGAGCCAACGCCTGATCCCGGAGCGCGGAATGCCATGCGAGACGTCGATCATCGTGATGCTGCCTGGGTGTTTTCTTTTGATGTAACAGCCTTCCCAGAGCGTTTCGTT
>CAYQYP010000067.1:0-9396 GCA_964421755.1 uncultured Acidobacteriota bacterium
GCCTCAGGAACCGACGGATTTTCAATGTCCACGCCGTCGAACTCGCGCGTATAGTCCCGGACCGCCTGATCGCCCCGGTTTGCCACTGCGTCGAAAATGATGCGGCAGGTTTCCATGATCGCCGGGTCGGCGACCGGGTTCCTACGGCACAGGTGTTGAAGCTCCGACTCCGAGAGATCTTTCAGTACGTAGGATTGCATCAGATCACCATCTTTTCGACTGGGACGACCAGGATGTCGGACGCGCCGGCGCGCTTGAGTCTTTCGATCACGTCCCAGAAGAATTCCTCGGGGACCGCCGAATGAATGGCGATCATGCCTGGATCGGCCAGCGGAACGATCGTCGGGCTTTTCATGCCCGGCAGGATGGCGCGAATTGCTTCCAGGGCCGCCTCCGGGGCATTCATCATGACGTACTTGGTCCGCCGCGCCCGGATGTTTCCCTGGATGCGAATGCGCAGTCGCTCGACCAGCTCTCTCTTCCGCTCGTCCGCCAGCGAGCTTGGATTGGCGATGAGTACCGCCTCCGACCGAAGAACAATCTCGATCGGCTCAAGATCATTCATGCGGAGCGTGCTGCCGGTGGACACCAGGTCGCAGATCGCATCCGCAACGTCGAGGCTTGGGGTAATCTCAACGGATCCGCTGATTTCGATGACTTTCGCCTTGATGTCCTTGGCGTCCAGAAAACGGCCGAGGATCCGCGGATGCGAGGTGGCGACCCGCTTGCCGTTCAGATCAAATACCGTACGCAAGGTACCCTTCCGAGGCACCGCGATAGAGAGTACGCACGTGCCAAACCCCAGGCAGTCGAGCTGGGCAACCTCTGCTCCGCGCTCCTGCGTCACGTTGAGACCCACGATCCCAAGGTCGGTCACTTGATCCTGCACGTACTCCGGAATGTCGTCGTCGCGCAAGAAGAGGATATCAAGCGGGAAATTGGCGCAGGACGAGAATAGCTTTCCCTCGTGGTAATCGAAGTCCAGCCCAGCCGCACGCAGCAATTGCAGAGACCCGTCCGCCAACCGTCCTTTCCTCTGTAGGGCGATTTTCAGGTTTTGACCTGTGGAGCTCATTCTACTGTTCCCTGACTTCCCGTTCCCCGGCCTCACCGGACGGCGGGAGGTCGCTGGTGCGCTCGAGCATCATTCGGTATCCGCCCTCCCCGTGGTGAAGCCAATGGGCAATGCGAGTAATGGTTGCGGTGCTCGAACCGGTCATCTCGGAGATCTGCCGATAGGGCACCTGTTGAGCAATCAGCCTCGCCACTTCCCAGCGCTCGGCCATCGCCTCGAGCTCGGTAAGAGTGCAAAGGTCGCGAAGAAAACGGGCGCATTCCTCACGGTCCTCGAGCAGGACGACTGCGTCGAACAAAGCCCATAGCGCCTTGTTTTTACGAAGCTCTCTTTCCATGGTTATGTTGTAACACACTAAAACGAGGGTTGGCAAGGGGATTGTGGACGAGTTTCGGGGACACAAAACTTAATTCCCCTGCCTAACGGAGAGATAGCGATAGCGGTCAGGGAATTAAGTATTATGTCCCCGAAACTGCCCGCGCTCCTACATCATCTCCCGCATGATTTCATCGAGGACTTGGGGACCTGGCCGCAGTTTGCTTTCGGGAAGAAACGCCAGCGGCTCATCAACCAGATCGAGAAGTTCAATGAAGTCCTTCGCCTTCGGATTGACGTAAACCAGGCCGGTCAGGAACTCCCCCGACTCTCGGATGTGCTGCAGCAGGTTAAGGGCGGCGGCGCGGTCGGCAGGATTGTAATCTCGTTCAAGCTTGCGGAGCCGGATGTGCGAGCCGTCCCGCATCTCGACCTCGGCAGTCTGCCCCTCGTCATACTCGACCGTTTCCAGGGGCTGGAAGTGAGGAATGAAGTCGATCTGATGCAGGAGTTCTTCGTGCTCCTTGGCCCACTGGTAACTCTTGGTGGACGACTCATGGTTGTTGAAGGTGACGCACGGGCTGATCACATCCAGGAAGGCGGTGCCACGGTGACTGATCGCGCCTTTGAGTAGCGCCACGAGTTGCTTTGGATCTCCGGCGAAGGAACGGGCCACGTAGTTGCAGCCGAACTCGATCGCGATGGAACACAGGTCAACCGCCGGAAGGTCGTTCACCACGCCACTCTTCAGCGCTGAGCCGAGGTCCGCGGTTGGCGAGAATTGTCCCTTTGTCAATCCGTAGACCCCGTTGTTCTCGACAATGTAGATCATCGGGATGTTCCGGCGAAGCAAGTGACAAAACTGACCAAGCCCGATCGCGGCGGTATCTCCGTCGCCGCTCACTCCGATGCATGTGAGACTGCGGTTCGCGAGCATCGCCCCGCTGGCCGTTGATGGCATCCTCCCATGGACGCCGTTGAATCCGTATGCCGTACTCAGGAAATAGGCAGGTGATTTGCTTGAACAGCCGATGCCGCTCATCTTGGCCACGTGACTCGGGTTCACGCCCATTTCATAAAACGCTTTGATGATCTGACTGGTGATCGCGTCATGTCCACAGCCCGAACAGAGAGTGGACGGCGCCCCCTTGTAGTCGGCCATTGCAAGGCCGATACGATTAACGTTCTTTGGTTTCGGTGCGGGTGAAGACATCGTTTTTTCTTCTCTTCTCCAGAATTTGTGGAAAAGGACAACAGGGACCTCAAGGACCTCAACGACAAAAAGAAGTTGCGGTCACTCGCCCTACGATTTCCTTGCTATCCCTTCCATTTCGACCACGTGGTCCGTGATGAAGCGCGCATCAATCGGGATCCCCTTGTAATGCCTGATCTTGCGGATTTTCTCCCCTTCGCAGCCGGCATCAATTTTGATCAGGTCGGCTAACTGACCGTCCCGATTCTGCTCGATAACGTAGACGCGCTTGAAGCCATCGATGAAATCTTTCACGTGGTGAGTCAGCGGAAGTGCGCGAATGCGCAGGTAGCCGGCCTCGATTCCATACTCGGAATGCAGCTGGTGCCGGCATTCCTCCATGGCCGCGTCGGTGGAACCATAGGCGATCAGACCGACCTCCGAGGCGCCGACGAAGCGGATGACCGGCTGCGGCACGTAGGTCTTGGCCGTTTCGTACTTCCGGGCCAACCGGTCAACGGTTTTCTCGTAATCGTCCGGGCGCTCGGTGTACTTTGCCTGGTCGTTGTGACCGCTTCCACGAGTGAAATAGGCGGCCAACGGGTGCTCCGTGCCCGGAAGCGTCCGGTACGGGATAGCATCGCCGTCGACGTCTTTGTAGCGGGCAAATCCGTGCAAACGTTCGATGTCCTCCCGGGTCAGCACCTTGCCGCGGTCCATGGGCTTTAACGGGTACTTGAATGGGTCGGCCATCCAGTTGTTCATCCCCAGGTCCAGGTCCGTCGCTACGAAGACCGGCTGCTGGAGTCGTTCGGCCAGGTCGAATGCTTGAACCGCGAAATCGAAGCATTCTTCCATGTCCGAGGGGAACAGGACGATGTGGTTCGTGTCTCCGTGGGACAGGTAATACAGCGAGGCGATGTCGCCCTGTGCCGTTCGGGTCGGCAGCCCGGTGCTCGGGCCCACCCTCTGGACGTCGAAAATCACGCAGGGCACCTCGGTGTAATAGGCGAGACCCGAAAACTCGGCCATCAGCGAGATCCCAGGGCCGGCAGTTGCGGTCATTGAGCGTGCTCCCGCCCATCCGGCACCGATCGCCATCCCGAGCGCGGCCAGCTCGTCCTCAGCCTGGACAATCGCGAAGGTCGCCTTCCCGGTGTCCGGGTCGATGCGGTACTTCTTCATGTAATCAATCAGGGTCTCGCACAGACTGCTCGATGGGGTGATGGGATACCAGGTGACGACCGAGACCCCGGCGAACATACTGCCCAGCGCGCAGGCCGAGTTGCCATCGATGATGATCTTGCCGACGTTCTGGTCCATCCGTTCCAGGCGGTAAGGGTCCCGCTTGGGCAGGTTGTTCCTGATGTATTCGGCCCCGGCTGCCACCGCCTGAATGTTGAGGTCGACCGCCTTCTGCTTGGCCTTGAACCATTTGGAGATAGCGGATTCCACTTCGGCCATTTCAATGTCGAGCATCTGGGCCAGGGCCCCGACGTAGATCATGTTGGCCACAAGCTTACGCAGTCGGATGTCTTGAATCACTTGCCCGGCCAGTTGACTAAAGGGGATTGGGTAGTAGATCAGGTCATTGCGAACCGACTGCAGGTTCAGCTTCTCCTCGTAGACCACCACGCGACCCGGCTCAAGCGCCACCACGTCCTCGGTTGCCGTCTCCGGGTTCATCGCCACCAGGATGTCGATTTCTTTTTTTCTGCCGACGTACCCGTATTTCGATGCCCGAATAGTGAACCAGGTAGGTAGACCGGCGATGTTCGACGGAAAGAGATTTTTCCCGCTCACCGGGATCCCCATCTGGAAAATGGCCCGCATCAGCACATTGTTTGACGACTGGCTGCCCGAGCCGTTGACGGTCGCAACCTGGATGCTGAAGTCGTTAACCACGGGTTGCTGCATACTCTGGGGCGAGGAATCCTCGCCCAGTTCGGTTGGGGTCGTACTCACACTCATCTCCTTGAGCAAAATGGCGGACTATCAAATAAGCGGATTCTATGGTCGTTTCTTACAAGGCCATGTTACCAGATTCTGCGAGTGGCGAGCCGGCTGGACAAGGTGGACAGCGTGGACAGAGTGGACATCATGGACGACGCCGTTCAGCAGGTCCACGGTGTCCGCATTGTCCACATCGTCCACATCGTCCACCACTCCACGACTACTTGACCTTCTTCGAGACGACCTTCGCCTGTGTAAAGAGCAACAGGTAGTCTTTGCCGCCCGCTTTGGAGTCGGTTCCGCTCATGTTGAAGCCGCCAAACGGGTGAGCGCCCACCAGGGCGCCTGTGCACTTGCGGTTTAGGTAGAGGTTGCCAACGTGGAACCGCTCAGCGGCATCGGCGAGCTTCTCCGGATCGGAGCTGTAAACCGCACCCGTCAGGCCGTACTGCGAATCGTTGGCAAACCGAAGCGCCTCCTCGTAGTCGCGGGCCTTGATGACTGCCAGGACAGGGCCGAAAATCTCCTCCTGCGCAATCGTGGCGCTGGGCGCGACATCGGCGACGATCGTCGGCTCAATGTTGAAGCCTTCGCCGTCACCCGGCCCTCC
Source organism: uncultured Acidobacteriota bacterium (assembly GCA_964421755.1). GTDB lineage: Bacteria > Acidobacteriota > UBA6911 > RPQK01 > RPQK01 > CAVUUN01. The sequence goes on from CAYQYP010000067.1 coordinate 5,146, forward strand.
GCCCAGAATAAGCCGCCCTTCGCGCTTTCCTTTTTCGATGTATCCGAGGATGGTCTTGCGCGCCTTTTCGTTAATGACCGGACCAAAATTGGCCTCACCATTCGCGATATCCCCAGACCTGATCAGCTTCTGCGTGGCCGACCGGACCTTCTCCAGGAATTGGTCATACACCTTTTCGACCACGATCGCCCGTGAACACGCGGAGCATTTCTGCCCCTGGAATCCGAAAGCGGACACTGCCACACCCGCAGACGCCTGATCGAGGTCCGCGTCTTCGTCGACGATGATCGCGTCCTTTCCACCCATCTCGAGGATGGCACGCTTGATCCAGACCTGGCCGGGCCGGGCCCGCGCGGCCATTTCGTTGATCCTCAAGCCGACTTCTCTCGACCCGGTGAACGCGATGAATCGGGTGCGTGGGTGGGATACCAGGGGATCCCCGATTTCAGCGCCGCTTCCGGTCAGGAAATTGACCACCCCAGGTGGAAAACCGGCCTGGCGTGTAATCTCGACCAGCTTCGCAGCAATGGCGGGCGAATCACTGGAGGGCTTGATGATGACTGTGTTTCCGGTAACGACTGCCGCCATTGTCATTCCCGTGAGGATAGCCAGCGGGAAGTTCCAGGGAGGAATGACAATGCCGACACCCAGCGGGATATAAAAAAGATAGTTCTCTTCGTCCGGCAGTGGCGTCAACGGCTGGGGCCTCGAGAGCCGGAGCGCTTCACGCGCGTAAAACTCAACAAAATCAATGGCTTCGGCCACGTCGGCATCAGCCTCTGTCCATGGCTTGCCCACTTCGTGGACCATCCATGCGCCGAGCTCGAAGCGTCGCTGCCGCAACATTTCACTGACCTGGAGAAGCAGCCCGACCCGGAATTCCGCCGGGCGCCGGCTCCACTCCTCGAAGGCTTTCTCCGCGGTAGATATCGCCTTGTTCACAAGGTCGGGAGTACCCTTCTGAAAGACGCCGACTACCTGATTCGGCTTCGCGGGATTAACCGACTGGAACTTCGCCGGACAGCGAATATTCTCATCGCCGATAACGATGTCGTATTCGCGACCTAGCGCTCCCTGCACTTTGTCGACAGCTTGCTTCATTGCGGTCCGGTTGTTCGACTGGGAAAAATCGACTACCGGCTCGTTCCGGAACTCGGGCAGTTGCACATTCTCCTCCGCGACTTTGCTTGCGGTGACGATCCGCGCACTCCGCTGTAGAGCGCTGCGTTTGCGGTTCCGTTCGGCTCAGTTTCGCATGCTCGGATCACCGGGCCGACAGGGTCGCCGGGCGGAACGGAACCGCAAACGTGGCGCTTTACAGCGGAGTGCGCGGATTGTCACCGCAAGCAGTGGATTTCTGCTGTCACTCGCCTCCCCCGGGCATTGGTTTCAATATTTTCCACCACATGTTGTTTGATTTTGATAGCCTTGTCAACGCGTTGCCGGAGGGGCGGCAAGCGCCGACTGACGCTGTGATCCGATGCACAGAGTTTTGATTTTGCGCGGGTTACCATCCCGACTCGAAGGGGAATTATGACGAATCTCACTCGCCTCGTGGTTTTGGTTGTCTTCTTTACAGGGCTCGTCCACGCCCAGCTGGTCAAGTATAACGACGATGCTTTTGGAAGCGGCGCCATCACGTTGGATGTCGAAGCGTTTCGGCCCGGGGCCGACGCCACCGCCCTGTTCTCCAAGTACGGGGTCAGGTTCTCAGGGAAAGAATCAACTCCGCGGGTAGCCGAGTTCAGCTGGCCACCCATTCCCGTGACACCCGGGACTTACCACGTCGTCAGGAACCAGGCAAACGAGGGGTCTTCGGCCGGACGGCCCTTGCGGATTGATTTCACGAACGCCCCCCGCCAAGTGGGCTTCTCGCTTCGTAACCCCGGGGTGACAGCTTCCGTGACCGCGTTTGATCCGGACGGGATCTCCCTGGGATCGGTTCAGCAGGCCGCGGCGGGCAGTGGGGATCTTTCGACCAAGGTTCGCCTCTGGGTCCCGGCGGGCCGGGTGATCTCCAAGGTGATCATAGACTATGGGTCATCGTCGGTTCCCGAAGAGATCCTCGATCTGACGCTCGACCACAAAGACCGGCCCATGTTCGAGACTTTCCTGCCGCAAGTGGCCGACGGAGAACTCCCAGACGGGCTCCACCTCAGAACGGCCATCACGATCGTCGGGCTCACCAACTCCACGGTCACGGGTGACATCAGATTCCGTGGCGCTGACGGTCAACCGCTGCTCGTCACGCTGAATGAGGGCGACCCGGTCAACTGGAAACCGGTGAACAGTTTTGATGACAACCTGACTATTACCGCGGGCACCTCCACGCCTGCTGTCGCCGGTTACGCGAAGGTGTACACGACAAGCCCAGTCGCCGCGGTAGCTGCCTTCCAGATAACTGGAAACAATGGAGTAGTGATTTCGGAAACCAGCGTTCTATCCACAGCGGCACGGCACAACCATAGCGGACCGGTTTGGGAAGTCGTCCCCAGCGGAATGGTCGGAGGCGGCGTGGTACCACCCCGGTACCAGACCGCACTTGCAATCGCTAACGCGGCCTGGGAAAAGAACATGGTCCGAATCGAGCTGACCGGCCACACACCAGTCGAGTTCGAGTTGGCACCGGGGCAGCACAAAGCGAATTTCGTCTGGGAACTGTTCCCCGACCTGTTCGACCAGGACTTCCAGGGCTGGCTGAGGATTTCGAGCAGCCGGCCAACCGTCGCGGTCCTGCTTAAGACCAAGGATGGGCTCCCGGTCTCGGCGGTCCCGCTGGAAAGTCTCGAGCCATAGCGCGCGAAAGGACCTCAAGGACCACAAAGACACCAAAGTGGCAAGTGGCGAGTGGCAAGTGGCAAGTGGCGAGTGGCAAGTGGCGAGTGGCAAGTGGCGAGTGGCAATCGAAACACTGGTCACTTGCCACTCGCCACTGGATAGAAAGTCCTCTTGTGCTTGAAGTCTTTGGGGTCCTTGGGGTCCTTTCCTGGTACTCGAATCAGTCGTTGATCCGAACCACCTCGTTCCGCTTCGCGGATTCATAGGCAGAGAAAACCAGCCTGACCGTTTCGAAATTGTCCGCACCGGTGGTCTCGGCCTGGCCCCGCCCGAGCAGGTCATCCAGAATGTTGCGGTTGCAGGACACGATGCTGGGAGGCTCGACCTTGTAATCGGGATGTTGCCAGGAGTAGCGTTCCGGCGTCACCGTCTCGACCTTCGTGCCGTCCTTGGTCGTTAGCCGGATTTCAGGGCCGATGTCGAGCCGCAGGCTGCCCTCCGAACCCTCGATCAGCATCAGAGTCTGCGGGAAGGCCTCACGCTCGAGGAGCGACGCAAACGAAATCTCGGAGTTGCAGACGACTCCACTCTTCATTTGCAGGACCGTCGTCACCACGTCCTCGCCTTTGACGCCGCGGTTAACCGTCTGGGTCCTCGAGTACAAAGTAGAAACCTCGCCGAAAAGGAAGCGACAGACATCGAACTGGTGGGACCCTTGATCGGTGATCGCGAACTGGTCCAGTTGAGCGAGGAAGGGCTGATTGATGAAAACCGGGTAAGCCGTGTTGAAGACCGTGCGCGCTCGGAAGGGTCTGCCAATCACGCCGGAGTCAAGGAGTTGCTTGACCCGTCGGATTTGCGGTTGCCAGCGGTAGTTTTCATGAACGTAGTAACTGACACCGGCATCCCGGCAGACTTTCACCATCTTTTGGGCAGTCTGAAAGTCGGGCGCCATGGGTTTCTGGCAGATCACGTGTTTGCCGTGCCGGGCGGCCAGTTCCACGAACTGGCAGTGGGTATCGACGTCGGTGATGATGTCCGCGACATCGAACTCGTGATGACGGAAGATCGTTTCCGGATCGTCGTAACAGTGCTCGATTCCGAACTGCTCACCTCTCGCCTTGGCCCGGGACAACGTCCGGTTGTACAAAGCGACGATCTCCACCTCGGGAAGCTCCAGCCAGCCGCCGATCTGAAACTGAGACCAGAAGCCACATCCAAACACCGCGATTTTCACTTTTTTCATAGCTTGCATCTCTCTGCTGGTTCGGGGTTTCACGGTGATACGGTTCAACGTTCGTGGGTTGGAAAGTGAACAAGGAACCGGAGAACCCTTGAACCCCTTGAACCGGAACCGGATAACCGTCAACCGTGGACTCACCCAAGCGCCGCAGCTACACTCGCGCCCTTCTGAAACCTGTAGCCCTGGGCGTCCAGACATTTCTCGAGGGCCGCCAGGAACAGCAGGACGTT
>CAYQYP010000068.1:0-8566 GCA_964421755.1 uncultured Acidobacteriota bacterium
ACCATCTTCAATTTCCCCTACTACCGCACCCGTACGCGGATGGAGAGTGTGGCCAAGCATATTCCTATCGCGGACGCCCGCTGGCTTGGCAACCGGCTCGGCCAACTCTCCCCTGAGCAGATCCGTGACTGTTTCCGCGCCGGCGGCTTCTCGCCCGCCGAGGTCGAGGGCTATACCGGGGTCGTGATGCAGCGCATCGAGGCACTGAAGAAGTTGTAACGAAGCCCTGGGAACTCGTTAGACGAGGGTTTGAGCGCCATAGGCGTTAACTTAACGAGGCGAGGGGGCTCGCACAATCGCGAGTGCGGGGGGCTTTTATCGTGGCCGGACTCTCCAGAGTCCGGCTAGACCATGCTGAGGCTGCCAACTCAGGTGTCGTCTCTGGAGCACTGCAAATACCTTGAGTGGTCACGTATGTAACGCCTGATCGCCTCAAGGCTTTCTGGTGAGCGGACGACGTGGTCAAACGATTCCTCCTCCCAAAAGCTACCCTGCTTCCCGATGATACGGTTAATTCGCCGGGCAGTGTACTTCTTCCAGGATCCCGTAATGTCTGAAAGCTCCCAGCTCCCGAGAGGCTGCACGAGGACATGTCCGTGATTTGGCGCGACCGTGTGCTCGTCCAGCCGGTAGCGACATCCATCGAAGAACCGCAAGGAGTCCTGGACTATGCGTTTGAGTTCCTTCCGAGCCAGCGCGCATTCGCCGCAGCCCTGATCCAACCACCGGTTCATGCGGGCGGGAAACAGGCGGAAGTATTCTGCTCGCTGTTCCCTGGTGTGAGGAGGAGGATTTCGCCGCAGCCAGTCGGCTCTCTCAAGTGTCCAAAAGCGAAGCTTGTCGGCCGGGAGCGAATCGGCAGTGCGGAAAGTAACAAAATAGAGAACTCCCTCCTGCCTCCAATGCGGCAAGCAGCCGTAATACTCTTCAACAGGCTGGTCGGGATCGAAGAACTCGTAACCCTCGAGCATCAAAGGGAGTCTCACAGCGGCCAGAACTGTTGTCAAGACTCTGAGAGTCCCGGCCACCGGACTAACGAGCCGGGCGACAACACAACTTCTTCCCCACTCACCTGCTGGCGGAACCCGCGAACCCCTCAACGGTCCGCCTGCCGGACTCTGGAGAGTCCGGCCACGATAAAAGCCTTGCTGGCTAAGTAGTAGTACGCTTCTCCGCCGCTTGGGGATCTTCCCTGCGAAATTGGATGTCGTACAGCTCCGAATAGAAGCCGCCTGCCGCCAGAAGCTCGTCGTGGGTGCCACGCTCAACGAGAGCATGGTCTTTCACCACAAAGATGATTTGGGCGCGACGGATCGTCGCCAGATGGTGCGCGATGACGATACAAGTCTTGCCTTCCATCAAACGGTCGAGGGCTTCGAACACCGCCTGCTCGGACACGGCATCCAGTCCAGAGGTGGGCTCGTCCAGAACCAGGATGGGAGTATCGCGGATAACGGCCCGTGCGATGGCGATCCGCTGGCGCTGGCCCCCGGAAAGCGTTACACCGCGTTCGCCGACCATCGTGTCGTAAGCCTCGGGCATCTTTTCAATGAACTCGGCGGCGTTGGCCAGTTTTGCGGCGCGTATAATCTCCTCGCGGCTGGCTTCCGGGCGGCCATAGGCGATGTTTTCCCATATGGGCGCGCGGAACAAAAGCGTCTCCTGCAAGACAAAACTGATCTGCTCGCGAAGCGATTTCATCGTGTAGTTGCGTATGTTTGTCCCGTCGATTTTGACTACCCCGGAGACAGGATCGTAGAAGCGCGCAACCAGGCTGATGATGGTCGTCTTGCCGCTCCCGGTCGGGCCGACGAATGCCGCGACCTGGCCCGGCTCGATCTCGAAGCTGACATCCTTCAAGATCAATTGGTCTTGGTTGTAGCCAAACGACACTCTGTCGAATTCGACCTTGCCCTTGAAGCGCGCGGCAGGGCGCGCGTGAGGCTGGTCACGCATCCCGCTCTCGGTCTCCAGGACTTCCCGGATCCGCTCGAACCCCACCGCGGCCTTTGAGACGGTGTCTGTCATTTTGGCAAGGTCTCGCATGGGCTTATACATCTTGCCCAGGTAAAGCAAAAACACGACCAGAGCGCCGACGGTGAGTTGGCCCGCCAGTACCAGGCGCGCGCCGTAGCCAAGCATCAAACAGGTCCCCGTCGCTACGATAATCTCGACTATGGGTGAGAGTTTCATCTTGATGCCTCGCGCAACCAGGGCCATCTCGACATTTTCCAGGCTCTGGCGCTCGAAGCGGCGCTCCTCGTAGTCCTCTCGGGCAAAGGCCTTGACCACGCGGATCGAGGAGAAAACTTCCTCGACAATCGAAACCAGCTCGCTCTCCTTTTTTCTTACGTCGTGCGAGGCCTTTTTGATGCGCCGGGTAAAAGAGTAAACGACGAGGAAGAGCACGGGCGCAATAGAAAGTGAGATGAGCGTGAAACGCCAGTTCAGGTAGAGCATGACCCCGACTATCCCCAGCAGAGTGAGGACACTGGTTAGAATGCCTAACAGCGCCGTGGTGATAAACGCCTGTATGGCGTCGATGTCGCTCGTCACCCGGCCGATGAGGTCGCCGGTCCTTCTTTCGTCGTGCTCCGCCAGCGATAGGCGGTGGATGTGGTGATAGAGCGTGCGCCGCAGGTCATGCATGACCCATTGGCCGACGCTGGTGGTGAGGTATTTCTCCAGTAAGGAGCTGAGTGCGCCTACGATGGCGATGACCGCCACCGCCACCACCGCGAAGTTGAGGACAGCCAGCTTGTCCTGCCCGATCCAGCCGATCATTCCGCTCATCCAACCGGGCGGCTGTTTGGACTGAAGCAGGTAATCGAGGACGATCTTTAGAGGCCAAGGTTCGAGCAGGTCGGTTGCGGCTTGGCCCGCCACCGCCAGCAAGGCCAGCGTCAGGGCTTTCCAGTGGGGCCTTAAGAAGTCGATGATGCTGACAGCTTTAGATTTTTTGGCGGTATGCGGCGTCATCGTCATTCAATACTTGGAGCGTATCCGCGCGGCAAGGCAACAGCGGATAACAGCTGCCGATACTACACCGAAATCATGCGGCTGGCGAATTTGCGCATCAACCGGGCGGCAGAAGAATTCGATGCCTTGGGAGAATTCCTGGCGACGCCGCTTTCCCCTGTGACCTTGACGGCCTTGAAGCGAGGTCGGTCGGGATGTAGCATGGAGGAAAGCAAGCTCCCTTTTTGCTTCACTTCCACTTTTCCGGGGAACGCGCTCAAAGCACGCCAGAAGGTAGTTGCTTCTTTTGTCTAGTCGATTTCGCAAATCTTCAGTCGGGTGACATACGAGGAGGTGTTATGCCGCAGTTAGAATTGGCAGGTCTGTCCGGCGATCGAGTGGTCGTTTCCGATATCCAAGTAGACCAACTGGCCAGCAATCTCCGCGGGCAACTGCTTCGCGAGGGAGACACCGGTTACGATGAAGCGCGCACGATATGGAACGCGATGATTGACAAGCGGCCGGCACTCATCGCTCGTTGCGCCGGGGCCGGCGATGTGAAGCATGCGGTCGAGTTTGCCAGGCAAAACCGGCTGGTCGTGTCCGTGCGCGGGGGAGGACACAACATCGCCGGCAACGCCGTTTGCGACCGGGGACTGATGATTGACCTTTCGCTCATGAAATCGGTACAGGTGGACCCGCAGAAACGCACGGCGCAGGTGGAGCCGGGTGTCACTCTCGGTGAATTTGACCAACAGGCGCAGTTGCATGGCCTGGCGACGCCTCTGGGAATCAATTCGACGACCGGGGTGGCAGGACTCACGCTTGGCGGTGGTTTCGGCTGGCTGACGCGCAAGTACGGCCTGACAGTCGACAACCTGCTTTCCGCCGATGTTATCACCGCGGATGGGGCGTTTCGTCGCGCCACTGCCAGCGAGAACGCCGACCTTTTCTGGGGAATCCGGGGTGGGGGCGGGAACTTTGGAATCGTGACCAGGTTTGAGTACAAGCTGCATCCGGTCGGCCCGGAAGTCTTCGCAGGGCTTCTGGTTTATCCGCACGATCAGGCCAAGTCCGTCCTCAGGCGCTATCGGGAGTTTACCAGGCAGGCGCCGCACGATCTGACCGTGTGGGTAGTGTTGAGAAAAGCGCCACCACTCCCGTTCCTGCCCGAGAGTATTCATGGAAAGGAGGTCCTGGTGCTCCCGGTTTTCTTTTTAGGGGATGCTAAGGCTGGACAGAAGGCCATCCGCCCGCTGGAGGAGTTCGCCCCGCTAGTCGGCAAGCATGTGGGCGCCATGCCCTACACCGCTTTTCAGCAAGCGTTCGACCCCCTCCTGACGCCCGGAGCCCGCAACTATTGGAAGTCCCATGACTTCGATGAATTGAACGACGAGGCTATCGAGAAAACTGTTGAATACTCGGGGAAGTTTCCCTCACCACACACCGAGATCTTTATCGGCCAGATCGGCGGAAGAATGAATACCGTCCCCGGGGACGCCACGGCCTATCCTCACAGAAATGTGAATTATGTGATGAACGTTCACGGACGCTGGGATGACCCAGCCGATGATCAACGCTGCATCAGTTGGGCGCGAGAGTTCTTTCAGGCTGTCGCCCCGTACTCTCTGGGAAGCGTGTACGTGAATTTCATGACGGCGGACGAGCAAGACCGAGTAGAGGCGGCATACGGCAAGAACTACGACAGGCTTGTGGCGTTGAAACAGAAGTACGACCCGGGCAATCTGTTCTGTAGAAACCAGAACATCAAGCCGGGCGTCCTCAGAGCCCGATGATCTAAAGACAGAAGAGGGTCAGTGGAAGCCGGGTCAGAGCTGTGGGAGAGGCGCCCGCCGTGACGTTCCGACTCAACCGGACGAGCGTCGTCTGACCCTCTTGCCCCTGTAGATGTCGACGCGGTGAGAACAGCCCCGTTATCTCTGCATAATCTCGCGATAGGACACGTAAAGATCGGATAGTCGATCTGCGGAAGCAGAGTCATTGCGAGCAAGCAGAGTAATGATCTCATCACGCGGGGCGAGCATCGACTGGAGCCCCTCTCTTTGTCTCTGCGAGAAGGCCGATTCAGTCCCGGCGTCACTTTCTGCTCGGAGCGAAGTAAAAAAGTCACTGGCGGCTTGACGGGCCGGCTCATAATCGCCCCGCCGCGCGTCAATTGCTGCGGATGAAAGCGTATTCTCAATCCTGGCTACCCTTAAATGGTGCTCTGCCTGAGCAAGACTCGTTGAGCTTTCGCGAGACTTGAGCCACATTGGGACGAAGCCGAACAGAAAGACGACGAGCAACACGGCAGCATAGATCGCTGTCCGCCGTATCGATGGCATCGAGGAAGTACTGTTGACCGGTTGGTGTTGCGGATTTTCGTTCATGAGAGTTCCTTCCATTCCATGGTTCAGGCCGTGCCTGCTCGGACAAGTGTCGCCGATATCTGTGACAGATGCTGTTCACATGGGCACGCGTGACTGTTCGTAATTGCACACCGAAAGCGGGCTCTGACAGGAAGCCGGCGCCACGCCGCTGGGCGAGGAATGTTCATCGCCCAGCCTATGCAGAACTTGACTACAGCCCGGGAACAAACAACATCAGGCGAGAATTACTTGTTCTTGCCTTTCCCTTGGCCTTTGCCCTGGGACTGGCCCTTGTTTTTCTGTCCGCGCTGTTTTTCCAGCGCCTGCTCATGCTGTTCCCTTGACTTGGCGGTGGCTCTCATATGGTCCACCGAGCCGCGGGCGCTGTCTTTCAATTCCTTGAACTCCGGCGAGCCGGGCTTGATGCCCATGCTCTGGGCCATCACGCCCCAGCCCCTGCCCTGGTTTTGCTTGTATTCGGCCGCGATGTCCCAGACGGGCCGGCGAGCTCTCCTGGCCAGAGCCGTGGCCATGTAAATGTCTCCCGCTTCGAGGCCGTGTTGCTCTTTCGCCTTCCGGATCTCTTCTTCCGGAATGTTGTGCCTCTGACTGAGCTGTTGGAGGAATCCTTCGGGGTCGGCCTTGGCTTCCTTATTAATCTTGCCGAGCAGGGAATCCAGCTTCCTGTCTCCCGTGTGGGGCCGCTGGGCGAAGCCGGTGCCGAGAACCAGGAGTCCAACGAAAACCACACAAGCCGATGTCGCCAGGAACTTTCTCATCTGATCCTCCTTGATATATGAATCAGAACATAAGATTTCCTTTTTAGCTGAGCAGTTTTGACCGGACGTGTGAGCAATGACTGAACTGAGTGGGTCTGGAGGTGACCCTTGGTGTGCATAAGTGAACAGACGTGCGTACACAATTGAACTGACGTCATTCTCCACCCCTCCTAGCATGGTGTCGATGGAAAGTGGCGGGCGGGTCACGCAGATCCGTCCACGACCTCCTGCCAGTAGTGAGGAAACCACTTTCCTTGATGGAGAGCATCATGAAGTCAAGAACTAAGAGTGGAGCAGCGGATAGATCTCGCAAGGTGAAAGTCAAGACCGAGAAGCGAATGCAGAAACGAATGAGGGACCCCACCTTGGAGGGCAAAGACGAAAACAAAGTCGGGAGAATTCCCGAAAAATAGCTTCCGTTTGATCAGGAAGCCGGTCCTTCCGGTGAGCACTTTTGACCAAACACGTGAGCGTTACCGAACTGACACCCCGGATTCGACCGCGTAGTATCGAGAGAACAAAGAAGGAGAATCAATATGTTCTACACCCTGCTAGTGGTATTGGTGGTGTTGTGGTTTCTGGGTTTCTCGATGTCAATCGGCGGCAATCTGATTCACGCCCTGCTGGTCATCGCAGTGATCGTGTTTCTTTACAACTTGCTCAGCAGCCGCCGTCGGTGGATCTAGCATCTGAGAAGCGTGTCTTTGAAGGCGGGCCCGAGCCGTGCCTGCCTTCAATGAAAGCAGTGACTCGTGAAAATGGAGGGATCAAGATGTTGGAAAATCGAATCAAGGTTGCGCCCAATACCGTAGCGTATGCGGACGCACAGACCCACAAGCTCGTAGTAGAGTTCGCCATCCCTGGAGCGCCAACGGATACCATCGATGTGAAGATCCTCGAAGACAGCATCCATCTGACAGCGCCGGCCAGGGACATCGAGTATGTTTCGGCACTGGCCTTGGGTTGGCCGGTCAAACCGGGCAAAGCCGAAGCGATCTACGAAAACGGCCTGCTCCGAATCGGAGTACCGTTCAAAGACCCTATGGAAGACGCTGTTAAGGTTGCCATCAATGCAAGTGTCCCGGCTGAGGCGAAGACAACCGAAAGCGTGGAACCCGTTCTGTCCCCAGTTGGTTAATGAGGTATCAACCCGGCCTGGGCGCCCTACGGCCCTGCCGGGTGGGTCCAGGCTTTTCACCCCGCCGGCGGTGGCGCGTCGGAGCAGGTTCCCTAATCGTGAAGAACCACGCTCAGAAGGCCGCTATTGACCGTCAACCCGCCTTCGTCGCCGTAGTCAATAAAGCCGAGCTTCCTGAACTTGTTCATGAAATGACTGACTCTTGAGCGCGTGGTGCCAACCATTTCAGCCAGGTTCTCCTGGCTGATTCTGGGAAGCACGGGTTCGGCTCTGCTCTCCTTACCGAAATGGGACAGCAGTAAAAGGATCCGGGCCAGGCGCTTCTCGCTCGAGTTGAAGAGCTGATCCACCAGGTCCGCTTCGTACCGGATGTTGCGCGACAGCAGATGCGTGACGAACATCTCCGAGATCTCGTGCCGCTCGTGGAGAAGGCGTATCATCAGCTGCCTCTCCAGCCGGACCAGACTGCAATCCGTGATGGCGGTGGCAGTTGCCATGCGCAACGGTTGCCCTGCCAGGCATCCCTCGCCGAAAAAATCACCTTTGTCCAGGACGGCGACGATCGCCTCCTTCCCCTCTTGCGAGGTGACCGAGAGCTTCACCTTGCCTTGCCGTAAAAAAAACACCGAGTCTCCGGCATCGCCTTCCCAGTAAACGCTGCGGTTCGCCCCGTATTCCAGGGACTTCCCCTGGGCGATCCCGGAAAGGAAGACTTCCCAATCGACCGGCTGACTCTTCTTAACCGCCATGGCGGGTTCCTCCTGCTGGCCCGGGGCTCGCCTGCCCATAGTCGTAATTCTGTGAGTCTGGGGCTCAAGCTTCACGCGCGCAGTCTTGCGATGTATGCATTAATTATAGCCCACGTCTGCCGGTTGGATCTTCCCCTGGTCTCCTCCTTACGCCCGTCCCGTTCAACAGGACCCCGACAGCCAGCCTGTCTCAGCTCATTTCCCGTGATCCTTTGACTTCTTTATACGGATCTTGGGATTCCGGTGGGGCATGCGACCTGCTTTCGGTTCGAACCCGCTTGCTTCCGCCGGCATTCCTGCCGCGGAAGCAAGCGGGTTCGAACCGAAAGCAGATTGCACACCCTAAGGTGTCTAACATGCGTATAAAGTGCAGGGCCTTCTGAGCGCGGACGTCCCGTCCGCACTGGGTTCGCGGGCATCCTGCCCGCCCGCCGGGCATCTTGCCCGGCGTTCTCGGAGATTGCAGCAGATCGAACAACGTCAACGGCGGGCAAGATGGGCGGACGGGACGTCCGCGATCCCAGTGCGGACAAGATGTCCGCGCTCCAGAAGGCATACCTTGACATCCTAGGT
>CAYQYP010000069.1:0-3338 GCA_964421755.1 uncultured Acidobacteriota bacterium
GTTAACGGCTGAGGGAGCAGGGTTCAGCCATGGTTTCGGCACGTCGCACAAGCAGGAAATCCAGGCAACCGTTTGGCAGCCTCCCCAATGTCGACCAGGAACGCATCGAACAGATCATCGAGAAGCTATTCACGGTTGCGGCCATTCTGATTCTCCCGCTGGCTGCGTTCAGCCTGTTGCGAGGAAGCTATGTCAGCTCCGCGGGTTTTTCTGTTCTGTACCTTACTCGGTTTTTTTCCCTTGGCATCGTAGGTGCACGGTTGGCGAAAGGGAGGGTCTCATTCCAGACTCGCTGGCAAGTCTTCTGGATCTGCCTGTTTGGAATCGCCGGGACGGGATTATGGACGTTTGGTCTGCTCAGCATGGCGTCCGTGGCACTGGTCTGCATATGCGTGTTAGTGACGTTCGCCGGATCAAAGCTGCAGGGGCACATCGCAGTCGGGTCCACCGTAGCCGTCATGGTTGCAGCAGGTATAGCCCACATCAAAGGCTGGACGACCACGCTGCCCGCTCAGGGTGCCTTTGCCGTCTCGGTCACCGCGTGGGTACATGCAACGGTCGCAGTGACGATCGCATGCGTTGTCGTCGTGGTTTTTGTCGGCAAGCTGAAGGAGGTCTGGACGAAGGACATCCGCGATCTCTGCGCAAGCGAGACTCGTTACCGGACCCTCTTCGAAACAGCCCCGGATGGCATTCTGATTCTTAAGGATTGAACGTTCGTGGAGGGCAACACCAGGATCCTGGAGATCCTGGGTTACCCGCGCGAACAGCTGCTTGGCAGGCGGCCTGAAGAATTCTCCCCTCCCTGCCAGGCCGACGGTACTGCCTCGGCCGAGAAGGCGCGGCTGAAGGTCGGGGCGGCCTTGGCCGGGGATGCGCAGTTCTTCGAATGGGACCACCAGCGCAGTGACGGCCGGATTCTCGCCACCGAGGTCAGCCTCAACCGCCTCGGCATTGACAACGAGGAACTGTTGTTGGCCATAGTTCGGGATGTCTCCGAGCGCAAACGGGCTGAAGAGAAGATCCGAAAGCTGGGAACGGCGTTGGAACAGGCTGCGGAAGATGTGATCATCACGGACCTGGATGGTGTCATCAGTTACGCCAATCCTGCTTTCGAGAGGATCACCGGCTACTCCCGGGCGGAGGCGATCGGACGCAACCCTCGGTTTCTGAAGAGCGGAATGCATGACGGCGATTTCTATCGGCAAATGTGGGAGACGATCCTGAGCGGCCAGAACTGGGAAGGGAGGCTGATCAACCGTACCAAGGCAGGATCGCCGGTCCACATGGATACGATCATCACCCCCCTGAAGGGCCCGACCGGCGACATCGTCGGTTTCGTCTCCCTGAAGAGGGACGTCACACGCCAGGTGCAACTCGAGTCGCAGCTGCAGGCCGCACAGAAGATGGAGGTGGCCTGCCAACTCGCCGCCGGGATCGCCCACGACTTCAACAATATCCTGGCTATTATCCTGGCCAACGCCGAGCTTTCGAAGTGGTCGCTTTGCGGGGAAAAGGAGATCCTCCCGTACCAGGAGCAGATCTGCAACGCAACCTTGCGCGCCAAGGAACTGGTCCGGCAACTCCTCTCCCTGGCCAGGCACGAGGAGCAAGAACGCACACCGTTTGCGGTTCACACGGTCGCGGGAGAGGTCGTTGGCCTGGTTCGATCCGTAGCGCCTTCAAACGTGGAGGTGCAAGCGGATCTCGCCCCGGACGCGGGGACAATCATGGGTGACCCGGGGAAGTTCCACCAGGTTCTGATGAACCTGTGCACAAACGCCCTGCATGCGATGAGAAGCGACGGTGGAACGCTCTCCGTTCGCCTGTCGAAGACCATCCTTGAAGATCCGCTGCCCCCTCTGCAGCCGGGAAAGCACGTCTGCCTCGAGGTGTCCGACACGGGGCACGGAATGGACAGCAAAACCACAGCGCGAATCTTTGATCCGTACTTCACAACGAAGAGGCCCGGTGAGGGGACAGGTCTGGGTCTGGCGGTCGTGAGGGGTATTGTCTCCGGTCAGGGAGGCGATATCCAGGTCGAAAGCCGGGTAGGGCGGGGGAGTGTTTTTCGTGTCTACCTGCCGGAAATTGATCTCCCCGCGAACGGCAAAGAGACTCAGGGAAAAGCGCCCGCTCGAGGACATGAGCGGATTCTCATGGTCGATGACGAGCCGGCTTTGGCAGCAGCCGGGAAGGACCTGCTTCAGCAGCTCGGATATGCCGTGACAGTCGCCAGGCGTAGCAGCGACGGCCTGAAGATCTTCCTGCGCGACCCGAACGCCTTCGATCTGGTAATCACCGACCAGACTATGCCCGAGATTACCGGCATCAACCTGGCTCGAGAGATTCTCTCGAGCCAGCCCCGAATTCCGGTCCTTCTGTGTACGGGCTACGGTGACCAGGTCGACCGAGAGTCAGTCCGGCAGCTTGGGATCTTCGACCTCCTCTACAAGCCGTTGACGGCCGAGGAGTTGGGAGCCGCTGTGAGACGCGCGGTCGATAGCCGGGAAAAGCGCACGGGAACGGGGGCGCCAGGAGACTTGTGATGCCGAACGTACTCATCATCGATGATGACAAGGATCTGTGTATGCTGCTCCGAGCGACCTGCCGCTCGCTCGGGTATGAAGCGGATTTCGCCTGTACGCTTGAGCAGGGTATCGAAATGGCTTCATCCGATGGTTTCGAAGTTATCCTGCTGGATGTCAACCTTCCAGACGGAAGCGGGTTGGACGCCATCCCGGCGTTTCGATTCATGTCCTCCTGCCCTGAGGTCATCATCATGACGGGGCTCGCCGACTTCAGAGGCGCCGAGTTGGCCATCAAGGCCGGGGCTTGGGATTACCTCGAGAAACCGGCTCATCTCAGCGAAATCACATTGACTCTCCGTCGCGCCCTCCAATACCACGAGGGTTGCATGCAATCGCGCAACACGACAACTTTCGATCGAGGCAGTTTCGTCGCTGCCAGTCCGCTCATGCACCACTGCCTGGGTTTTGCCGCCCAGGCGGCGGGGAGCACCGCCAGTCTCCTGATCAGCGGAGAAACAGGGAGCGGCAAAGAGATGATCGCACGGCTGGTGCACGCGAACAGTTCACGTCGCGCGCTCCCGTTCGTGGTGGTCGATTGTGCGAGCCTCCCCGAAAGCCTCGTTGAAAGCACCCTGTTCGGCCACGAAAAAGGGGCGTTCACCGGTGCCGACCGCAGCCGCCCGGGACTCATAAAGCAGGCCGATGGAGGGACACTTTTTCTCGACGAAATCGGCGACTTGCCGCTTTCAATCCAGAAGAATTTCCTGCGTGTTCTCCAAGAGAAACGCTTTCGACCCGTGGGCGGCT
>CAYQYP010000070.1:0-35426 GCA_964421755.1 uncultured Acidobacteriota bacterium
CTTATGGCCCACGAGTTGCTTCATTTCTCCAGCCGAAAAAAGGAGGATATCCGGATATGTCTTCTCATTTGCGGTTGATAGCCTTACTGCTCGCCGTTGGTGCCAGTATCTGCATCGCAAACAACGACGTTCTGGCGCAAACCCCGACGATGGTGGGCGGGCGAGCTGGACTTTACTCCGATAACGAAAACGCTTTTATCGGCGGTGAGTTCCTCGCGCCTATAGTCAGGCGCCTCTACTTCAACCCGAACGTTGAATACGTCTTCGTCGACAATGGTAAGGCGGCTACCTTCAACCTGGATTTTCACTACGATTTTGCCTTAGGCGGGCGGGCCTTCACCTGGGCTGGCGCCGGTCTCGGCTTTGTCTACAGGAACCCGGAGGGTCCGGTCGGAAGCGACACCGATCCGGCGGCCAATATTCTGTTCGGACTCGGCTACAGCATGGACGGTTGGATCCCCTATTTCCAGGCAAAGGTTATCGCCTCGGACGACTCTGATTTTGCCATCGCGGGCGGGGTTCGCTTTCCACTCGAGTAGGGAATCGGTGAGCCGAACACGAGTATCATCCGCGCACCGCGGACTACCCGGCCACGCAACCAGACACCTTGAAACCGGAATACGGGAATATAGCGTCCTTGTGGTTATGTCGGAGGGCATCAAGCTGAATGGCGACGCGAAATGATCAACCGCCGTCATGGTGGGGTCAGGCCGAAAACAATGAAGCGCTCAAACGCTTCCTGAAGAGCTGGTCCGAACCGGTGACGCGGCGAACATACCTGCAGCGGGCGGGGCTACTTCTGTCCGGCGCCGGAGTACTCCTCTATGGGCACGCTCCCGGCTTCTGGAATCAGATGGTCAAGGAAATGGGAGCCCCTGTTGAGCCGCCGCAGTTCCGACCGGATCCGTCTGCATGGCCGGACAACGGCCTGTTCGCCGCCTGGCTGGGGCACAGCACCGTCCTGCTCAAGCTCGATGGATTCACTGTCTTGACGGACCCGATGTTCAGCGATCGGGCCGGTGTCTCGCTTGGTCCCGTGACTTTCGGACCAAAACGAAATGTGGCGCCTGCGCTGCCGATAAGCGCTCTTCCCCGGATCGACATGATCCTGTTGTCTCATGCGCACATGGATCACATCGATATCCCCTCGCTGAGAGCACTCGAAGCGTCCGGGACTGAGGTAGTGACGTCATACCAGACTTCGGATCTCTTGAGGGTCGACGGATACAGGAGAGTCCGGGAATTGCGGTGGGGCGATAGCTGCCGAGTGGGACCGGTGCAGTGCACGGCCTTCCAGGTCAAGCATTGGGGCGCCCGGCTTCGACACGACCATTACCGCGGCTATAACGGATACATGCTCGAAACGGGCCGTCACAAGGTCTTGTACGCAGGCGACACTGCCTACACCAAGAGCTTCAAGCAATTGAAGAACGGCAGGCCTGCCGACCTGGTCATCATGCCGATTGGCGCGTACGATCCTTTTATCGCCAACCACTGCAACCCCGAGCAGGCCTGGGCGATGAGCCAGATGGCGGGCAGCCGATACGTCATGCCCGTCCATCACCTGACCTTCAATTTGAGCCGGGAACCGAGGACAGAGCCGATCGAGCGGCTGCTTGAGGCAGCACATCGGGAGCTCGACCGCCTGCCCATCAAAGAAATCGGCCAGGAGTTCCGCTTCGCGTAAGGCCTGCACTTTATACACATGTTAGACACCTTGGGGTATGCAAGCTGCTTTCGGTTCGAACCCGCTTGCTTCGCGGAAAGACGCTCGCGCGCGGCTCTGACACGACTCGGTGTCGCCTGCTATGACTAATAGGCGGATAGACCGGCGAGTTCCCGGCGGACGTCGAGATCGAATGGAGCCGCGCACGACAGCGAGAGAAGCGAGCGAGAGTAAGCGGACCACCTGACTCGCTCGACTGCTTCGTACGTGAATGTATCGACTTAGCGAATGATTGGTGGTCCGCTTACTCTCGCTCACTGCCGTTCGCTTTCGTGCGCGGCTCCATTCGATCTCGCCCTCCGCACGACATCAGCCCATAACAGGTCCTTAAATACCCGTGGGCCGAACGCACTTCTCAGACGTTATGCAACACCCTCGCTGCCGGCTTCACCTTCGGGTGAAATCGGCAGATAATCGAGCAAGGTGTTCGACTGCCTCGTTCCGGTCTCTTCGCATGACGACTTTCCACCTTTGTCTCAGTTTTTCACGGCTGGCCCTGCAACTGGGAGGCCCGGGCCTCATCCTGATCGGTATTCTGGACAACTCCTTCATTCCGACCGCGGGTCTTCAGGATGTCTTGACTATCATCCTGGCCGCAGCTGACCGGGACTGGTGGGCGTACTACGCGCTCATGTCAACGATCGGCGCGATCCTGGGCGGCTATATCACCTATCGGCTTGGACGGACAGGCGGCGAGGCGGCTCTCCAGAAGCGCGTATCGGCGGATACAATCCAGAAGATCAAATCAACGTTCGGAACCATGGGCTGGGGGGCGATCATACTGTCGGCGATCCTGCCTCCGCCCTTCCCCGCCCCCCCGTTTCTTTTCGCTGCAGGAGCGCTCAGCTATCCGGTTCGCAAATACCTGTTACTTCTCGGACTTGGCCGGGCGCTCAGATACCTCATTGTCGCATTCCTGGCATCGCTGTTCGGACGGAGACTCATCTCGTATCTGCGCGACGGGGATTTTGCCGTTGCGGCAATCGTGATTGCCGTTATCGTCGTCGCAGGTATCGTTCTCACTATGTTTTTGATCAGGAGAAAAAAAATGCGAGCCCGCCGACTGGCCTCACCGGCCGACGGACGATAGGAGATACGCAGGTGCGTGGCCGGGAAAGATTCCCGGATTTACAGCCATCTCTCGCAGTTCTTCGGAATTTTCAACAACTTACGATGCACATATTGGATCGCAGATTGCAAACAGAAAGAGTGAGGTCAAGGAGGATACTGCAATGAAGTACAGACTGACAATCATGATGACCATTTTGATGCTGGCCTTTTCCGCTGGTACAGCGAGTTTGATGGGCCAGGAGAACGAGCTCGACCGGAAGGTCGAAGAGATTCGCAAGTCGCTGGCCAAACTCCCCTACTACGGAGTTTTCGACCACCTGTCGTTTCAATATAACGAACAGACCGGCAAGGTGGTGCTGATCGGAGCGGTGACGCGGCCGACACTGAAGAGCGACGCGGAGCGGGTCGTTGAGCGGGTCGAGTGGGTCAAGGACGTGGAAAACAAGATCGAAGTCCTGCCTTTGTCCACCGCCGATGACAGGATCCGGCGTGCATTGTACCGGTCGATATACGGTCAGCCGGCTCTTCAGAAGTACGGTGTCGGCGCCAATCCTTCAATCCACATCATCGTTAAGAACGGGAACGTGAGTCTCGAAGGGTTCGTGATCAATAGCGCCGACAGGACGATCGCTGAAGCCCAGGCGAGAAGCGTCGGGGGCACTTTCGCCGTGAAGAACAACCTCCAAGTCGATCAGGGCAAAGAAACCGCGAAAGCCGAATAAGCCCAAATGCGGAGTGCGGAATGCCCGAGGGCATCCTCCTCCGCATCCGGTTCTATTCCGCATTCCGCATTCGCCATTCCGCATTCCGCAGTTCCTCGCCCGTCGGGGCGAGGTAGATGCTCCCCAACTGAACGAGCGCAATATCCTCGGCAGTTGGGGTCAGGAACGAGATGGTTCGGGCTCTAATGTTCATTTCCTGGAGGATCCCCAGGCCCGCGACCGTCCGATCACCGCGACACAGGCCGCATAAAAGTCCCGTAAGCCTGCCCGGACGGTTCCGGCCGCGGCCCGACCCCACGTCCAGGTCGCCTCTTTGGACCGCGAGCTGATCCATGCCGAGCTGCAGGACCCGAGCACCCTCGAAGTAACGCCGGAATCCGGTTTCGCGCGCTTTTCGGCGTCTTTCGGGTGTCTTGGTCACAACCCAAGGCGAACGACGCAGCCGGATCATCCGGCAGATTCCCCGGAATCCCCGCAACAGGGGCTCGGCTTCCTGCCCCTCCTGTATTGCGATGAGCAGGTCAGGCTTGACCGCTTCGATTTTCGCTTCCTTCAATCCACGTCCGGGGCCACCGATGAAACCCGTCGTGTTCACCACGACGAACGAGTCCCCCGCCTGTCTCACCATCTCCTGGGTGCCCACAACTGCCGGAAGGAAATGACCGGTTGGACTCACTGCACCGACGAATGAAAGAGCATGCACAACCGGCGGCGAAGCGGAAAACGGGGTGATCGGACGGCCTAGAGCGATCGTCGCCGGAGGACCCAGATCCTTCTGCCCGACGTCCGCATCCACCAGGAGGGCTGATCGACCGCTCGCTTCCATCCGACCAATCAGGTACCTGCAGAGGGTGCTCTTGCCCTGGTCGGGTCCGCCGAGCACCATCACCTTCTTCATGTTGCCTGAAGTCAGCTGGGCAACGATCTCTTCCCACTCGGCTGGAAACTCGACGTCCGACATACTGGGATTGTAATGATTTCCGTTTACCGCGGCATGCCAAGTTGGACTATTCTTGTCAGCCGAACTTGATGGTAACGCCCCCATGGTCAACAACAAGCAGGTGAACGTCATCATTCCGGCGCTGAACGAAGAACAGTCCATCGGAGGAGTGGTCAAGGCCGTTCCTGACTGGGTAGACCAGATAGTAGTTGTCGATAACGGGTCGACGGACGGCACTGCGGAGGTGGCGAGGGCCGCCGGCGCCCGCGTGGTCAGCGAGGCTGTCCGAGGTTACGGGAAAGCCTGTCAATCAGGCGTTTTAGCCAGCGGCTCCGCGGAAATCCTGGTTTTCATGGACGGTGACGCCAGTGACTCTCCGGCAGAGATGAAGGAGCTGGTTGAACCGATTGCGACCGGGGAGGCCGATTTCGTACTCGGCTCGCGCCTCCTCGGCAAGGCGGAACCCGGCTCGTTGACGCCACAGCAACGATTCGGCAACGCTCTTGCGTGCACGTTGATGAAATGGCTCTGGGGTGCGCCTTACACGGATCTGGGCCCTTTTCGCGCCATCCGACGAAGCGTGCTCGAGTCTTTCCGCATGCGGGACCTTGGCTACGGATGGACCATCGAAATGCAGATCAAGGCGGTAACAGCGGGGGCGCGCATCAGGGAGGTCCCGGTCAGCTACCGGAAGAGAATCGGCGAGTCTAAGATTTCCGGCACCGTGAAGGGGACGATCGGGGCGGGCACCAAAATCCTCGCAACGATCGCCCGATTGCGGATGAGCAGCTGATCCGGATCGCCGACCCCAAGGACCTCAAGGACCTCAAGGACCCCAAGGACCTCAAGGACAAGACACCACCGGACCGTCAGTTGTCAGTTGTCAGTGGTCAGTGGTCAGTCGCAATTCTTGCGGCGTCTTCCCTCAGCTTGTACTTCTGCACCTTGCCGTTAGCTGTAATGGGGAACTGCTCCGTGAAGTAAATGTAGCGGGGAATCTTGTACCTGGCGATTCGTGTGCGGCAGTAATCCTGGATCTCGCTGGCTTCCAGCGAATAACCTGACTTCAGCTGCACGTAGGCAACGACTTCCTCTCCGTACTTTTCGCTCGGGACCCCGACCACCTGGACGTCTTTGACTCCCTCCATGCCATGCAGGAAGTCCTCCACCTCTTTCGGGTAAATGTTCTCGCCACCGCGGATGATCATGTCCTTCAGACGACCCGTGATCTTGTAGTTTCCGTCCTCGCGCAGAATCGCGATATCGCCGGTATGCAGCCAGCCGTCGGAATCGATGGCTTGAGCTGTCTCAGCGGGCATCTGGTAGTACCCTTTCATGACGTTATAACCGCGGCAGCACAGCTCGCCGGGTACGCCAATCGGTACTCTGGTTCCCGTCTCGCTGTCGATCAGCTTGACCTCGACTCCCTCCAGTTCCTTGCCCACCGTGGCCGCCCGAACATCCACCGAGTCGGTGACGGTCGTCTGGGTGATTCCCGGGGAGGCCTCGGTCAATCCATAGACACTAGTGATCTCCCGGCAGTGCATGCGCTCCATGACCTCTCGCAGGATCGGCTCCGGGCACGGAGAACCCGCCATGATCCCGGTCCGAAGGCTGGTCAGGTCAAACATGTTGAACATTGGATGGGTGAGCTCTGCGATGAACATCGTCGGCACCCCGTGAAGTGCCGTACACCGCTCCTTCTGAACAACGGCCAGGACCATGAGCGGATCAAACGACTCGAGTGGCACGACCGCGGCGCCGTGCGTGTACGCCGCCATGACTCCGAGCGTGATACCGAAACAGTGGAACAAAGGAACAGGCAGGCAGAGCTTGTCGTGGCAGGAGAACTTCTGCCTCCTTCCGATCGCAAGACCGTTGTTGATGATGTTGTGATGGGTCAGCATCACGCCCTTCGGAAAACCCGTTGTTCCGGACGTGTACTGCATGTTGGTCACATCATGCGGGGCGATCGAGTTGATCGCGCCTTCCAGTACCGATGGGTCCATCTGTTCGCCCTGGCCCAGGAGCTCGTCGACGCGGTACATTCCCCGGTGCTCTTTAGGACCGATGTACACGACGTGCTTCAAGCTCGGAAAACGGGCGGAATCGAGCGCATTCTTGGGACAGTGCTTCAGCTCCGGGACGAGGTCGTAAATCGTCTGAACATAGTCGATGTCGCGGTATCCGTCGATCGAGACCAAAAGCCGCGTATTCGACTGCTTGAGCACATACTCGAGCTCGGTGGGCCGGTAGTTTGTGTTGATGGTAACGAGGACAGCGCCAATCCTCGCTGTCGCGAACATGAAAACCACCCAATCGGGGACATTGGTCGCCCAGATCCCGACGTGATCCCCCTTCTGGATCCCCAGTGCGAGAAGGCCCTTGGACACCCGGGTGACCCGTTCATCGAGCTCCGAGAACGTGTAGCGCAAATCGCGGTTGGAATAGATCAAAGCAGGCTGATCCGGAAATGCCCGGGCTGTCTGCTCAAGAAGCCCACCCACCGTGCAGTCTAGGAAATCAGACACGTCTCCCCTCCCAAAAACGAGGGATATCATAGAACTGCGCACTGCGCACTGCCAACTGCCAACTGACCGGCTGGCGAGCGGAGCAGAGAGGCTTGGGAACCGGGCCGAAAAGCGACGGATTCGCGGTTCAGAATCCGCCGTTTTCGGCTCGGTTGGCTACCTTCGGTAAGTGGGCAGTGGGCAGTGCGCAGTGGGCAGTGGGCAGTGCGCAGTGCGCAGTGGGCAGTGGGAATTGGGCAGTGCGCAGTAGCCTTTACCCGATCAATCCTTTTTGCCCATAGTAGAAGACGCCTGCCACGGCACCTGTCAGAAGGGTGGCCAGGGTCGCAGCCCATAGCGAGCGCCAGCTGAGCGCGGCCAGGTCGTCTCTGCGCGAGGGCGCGAGAGCCGCGGTCCCTCCCACGAAGATCGCGACGGAGGCTACGTGCGTGAAGCCGCATAAAGCGTAGCTGATCACGAGGAGCCCGCGGGGCGTAAGCGCGTTTTTGGAAGCCAGCGCAGCCAGGTCCTGGTACGCGATCACCTCGGTCAACAGCCACCGTTCCCCGATCAACTTCGCTGCCGTTGCCCATTCCGAAGGATCCAGCCCGAGGCAAAGGATCAAGGGATACGCTATCCAGGTCAGTAGCGTCGTCAACGTCACCCGGGTTTCTTCACCGGTTATGACGGCCGTTATCCAACCTGTGCCGAATCCCAGCAAGAGGTCCAGGAGCGCGACCAAGCCACGCAGGCCGATCAGGAGGGCGCCGATGCCGACGGCCAGTTTCACACCCTCGTTTGCCCCCCAGACTACGCTCCCCATCCAGTGTCGCGACGCGACATACGACTCGATCTCAGGAATGCGGCCCATGGTCGCCGGCGTCCCGTCTTCGGGCACGGTCAACTTCGACATGATGACGGCTGCGGGAATCGACAGGACGGACGCGGAGATGAGGTGCCCGGCAATATACGGAAAGGTCTCGTTGAGAAAACTGACGTAGAGCGCCAGAACCGTGCTGGCAATACTGGCTAATCCCGCCGTCAAAACCATCATCAGCTCGGACCTCGTCATTGCGTCGAGGAAGGGCCGGACTACCAAGGCGGATTCAATGCCGAGGAAGGTATTGCTGGCAGTGGAAAGCGCCTCTGCACCACTCAGGCGGAGTCCACGGTGAACCAGTCGTGCTGTCAAGCGGACGAGCCAAGGGAGGAATCCGATGTGATACAGAAGAGCCGTGATCACGGAGAAGAAGACGACAGCCGGAAGCACCTGAAATGCCAGGATATAGCCGAGGCCTTTGGGATCGGACCCATCCGCCAGGCTGCCGAATACGAGCTTTGATCCCTCCGTGGAGGCCGATAGCAGGGCGTTGACTGCGGAATTGAGCCAGAGAAGTATATTGCGAAAGGCGGGCAGCCAGAAAACGATCGCCCCAACACCGGCCATCATGAGTAGCCCGATGCCTACCGTGGGCCACGAGACAATCCGTCGGTTGGTCGAGGTAACCCAGGCCAGAAGTATCAAGATTCCACAACCAACCAGCGAGTACAGGTTCAGCCAGCTCATCGGGTCCTCCAGCTTCGGGTGTTGTAGACTAAGAAGGATTCAGGCGCAAGTCAATTGGACGATTCAATTGGACGATTGAAGCCTGCAGGGCACGAGGAAATCGAATATGCCAAAACTGAACGCCGGCGATACTGCACCCGATTTCGAAGCTCTCACTGACACCGGCGACCGCGTTCGCCTGTCGGACTTTCGAGGGCGGAAGGTGATCCTCTATTTCTATCCAAAGGACGACACCAGCGGATGCACCGCCCAGGCGTGCGGGTTTCGAGACGACTATCCAACCGTTACCGAGAAAAACGCGGTGGTCCTGGGAGTCAGCCCTGACGGCCTGAAATCGCACCAGAAATTCAAGACCAAGTACCAGCTTCCCTTCACCCTGATCGTTGACGAGGATCACCGGGTCGCAGAGGCGTACGGAACGTGGGGCGAGAAATCGATGTACGGGAGAAAGTACTTCGGCATCGTCCGCAGCCACTTCGTCATCGACGAGCAGGGCCGAATAGCCGACGTCCAGTACGACGTCAAAGCGAAAGAAAGCCCGCGCAAAGCCCTGGCAGCTATCGGTTAGGCAGCCAGGAGAACCTGTTTTTCTCGACTAACGACGGCAAGGCAGAAACAAGCCTGATGACTTTCAAGGCGTCGATCCGCCCGCTCCTCACGTCCCACTCGCGCTCGTGATCGTGATCGGGATCGTCATCGGCTTTTGGCTTTGTTTCTCCCTTGGACGAGCCAGATCCACTCGGCTTCCCCCCAACTTGACTTCACTTTATTCGTTCGTCAACATGATGTTGTTTAAATCGTAAAGTTGGCGGAACCTGGAACACCGGGGAGAAGGGTGTGCGGCTGAAGTGGAACCGTGTTGACGATTACGTTAAGGTTTACCTTCCGATCATTGCTCTCGTCGCAGTCCTGTCCGCCCTGGTGACCGCCCTTGTTACGGAGCCCGTGCGTCGCGCGACGGGTTACGCCCCCGAACAACCGGTCAATTACTCGCATCAGCTTCACGCCGGACGGATGAGCGTCGATTGCGGCTACTGTCACACGGCGGCAGCGTTTTCCCGCCACGCCTCCGTGCCCGCGACAGCTGTCTGCATGAATTGTCACAAGGTTGCGTCGACGGATAAACCTGGCGTGGCCCGGCTGCGCGATACCTTCGCCGCCGGCCGCCCGGTTGTCTGGCGTCGCGTCCACCGGCTGCCTGAGTTTGTCTATTTCTCCCATGGGATTCATGTGCAGGCTGGCATACCTTGCGAGAACTGCCACGGGGACGTTCGGCGTATGGAAGTGCTCGCCCAGGTCTCATCCCTCTCGATGGGCGCCTGCCTGGGCTGTCACCGCGAGGCACACACCCGGGTAGTTGGCTCCCAATCGAGTCTTCGAGGACCGGAGAACTGTAGCGCATGTCACCGATAGAAGAGATCAAGCATTCTCTGGCCGAGTCCGCCGGCCTGGATCGAAGACGGTTTTTGGCGATACTCTCCGCTTCACTTGCGGCGGCGAGTTCCGGCTGCGACCGACTCAGCGAGCGGGGCGAGATTGTTTCTTACCGCGTGCAGCCGGAAGGCGTCCTTCCGGGCGTAAGCCAGGCATACGCGTCCTCGTTGCCCGGCTATCCACACGCGCCCGCCGTCCTCGTTTTCACCAGGGAAGGACGGCCTATCAAGATCGAAGGCAATCCCGACCATCCGGCAAGCGGCGGTGCAACTGACGCATACAGCCAGGCGGCCACGTTGGATCTCTATGATCCGGACCGCCTCGGAAAACCCTTGTACAAAGGCCAGCAGAGCAACTGGAAGGACGCGGACGGCCAGATCCGTGCCGCGTTGAAGCAGGCGGCAGCCAGCCGAGAGCGGATTTTGCTGATCACCCCCGCTCTCGTATCCCCCGCGGCCCGCTCCGTCGTTCAGCGATTCCAGACCGCCTGGGGATCCGTGACTCACCTGACCCTTGAGATGTTTCACTCCGGGGAAGCCCTGCGTGGCCGCAGGATGGTGCACGGCGAACCGAGCACCTCTCGAGTCAATTGGGACAAGGCGCGAAGGGTCCTCGGCTGCGAGTGCGACTTCCTTGGCCCCGCTGGCCGGGTTGCCGACCACGCCGGCTTTGCCGCGCGCCGTCGGCCCGAAGACGGGGAAATGATCCGGCTGTGGGTGGCCGAAGGCGCCATGACAAGCACCGGAGCGAAAGCCGACCATCGCCTGCCGGTTCGACCCAGCGCTCAACCTCGACTTTTGCTTTGGCTGCTGGCTGAACTGGTTCGAGATGAGCGCCAACCGCTCGCGTCAAACGCCGATATTCGATCGCTTCTCACCCAGCTCGGCGTGTCTTCTGAAGAAGTCGGGCTCCCCAAGGATGTTCTCGAAGCACTACGTGCGGATCTGGTGGGTGATCCGCATCGGAGCTGCGTATTAGCGGGCGATCAGCTCCCCTGGTACACCCACTCCCTAGCCGCCGCGGTCAATTCGGGCCTGGGAAATGAGGGGACGGCCCTTAGCTCGGTCGTTCCTTCGCCTGCGCAGTTGTCGGTGCCGGCTCCGGACGAGTGGGCTGCGACCGTTGATGAGCTCAGGCGTGGCCAGTTCGGCGCGGTTCTCTGCATGATGGCCAATCCGGTTTACAGCCTCAGCGCCGACTTGGGCTTCGCGACGGCGCTGGAAAACGCGCCGCTGGTGGTGTCGATCTCGCTATTGCCTTCGGAAACGACGGCGAAGGCTCAGTGGATTCTCCCCGCTGCTCACGATCTCGAGTCCTGGGGCGATAACGACGACCACCCGGGCTTACTGACGCTTCAGCAGCCCACCCTTTCCCCGCTTTTTGAAAGCCGGCAGTGGGAGCAAATGCTGCTCGCCTGGCTGCCTGAGAACCAGCTGACGACGCCCGACTACGGCGCCTACCTGAAATCCCGGTGGGAAACGGAAGTCTACCCTGTCGCCGGCGCGGCCGAAGATTTCGATCGATTCTGGCAGGCGGCCCTCCACGACGGGTTCATCAAAACAAATTCGCCCGCACCGCCGGTCGTTCACAAGATTGACCCAACGGGGCTGTCGGAGGCCGTCGGAGAGGCCCGGCGACTCAACAGCCCGGAACTGGAGCTGCTGATTGTCCCCGGCTCGCGAACGTACGACGGCCGGTTTGCAAACAATGGCTGGCTGCAGGAGCTGCCGAATCCGGTCACCACGCAGGTTTGGGGAAACGGGGCCGTTGTCTCCGAAAAGACGGCTCAACGCCTGAATCGCCTGGAAGGCGAGCTTGTCGAATTCTCGGTCGAAGGTCGCTCCGTCACTATTCCGCTCCTCGTTGAACCAGGAGTCGCCGATGACGTGGTGCTCGTGGAAGCAGGTTACGCTCGAAAGACAGCCGGGTCGGTCGGAACCGGCGTCGGTTTTGACGCAAAACCCCTGACGAGCAACTCGGGGGGCATCTCGCCCTGGTTGTACACCGGCGTCACTGCCCGGGCAGCCCAGGGATCGGCCGTGCTCGTCCGGGTGCAGGGGCATCACGACACCAAGGGCCGAAGCATGGTGCAGGAGATCGAAGCCGCTGGGTGGCTGAAACTCGCAGGTGCAAAGACCGTGCACACGGCCAAAACTAGCCCATCGAGCTGGGAGTACAAAGGTCACAAGTGGGGACTGGCCGTCGATCTGGCGGCATGCACGGGCTGCGGGGCGTGCACGATCGCCTGCGTGGCGGAAAACAACATCCCTGTGGTAGGTGCCGAGCAGGTACGGCGCGGCCGCGAGATGCACTGGATCCGCCTCGACCGCTACTACGTCGGCAAGCCCGAGAACCCGCGCGTCGTACACCAGCCGATGATGTGTCAGCAGTGTGATTTCGCGCCCTGCGAGAAGGTGTGCCCCGTCGCCGCCACGGTTCACAGTCCCGAAGGGCTGGATGAAATGGTTTACAACCGCTGCGTCGGGACGCGATACTGCGCCAACAACTGCCCATACAAGGTGCGACGGTTCAACTTCCTCGACTTTCACGACAAGCGGTCCCCCGCCGAACTGATATTCAACCCGGAGGTGACGGTCCGCCGGCGCGGTGTCATGGAGAAATGCACTTTTTGCGTGCAGCGGATCGCGGCAGGCAGGCTCAAGGCGAAAATCGAGGGGCGTCCGCTGAGGGACGGGGACATCCAGACAGCATGCCAACAAGCCTGTCCGGCCGGTGCGATTGTTTTCGGAGATTTGAACGATCCACAGAGTAGGGTTCACAAGCTGGCGGCCAGCCGGCGGGGCTACCTGGCCCTTGGGGAGTTGGGCGTCCAACCCGCGGTGACCTATCTGTCGGCTACTCGCAACCCCTGTCCGGGATTGAAAATATGAAACAAGTGCCGTCAGCTCCCGGTCATGACGTCGCGTTCGACCAGGAGTTGCTTGCCCAGATCGACGACGATATCGCAGCTCCGATGCGCGTTCCGCCTGGGAAACTTTGGTGGGCGGCCATTGCCTTTACCAGCTCCCTGATGCTTCTCGGTTTCGCGCTGATGGGGTACACGGCATATCGCGGGATAGGCGTCTGGGGTAACAACAGCCCCGTCTTCTGGGCTTTCCCGATCGTGAACTTCGTCTTCTGGATCGGCATCGGGCACGCGGGCACGCTAATCTCGGCCATCCTGTTCCTTTTCAGGCAACCGTGGCGCAATGCGATCGCCCGGTTCGCCGAGGCTATGACGATTTTTGCGGTCATGACCGCCGGGCTGTTTCCGCTGATCCACATGGGCCGACCCTGGCTCGCCCACTGGGTGTTCCCTGTTCCTAACGACATGTCGCTCTGGGTGAATTTTCGGTCCCCGCTGGTGTGGGATGTCTTCGCAATCTCGACGTACTTCACAGTCTCCCTGCTCTTCTGGTACGTCGGCTTGATCCCCGACCTGGCTGCGATGCGGGAGAGGGCCGTGACAAAAGTGCACCGGGTCGTCTACTCGCTACTGAGCTGGGGTTGGACCGGATTGAACCGCCACTGGCGGCACTATGAGCGTGCATACCTGATCCTCGCGGGGGTTTCGACACCGCTTGTGGTCTCGGTCCATACGATCGTCAGCTTCGATTTCGCTACGAGCGTGATTCCCGGGTGGCATACCACGATTCTGCCTCCGTATTTCGTCGCAGGAGCCGTCTTTTCGGGCTTTGCGATGGTGATGACCGTCCTGATTATCCTGAGGCGCCTCTTTCGGATCGAGCATTTGATCACGATCAGGCACCTCGAGTACATGAACAAGGTGATCCTGGCGACCGGGCTGATGGTCGGGTACGCCTACCTCGTGGAGATGTTCACCGCCTGGTACAGCGCCGAAGAGCCGGAGCGCTTCATGCTCCTGAATCGCCTGACCGGCCCCTACGCATGGGCCTTCGCCGTTATGTTCACCTGCAACGTGATCGTCCCGCAGGTCCACTGGTTCAAGAAGGCGCGCACTTCGCTACCGATTATGTTTGTCGTTTCGATCCTCGTGAACGTGGGCATGTGGTTCGAGCGATTCGTCATTATCGTGACCTCTTTGCACCGCGATTTTCTCCCCGCCAGCTGGGGGTTGTACGCTCCTACGCTGGTGGATTTCGGCATATTGGCTGGGAGCTTCGGGATGTTCTTCACCCTCGTCCTGATCTTCGTTCGGGCGCTGCCTGTCATATCGATGACCGAGGTCAAAGCGACCATTCCGGGATCGCAGATGACCCGGCGGCGGCACTCGCCCTCCGAATTGCCGGACGTGGAGGATGGAATCCATGTCTGACTTCCGTGACGTGCGGCCTGCTCCGTCCTCAGAAGCGGACGGGACTCAGGAAAAGATCGTCGGGGCGCTGGCCGTTTACGAGTCTCCCGACAGGTTGGCTGATGCGCTGGTCGCGGTCCGGCAGTCCGGACTGACCCGATTTGACACGGTGTCTCCTTATCCACTTCACGGGCTTGATCATCTGCTTGGAAAATCGCCCTCGCGCCTCGGATACGTGGCCGCCATTGCGGGGATAGCCGCTACCGCGATCGCCAAGTTGGCGCAGTGGTGGACGAGCGCGGTGGACTATCCGCTCAACATCGGCGGCAGCCCATTGTTCTCGCTGCCCGCGTTTGTACCGGTCACCTTCGAGCTGATGGTTCTGTTTGCCTCGATCGCAACCGTGGTCGGAATGCTGGCCGTCTTCAACGGCCTGCCGCAGTACGGGAGTGCTCTCCTCCGCTCCCGGCACATGAAAGCGCTGACCTGCAACCGGTACGGGATCGTCGTGGATGCGAAGGACGGAGAATTCGATCCCCATGCAACCAGCGACCTGCTCGGCGGCACCGGCGCAATGTCAGTCGAATTGCTGAAACGCGAGAACGTCAGTCGGTTTTATCGCGAACGCATCTTGTCTGTGCCATTCCTTCTTCTGCTGGTTGGCGTGGCGATCTTCTCGTCAACGGCCACCCGCATGGTCTACCGCTATGGCGGCGAGATCCCGCCCTTTGATTTCATGAAGCGCCAGCCGAAAGTATCCGCCCAACAGGTTTCGGCTGTATTCCCGGACGGCCTTGGGACTCGGTCGGGCGTCCCGGGTACGGTCGCGCGCGGTTCGTTGCCGTACGCCTTCGCAGGGGACCCGGAGCGAGCCGGGCAGGAGTTGATCAATCCTTTCAAGGCTTCTCACGAGGTCATGACCCGGGGACGCGCCCAGTACGGCGTCTTCTGCCAGCCTTGTCATGGCCGGCTCGCGGACGGCAGGGGGACACTCACGACCGCTTTCCCAAAGGCCCCGACCCTCCACAGCCGAAAAGCGCGCGAATGGTCCGATGGCCGCATTTACGCTGTATTGACCGAGGGACAGAACATCATGCCGGCCTACGTTTCGCAGATCTCCGGTAAAGACCGGTGGCAGATCATCCATTACCTGCGTGCGATGCAGCGCTCGCAAAACGCCCCGGAGCGTGACCTCCAATGAGCACGAGAATTGCCTATAACTTCAGCCAGCCTCTTCAACTGCCGGAGGCAACCAGGCGAAAAGCCCTATGGCTGTTTGCGGTCAGTGCCCTGTTTGCCGGGGCGGCCGCTTTTTCCGACTGGGGCCGTTTCGTCGCGGGGAGCCTGGTGCTGTTTCTCTTCCTGCTCACGCTCGGCCTCGGTTGCCTGTTTTTCGTCACCCTGGAGTACACGGTCAACGCAAATTGGAGCGTTCCCTTCCGGCGCATCCCCGAAATTTTCGCAATCCTGATCCCGATCAGCCTGCTTCTCGCCTGGCCGGTCGTTTTCGGCATCCACGGCCTGTATGAGTGGTCCGTTGCGGAAGCAGTGGCCCATGACCCGATCCTGCAGAAGAAGGAAGCGTACCTGAACGTTCCCTTCTACCTGGCGAGGTTCGCCTTCTTTTACCTGGTTTGGCTGGCCGGGTATCAGCTGCTGGTCCGCAGCTCTTTCCGCCAGGATGTGACCGGCGGTGAAGCGTTTACCAAAAGGGCGTTCAAAATCGGACCGGTTTTCATGATCCTGTTTGTCGTCTCGGTGACATTCGCGGCCTTCGATTGGGTCATGAGTCTGGTGCCCCACTGGTACAGTTCTATTTTCGGTATCTACATGCTGGTCGGCATTATGGTCGCCGGTATAGCGTTGACCACTTTTGTCGCGTCGGTACTGAAGTTGCAGGGCCGCCTGCCCGATTCCATCACCCGGGACCACTTTTATAACCTTGGCGCGCTGCTCTTCGCGCTGAATACCGCCTGGGCGTACATCGCATTCGCCCAATTTCTGCTGATCTGGTACGCCAACCTGCCCCACGAGACCATCTGGTACCAGATGCGCGGCCAGGGCGGATGGCTGGGCATCTCGCTTGTACTCGTCATAGCGCATTTTTTCGTTCCCTTTCTTGCGCTGCTCGGCCGCGAATCCAAGACGAACCTGCTCCGGCTGAGGTGGGTGGCTGCGTGGGTGTTGATTACCCACGGTCTCGATCTCTATTGGCTCGTCATTCCCAGCGTACGGAACCAGGGGCCGGCGTTCGGGTGGCAGGAGATAGCATTTCCTCTCATGGCCGCGGCGATTGTCCTCCTTGTTGGCGTTTGGCAACTTTCAAAGAAACCTGTTCTGGCGGTTAAGGATCCCCGGCTGGAGGCCGGGCTGCACTTCCATCTGTGAGGCGATTGATGTCAAACGACCGTCCCGTGAAATCAACGGACAGCGGCTGGAGGCCGAAACGGGTTTTGCTGTCACTTGCCGTAGCCGCGCAACTGCTGGTTCTCGGCGTCGCCCTCTGGTACAGCGAAACCCTGCCTCCTGCGCCGACCACTCCACCGGTGCTGGTCAAGGAAGTCCTCGCCCCCGAAGACCTCGTCTTTGACGACACCGAGACAGCTCCCCGGGCCGGAAAACAATTGTCTCCGGTTGACGTGAAAAAGGCTGCTGCCGGCACGCCGGACCAGATCAAGAACGGGGGACAACTGTTCGCGCAGCACTGCAGCTCCTGCCACGGACAGGGCGGGCGAGGAGATGGAGCGGCGGCAGCGGCGATGAACCCCAAACCCCGCGATTTGACGACCGTAAAGGGCTGGAAGGGCGGCACGCGCCTCAGTGACATCTTCCGGACTGTCTCCAACGGCCTTCCGGGGACATCCATGCCCGCCTTCGATTACCTCTCGCATGAGCAGCGGTTCGCGCTGGGTCACTTCGTTCTGAAGCTGGCCCCCGGACACACCACCGACGACGCAGGATCCCTGGCAAAGCTCGATTCGGAGTTTTCCCTGGCAGCCGGGGCGAAAGAGCCGAACGTCGTGCCCTTGACCAAAGCCATCGACCGGCTGGTTGCCGAGGATGCCGCGTCTCGTGGGCCGGGGACCGGCTTTGTGCCCGCGAACGGGACGGATGCGGCTCAAACCGGTTCGGCAGGGGCCGAGCTCTTGAACGGGCTCCTGGATCCACATGGTGGAGCGGCCGCCCTGAACATGCTTCAAAACGACCGCTCCTGGAGAGTAAATCCGGACCGCCTAAGACGAATCGTTTCGGCAAACGCAGGAGCAAACGGCTTCTTGCCGAGGGCCATCCAGTTGAAGACCTTGGAGTGGGAGCAACTCCACGGGTTCCTGCTTTCCGCGGTTCCGGAGCCGGTGCAGGCACCCGCCGAAACGGCTTCGGCGACAGCGAAACAGCCTGGTATTTGAGCTATGGACTTCCCAATCTTTCAGGCCGATTTCTTCGGGAACAGGTTCCTGATCGGTTTCATCGCGATCGTGCACGTGATCATCAACCATTCCTTTGCCGTCGGCATGATGCCGCTGCTCGCCTTTTTCGAGTGGTGGTGCTACCGAAACGGTCGGGACGAATGGGACCGCCTGCTTTACCGGATTCTCGCGGTTGCCTTTGTGGTAACCACCACGGTTGGCGCTCTCACCGGTGTCGGCATCTGGTTTTCGACGTCGGTAGTCAACCCGGTCGCGATCGGCAGCCTGCTGCGGGTTTTCTACTGGGCATGGTTTTCCGAATGGGTCGTATTCGTTTCGGAGGTCGTCCTTATCCTGATTTATTTCCTTACCTGGAAACGCATGACCGGGGACCGCAAACCCGCACATATCCGCATTGGCATAGCGCTCGGGTTGATGTCCTGGCTAACCATGGCGATCATCACCGCGATCCTTGGCTTCATGATGAACACGGGAGACTGGACTCAGCAACGGAGCCTCCTCACAGGCTTCCTGAACCCGGTGTACGTCCCGCAGCTTCTCTTTCGAACCACGGTCGCACTCGCGCTTGCGGGGTCCCTGGCGCTTGCGCTGTCAATCGCTTTCACCCGCAATGACAGGGCCCTGCGTGCCCAGGCAATCCGCTGGTTCTCCGGGTGGACGTTGTTCTGGAGCATCCCTGTCGCAATCGCCTCGCTCCTGTACTACGCGGTCATACCGCAGGAGATGATGGCCAACATGCCGGTCGCTTTCGGGACCATCGCCTGGGCGAGCCAATACGCGATCCTTCTGAAGATCACGCTGGCGGCGGCCGCAGCCGTAATTCTGGTCAGCGTCTGGGGAGTAGTCAGACCGGGCTGGGGCGGAGCCGTCACCTGGATCATACCGTTCGCATGCCTCGCACTGTTGTTGGGCCAGTTCGAGCGCGCTCGCCAGTTCGTTCGAAAGCCTTACGTGCTCGCTTACTACATGTACTCCAATGGAGTGCGAGTCAACGAGTCTGCATACCTGGTAAAAACCGGACTGCTCCCAAATGCCAATTGGACATCGGAGCGCGGAGTCGGAGCCGACAACAAGATCCCGGCCGGCCGGGACATCTTCATGATCGCCTGCAGCCGCTGTCACACCATTAACGGCTTGAATTCGATCAAGGGGAACCTCGCACGGCTCTATCCCGGGCAGGTTTGGCAGGAGACGGTCATCGATGCCTACATCAAGAACATCCACGGGGCACGGGCTTACATGCCGCCGTTTCCAGGCACCGTCGAGGAACGCGGGGCGCTGGCCGCATACCTGGTCAGACTGCAGAGCTCCCACGACGTCGTCGTCAGCCCTTTTGACAAGAGGAAATGAGCTCGATGGACCCGATCGTACCGAAAGACATCCCGTTGCCACTTCCAGCACCGTTCTGGCTGCTGGTTGTGCTGCTCTGGGTCTCGTTCCTCCTCCACATTCTGTTCGTTAACCTGATGGTAGGAGGCTCGTTGTGGGTGCTCGTCACCGAGATCATCGGGCTGCGGCGCCCCGACTGGGACAGAATCAGTCGCGCGATAGCCAAGACGATTACGGTCAACAAGTCGATAGCAGTCGTACTCGGTGTCGCCCCGCTACTGACAATCAGCGTCCTGTACACGGTGCAGTTCTACGCCGCGAACACCCTCACCGGGCACGCCTGGATGATGGTGATCCCCCTGGTCATTCTCGCGTTCCTTTTCACGTATGCTCACAAGTACTCCTGGGACCTGCTGGGGCAGAACAAGGCACTGCACATCGGATTGTCGCTGATCGCCAACCTGCTTTTTTTAACAATCCCGCTGATCTTCCTGACGAACATCAACCTGATGCTCTATCCCGAAGCATGGAGCTCGGTGAAATCCTTTCTGGATGCCCTCTTCCTTCCTAACGTGCTGCCTCGCTACGTGCATTTCTTAACCGCCAGCGTGGCCGTGATGGGGCTGTTTCTGGTGTTCTACCTGGGGAACGCGAAACGCTTCGATAGCCTGGGAATCCAGGATTTGAACCGTGAGACCTCGATCCGTCGATTCTACGAGGTGACGCTGGCAGCGACAGCGGCACAGCTGGCGGTAGGACTGATTGTCTTCTTGACTCTCCCCGCCCACGTCATTTCCGGAACACTGGTTGCTATTCTGACAGCAGTGCTATTGCTGGCAGCTCTCGTGATGCGGCTGCTTTGGTCTGAAATCCGGGACGAGCAGCCTGGGAGACGGTTCTGGCCCGTGGTAGTCACGCTCGCGCTGACAGTCGGCCTAATGGGTTGGGCGCGCCACGACGTCCGCGAAACCGCCGTGATACCGCACCGCTTGCTTGTCGCGCAGAAGACTTCGAAATACCAGGCCGAGGTCCTGAAAGCGCGCAGCTACGTTTCGATGCCCGGCGGCTTGGGCGGCGGAGTTCTGAGCCCGGGAGCCCGGGTCTTCAGTCAGAGGTGCGCCAGCTGCCACAGCTTTGAGAAGAAACTCGTTGGGCCGCCGCTGAACGAGGTAATTTCCGTGTACGCCGCCAACCAGGCCACGTTAATGCAGTGGATTGCTAAGCCGGGCCGCAAGCGTCAGGACTATCCCGTCATGCCTCCGCAGGACCTGACCCAGGAGGAATTGGATCAGGTCACGAGGTATGTTCTGGGACAGTAGTTCAATTGCGGATTGCGGATTTCGGATCGCGGACTAAGAGGCAAACAGCGGAGCGCATTGCGGATCGCGGAGTAAAAACCGGAACCTTGTCTTTGGTTTTTAATCCGCAATCCGAAATCCACAATCCGCAATTGTCCTAGTGCGGGATCTGGAAGCGGATCAGCCGCTTAACCATCTCTTTTTTCGCGGTGCGGCCACTGCGCTTGTAGGTGTGCAACCAGTTACGGATCTCGCCGGAGGTCATGCCGAGGACGTCGCATACCCAGATGAAGCTGCCCGGGCAATTATCGTCGGCGAAGAACCATTCCATGGCATCTTTGCGCCAGATGGCCCATTCTTTGTTGGAGGTTTTCTTTGGAGCAATCACGTCCCGGAAGGCCTGGAGCAGAATGGCAAGAGCCAGGTTTCGAACTGCCGAGTCGGATTTTTTTGATTGCGGATAGAGACCGTCGCTGACAAGTCGTCCCGACCTCACTGAATCACTCTTCACGGAAAAGACCACGTTTGAATCCACGTTATTTCCTCCTCTTGCTCTGGCTCTCATCTCGTTTTCTCATGCCCGTCTTACCGGGGAACCTGTCTAACCTTCGGCTGCATGATAGGGAATCTGTCCGGGAAGCAGCCATCGGCAGTTGGCTGTTTCTTGTGTCGGATGTGAGGCCGGTCACACGATCCGTGTTTGTCCTACAGCCTATCCGACTCTCAAGAATTCACGCGGAATTGCGGGCCTTTTCGAGAGTCTCAGGAGCGTCTCCTCAATTCTTTCCGGCCGACCCCAATCACTCCACTCGATGCCCTGCATGGGGAAAACGAGCGTTCGATCAGCTGCGCGCTGCAGGACATCTTTGGAGAAATTCGTTCGATGAAGTCCCTTGAAGGCGTTAAGCAAAGCGAGCGCTTCGGTTTCGGCCTGCTCGAGTGGGTCACCGCCGCGCGACCGTGACCAGACATCTTTCAGGTTGTCGAATCGGTCACAGACTTCCGGCAGATACCTGTTGCTGAGCTCCAAAAGCGTGGGCAGCTTCACAGCCATGATCATGGTGTTCCAAAGGAACCCACGGGCGAAGAAGTCGCGCGCATCGTTGTCACTCGGCTTCTCGCGAAAGCTGAGAACCTGCAATGGCGCCTGGCGGGAGCTCCAGCTGAATCCCGCGTCGGTGAGACCGGGCTCGATCCAGCCAAATTCAGGTTCCGGCCGGTCAGGCACCGCACCCAGAAGAATAAGTCGCTCCGGCATTCGCTCGGCCAGCAGGGCCGCACGTCGGACCTGTTCCAAAAAGCGTTCTTTCGGAGCGATGAAGTGATCGGAGGGAAATATCGTTACAGTGGCGTTCGGATCCCGGGCGGCGATATAACTGGCCCCAAGCAGAATTCCCACGCCCGTATCCAGGTTCAATGGCTGTTCGATAACCTTCCCCGGCATCACGTTCAGATCGACGAAGGTTTGATGACCGCGACCTATGACTGTCAGGACCCGTTCCTCGCCCACCAGCTCAACGGCGCGCTCGAGCGTGTGTTCCAGCATGGTGTGGGATCCGACGAACGTGCAGTATTGCTTGGGGCGGTGTTGTCCGAGCCAGCGTTCGGTCAGTGCACGGAGTCGTTCCCCCTCCCCGCCCGAAAGGACCATCGACCATCGGTTGCGCTCGAAAGTGCTGGCGTTGTTGATCATAGGGGCCTCCACGGGTCAAAGCACCAAACTGAAGATCGCCTTAGGCGACGAGAGAAATGGAACGCGACAGCTTGGGGGCTGCACAGGAGAGGTAAGCTGGGGGCATTTGCCTGGCGATGTCGTACGGCGCGTCCACGGCGGATAGTTTCTGGGATTGGCGAAGGCAAAAACATAAGCCGTGGGACTAAAATTTTGTAGGAATCGCGCCGCTTGGGTGGCGGGAATAAGTCCTACAGACAGGCTGGGGGATTGTCCTACGGGGTATCAACGGTCGACGAAGGATCAGGAACTAAACACTCGCGCCTGCTGTAAATTTCAGGCGTCACCTTCATCTTGATTCTTCATTCCACGAGCCCCTGCTTGATCGCGTACCGGATGAGCTCGGCATTGTTGGTCATCTTCATCTTTTCCAGAATCCGAGTCCGGTAGGTGCTGATCGTTTTGACGCTAAGCGCCAGCCTTTCGGCGATTTCCGTGACGGTTTTGCCCGATGCAATCATGCAGAGCACTTGGTACTCGCGGTCAGACAGGTTCTCGTGCAGACTCTCTTTGAAGTCGATCTCGAGGTCGAAGGCAAGCTTCTCGGCGACCGAAGGGCTGATGTACTTGCGGCCACGGATCACCCGGCGAATCGCGTTGACCAACTGATCGGGCGCGCTGTCTTTGGTGAGATAGCCGGCGGCCCCGGCCTTCAGAACCCGAACCGCGTACTGATCCTCAGAATGCATGCTGAGCACCAGGACGGGTAACTTGGGTCTCTCCCCCTTTAACTGGCGCAGGACGTCCAGTCCTCCCCGACCGGGCATTGAAATATCCAGCAGAACCACATCCCAGGAACCGCTCAACACTTTGTCGAGTACCTCTTGGCCGTTGCTTGCCTCACCGGCCACTACCAGATCAGGAGTCTCAGCAATAATCCGCTTCAGACCCTCACGGACTACGGCATGATCGTCAGCCACTAGAATCTTGATCATGTGTCGGCCAACCTTTGAGAAGGGTCAATAAGTGAGAAAACCTCCTACATCATTTTCATCGTAGCACACGTTTGCAATCTAATCTGAAACCATTTTCTGAAGCGATAGCGATGAGTCGTCAACAGCAGAGGATAATTGGCAACTAGACAGCCAAAGGTGGGGCCGAAACCGAATCCGTGGTGGTCTCTTCGATCGTGACATGGCCCCAGTCGGTCCCCGTCGTCCGAATCGGCAAGACCCTCAGCCTGTGGAGCGCCTGGTTGAGGATCCTCCTGCCGAAATTCAGCGATTCGAGTCCTCGGTAGACGTCTCTGAGCGCCAATTGCTCTATTTCGGGACTTACTTTTCGATCAAGCACCAGCCGCAACAGGTCAGTGAGATCCTCGAACCGACTCATCATGGGAGGAAACAGATCCAATCCCACGTCCCATAGCGTGCTGACCCGGGTCACCATGACCCTTGTATCGGCCAAAAGGCCGCGTCTGAAAAAACGTTCCGCTTCTGTTCGCGTCGCCCGCTCGAAATAGCGTCGAACCAGCCGCAGCATGCAAGCTCCGTCCCCCGGCTCCCCCACCTCGATCCAGCTGAGGTCCTGGTCCGGACGCGTTGCGGCAACTGCCAATAACACCAGGCTACCCTTGTGCAAGCGGACAGCGGTGACGGCTTCGTTCAGATGCTGATGAAAGGCGTGCGGTCGGACTGGCAGGCTGTCGGAAGGGATCGTCACCAGGATCGCGTCAGGGTCTTCAGCCCTTATATACGAGGCGGCGAGAAACAACTCTGGAGCTGTACCGCGATCGGCAGGCTGTTCGACCACTCGACCGGGCAGTGAAGTGGGTTCCCAGCCGCTCAGAACGGCGCGCTGACCCGCTCGCAGGACAACCAGCAGATGACGGGGATCGGCAAAAGAGGCCATCTGGCAGGCAGCCTCCTGCATTCCAGTCAATCCTGCGTCATGGTCCGCAGCGGTCCCCATACGGCGGTACGGAGCTTTACCCCCACGGCCGTCGGCTGGCAGCAGTATCCCCCATACTTGTTGATTTGCTTGTGCACTGTCAGACATGCTCACCACCCGCACAACTCGGGGGAGAACCCAGCTCAGCCCCCCCACTTACCTCTAATAATGCCGCGAGGCCGGGTTTCGTTCACATTGTTTGCATACTACGCCGATTTTGGAATGATCTCCGAATTCTTCCTTGCATCCTATAGGGCGAAGGCTGTTTCTACTGTAGGAATTTGCCTGACCATCCGGGCCTTTGGCCGAATCGGCGGCTTGTGATATCTTTTGAAATTCTATGGAATTGATTCAGTACCTGATCGATTTTATTCTCCACATCGACACGCATCTGGACGTCTTGATCTCCGGCTACGGCATCTGGGTTTACCTAATCCTGTTCTTGATCGTCTTTTGCGAAACCGGCCTGGTCGTCACGCCCTTTCTCCCCGGCGACTCTTTACTGTTCGCCGTCGGGGCGTTCGCCGCACGCGGCGCGATTGACCTGGCTGTCGCTTTCATCCTACTGGCGGCCGCCGCGATCCTCGGAGATACGGTCAACTATTGGGCCGGCCAGGTTATCGGGCCGAAGGTCTTTCACAGTGAGAGCTCGCGATTCCTGAACCGCAAACACCTCCTCAGAACCCACCAGTTTTACGAGCGCCACGGCGGCAAGACCATCATCATTGCGCGGTTCATGCCGATCATCCGGACATTTGCCCCGTTTGTCGCGGGGATTGGACGAATGAGCTACATGCATTTCGTCTCCTACAACGTCATTGGGGCAATCGCCTGGGTGGCCATCTTCGTAGTAGGCGGGTACTTCTTCGGTAACCTACCGATCGTGCGAAGGAATTTCACCCTGGTCATCGGGGCAATCATCCTCTTGTCGGTAATGCCAGCGGTGATTGAGTACCTGCGGCAACGGGGGAAATCCCGGGCCTCGGCAGCGTAAGCCGAATGCGGAATGCCGAATGCGGAATGCGGAGGGCGGAAGGCGGAATGAAGAACTTGAGAGCCAATTGCAAAAATCGTAATCTCCTCTTAAGGCCTGAAAGGCCGATACACACATATTAGCCCAGGGCGAAGCGCTTTTCGCGTAGCCCTGGGTCAACACGGTGTAGAGGCGGAGACAAGCCCTGAAAGGGCGCAAGAACGGCAACATTATCAGGATGTTACGCCTTTACAGGGCTTCGCGGTCGAGACCGTTCTTGTGACCAGGGCTACGCGAAAAGCGCTTCGCCCTGGGCTAATATGTGCCGGCCTTTCAGGCCTTAGGATTAAAACTTCACGATTTTTGCAATTGGCTCTTGATATCCGATTTTTGTTTTTGCCCTTATTCCGCATTCCGCACTCCGCATTCCGCATTCCGCATTATCTAAAGAAAAGCAGCCAGATCAGATTATCTAAAGAAGAGCAGCCAAATCAGGGCGAAGATCGGAATAAGCACCGGGATCGAGTATTTGACGATGTAGCCGAAAAAAGACGGACAGGCGATCCTGGCCTGCTCCGCGATCGACTTCACCATGAAGTTGGGTCCGTTACCGATGTAGGTGCAGGCGCCGAAGAAGACGGCCCCCAGGGAAACGGCCAAGACGTACCTCCATGTCTCGCCCGTGATCGCAAATGCATCAGGCTGCAGAAGCGTCTGACCGGACTCCGGCAGGCCGTTCCCGAGAATCAGATGCACATGTTCGGCATTCTCGAGGCTGGCACCGTGCAACCCAAACGTAGCGCTGAGAAAGTTCAAATAGGTGGGTGCATTGTCCAGGAAGCTGGACAGGATACCCGTTCCCCAGAAGTAATGCCCGGGCGTGGTCAGTCCAAGAGCCCTGGCGTTCAACTCGAGCCAGTCCAGAGCGGGGATCATGGTCGCAAAGATTCCGGCAAAAAGAATTGCTACTTCCTTGATGGGCAGGAAGTTGAAATCGTTCTTGTGATGAATCTCCTTCCTGGTAGTGAAGTAGGAGGCGAACGCCGCCGAAGCCATGATCACCTCCCGCAGCATCAAAGGCTTCTCGATAAACACCCCGACAAGAATCATCAACAGGAATCCCACGTTGTGAAGGCCCGAAACCTCGGCCACGTCGGGCTCGCGAGCCTGCGCGCGTAGTTCATCCTTCACCTTCCTGAACGACAGCGTATCGACCACAAAGAAGACAGCCAGAATGATCGCGATAGCCACCCCCCAGGGCACAAGCGCCTTCCAGAAAATCCAAAAGAACGGAATACCCTTCAGATAACCGAGGAATAGCGGGGGATCGCCGATCGGAGTCAAAGCCCCCCCCATGTTGCTAACGATGAATATGAAGAAAACAATATGGTAGGGACGGATCCGGTAGCGGTTCAGGCGCATGTACGGCCGGATAGCGAGCATGGAGGCGCCTGTTGTGCCGAGGACGTTCGATGCTATGGCGGCTATCGCGAGCAGTCGCGTATTCTCGAAAGGCGTTTCCTTCCCCGCCAGACGCACGTGGATGCCGCCCGCTACGACGAATAGAGAGCCAATCAGCGTAATAAAACTGACGTATTCATAGAATGTCAGAAACAACCGCGGCCCGTTGTTCAGGATTCCCAGATAGTAAACAACCACGACGACGCCCAGGCCCAAGGCGACGAACGGGTAATAGTGCTCCCACCAGTGACGGTTAATGAACGGAACGAGGGCTATCGAAAGCAGCAGTGCTGCGAACGGTGCGATCCACCAGCCGTTGACATGGCTGATCGTGACGTGCTCCAGATGATGTGCGAGCGCGTTGAAAACGACAGCCAGCAGGATCGCGATACTGGAAAAGATGATCAGCGGGTTGCGGAGCTTGGGTTTCTTCATAGAGTTGCGGATCTTTCAAGATTACAGCAGGAACAGAACGAGGGCTAAGCCCGCAAGGATTGGAACGACGAAGGCCGGGAGGATGCGACCCAGTAGGTCCCGGCCTCCCAGGACGCCTGCCAGGACGCCCTTCACCAGAGTATTGGCAATCACCGCCACGACGATCAGCTCGGCGGCTACCCGCTGGTCCAGGCGCCCGGACGCCCCGAGTTGGGCCGTCGACAGGCTGATCGCGTCCAGATCGGTCAGGCCCGTGATCGCCGAGACGGCGTAGAGCCCTCCCTGTCCGGCGTATTCCTTGGCCGCCGCCACCAGAACCAGGATGACAGCGTAAGCCAGGGCGAACAGGAAAGCGGTCCGGAGCTCAGTCGGATTCCTTTGCGACGGACCGGCGATCTGACTGTTTCTCAGCCGGCGCCACTGGTAAACGCACAGCGCCGCCGGGAAGACGAACATCGCCGCAATCGGCAGCGCGAGAGTCCTGAAAAGGAGCGAATCGACGACGGAAACGAGGACCAGAACACGAACCGAAGCAATTGTCGAAGCGAGAGTAATAACAAGAGCCGCAGCTCCGACTGCGTCGGCGGTTCCACGCGCGGCTCGTGCGTAACTGACAGTCGTCGCCGTGCTGGATACGAAGCCCCCCAGGATGCCACCTGCCATGATCCCAGCGCGCGAGCCGAGTAACTTATACGTGAGATATGCCGTGAGGCTGATCCCGACAATCAAAAC
This sequence comes from uncultured Acidobacteriota bacterium, assembly GCA_964421755.1. Taxonomy (GTDB): domain Bacteria; phylum Acidobacteriota; class UBA6911; order RPQK01; family RPQK01; genus CAVUUN01. Next base: position 27,525 of record CAYQYP010000070.1, read on the forward strand.
GACCATCAGCCAGCCAACAAATGGATTGAAGACGTTGAAGGGGCCAAAGGTTCTGTTCGGGACCAGGGGCAAGATCACAAAGGAGACGAGCACGAACTGCATGATCGCCTTGAGGTCCGTCCGCTCGAGACGTGACGCCAGAGAGTGCATCTCCGGCTTCAGATGGAGGAGGATTGCCACGACCCCGCCAATGACGACCGCCACCTCCGGGGGCCCGACCGGCAGGTAGGCACCCACCGCGTACATCAGGAGAACCGCCACCTCGCTCGTCAGACCCTGCTCGGCCGCATTACGGTGCAGATCGATCACGTTGATCAGAACGATCAGCAACAGGATACCGGCAAAGCCCAAGGCGGGAATCCACGGGCCGTACTTCAGTCCCAGCAGGGAGCAGAGCGCGCCGAGCACAGTGATCAGCGGGAAAGTCCGGAACCCGGCCGGGCGGCGTTGCGATACTTCCCGCTGAAGTCCGACCAGCAGCCCCAGCACCAGCGCTATCCCAAGCACCTTAAACTGTTCTACTGGTTCCATAAAGAGTACACACTTATACTACTTTCATCGGCGCGTATGAAATCCCTCATTCTGTTTCGCCACGCGAAGTCTGACTGGGATTCGGGCTTTGAACACGACAACGAAAGACCGCTGGCAGGCCGCGGCAAAAAGGCGGCCAGGACAATGGGATCCTACCTGAAAGCAATCGGCCAGGTGCCCGATTCAGCCATATGCTCCTCGGCGAAAAGGGCGGTCGACACCCTCGCACGGGCGATTGAGGCAGGCGACTGGCAGACCACCCGCCGGGTTTGCGACCGGCTCTACGAGGCACATCCCTCGGACATCCTGAAGGAGATTCGCAAGGAGCCCGATTCTACTGAGACTCTGATGGTGGTTGGTCATGAACCTACGATGTCGGAGACACTGGCGGCCTTCACCGGCGGTCGGGCCAGGTTTCCAACCGCCTGTATAGCTTGCATCGAGCTCGGAATCGAGCGGTGGCGGGACGCGCAGTTCGCCAGCGGACAACTTGCCTGGCTGGTCAATCCTAAGGTTGTTCCGGAGTAACGACCCCAAGGAGTTCCGGGGACATGATGCTTAATTCCCAATCATTTTGCGTTATCAACGCGTAAGCAAAAGGAATTAAGTCTCGTGTCCCCGCAGACTCCCGGGAACGCACGAGACGAGTTTCGGGGATATGATGCTTGATTCCCAATCATTTTGCGTTATCAACGCGTAAGCAAAAGGAATTAAGTCTCGTGTCCCCGCAGACTCCCGGGAGCGCACGAGACGAGTTTCGGGGACATGAGGCTTAATTCCCAATCATTTTGCGTTATCAACGGGTAAGCAAAAGGAATTAAGTTTTGTGTCCCCGCAAACTCCCGGGAACGCACGAGACGAGTTTCGGGGACACAAAACTTAATTCCTTTGCTTACGCACGATAGTGCGAGCTGCGTGGGAATTAAGTATTATGTCCCCGAAACTCGACAGAGGCTGATATATGGAACCGGTGGTGGCGTTGTTCGACAAGGTATTGGTGAAGGCGAAAGAGGTTGGCGCTTCCGATATCCACCTATGCACTGGAGTCCCGTGGCGCTACCGTATCAACGGGCAGGTCGTTTCAATTCCTGCTTTGCCGCCTCTTAAGGGCGCCGAGGCGGAGGCCATCGTCCGCCACGTCATAACGACCTCGAACACGTACTTGCGAAACGACCTGGAATCGAGCATGCGGGCGCTCATGGACGTCGACTGCTCTTATTCCCTACCGGGTGTCTCCCGATTTCGTGTCAACATTTGCCGCCAGAGGGGAAGCTTCTCCCTGGTCCTGCGACGCATCCCGTTCGACAGCCCTTCAATCACGGATCTGTGCCTGCCCCCTGTGATCCGGGAGATTGCCCACGAGGAGCGCGGCCTCGTCCTGGTCACCGGTATCACCGGGAGCGGCAAATCGACCACCCTGGCCGCCATGGTCAAGGAGATCAACCATACCCGGCCCTGCAAAATTGTCACCATCGAGGACCCGATCGAGTACCTGCACACGGAGGTGAAGGCATCGGTCATACAAAGGGAAGTCGGCTCGGATACCGAGAGCTTCGCCAAGGCGCTTCGAGCCGCTCTGCGGCAGGACCCGGATATCATCCTCGTCGGTGAAATGCGTGACCGCGAGACGATCGATATTGCGCTGAAGGCTGCCGAGACGGGACACCTCGTATTGTCCACCCTGCATACCATGGATGCCCCGAAGACGATCCAGAGGGCGGTGGGAGTCTTCGAGCTGAGCGAGCAGAAAACCATCCGGTTGAGGATGGCGGAGAGCCTTAAGGCGGTTATCTCCCAACGTTTGCTCAGACGCTGCGACAAGCCGGGCCGCATTGCGATCATCGAGGTGATGCGAACGACCCTGAGCATCCAGGACTGCATCGAGAACCCAGAGAAGACCGGCGCGATCAAGGAGCACATCGCGAACGGGCGCGACCCGCACGGCATGCAGACATTTGATCAGCATCTGACGGAGCTGTACCGGGCCGGCGTTATAGACATGGAGACCGCCAAAGCGGCCGCAACCAGCGCCTCCGACTTCGAGCGAAATCTGAAGTTCTCGTAAAGGAAACGGACGAACACGGACAAAAACCGGGACTGGCACGGAAATGGGGCCGGTCCGTGCCAGTCCGGTTTTTGTCCGTGTTTGTCCGTGTTTCGCCGAAACTTGATGCCGTCTGTTGGCATCTAACTCGTAATCAGCGCGGAGTCAAATATGGATGTCCCCTCCCAGCTCTTTCGCGTCGAGTTAGAGAATCGAAAACACCGGCTGTCGGCCGCGGTTCGCCAGTCAAAGGACGAAAGCCTCCTCGACCTGCTGAACGCCGTCGACAGTGCGCTCGAGCGATTGGAGGCGGGCGGCTTCGGATTGTGCGAGGTCTGTCATGACCCAATCGAAGCCGACCGACTGCTCGCCGATCCGCTGGTGTGCAGGTGCCTGGACCACTTGACCAGCACCGAACGGGACCGGCTGCAGAAAGACCTGGAGCTGGCCGCCGAGGTGCAGCGAAACCTGCTGCCTGCGCCGGTTACGGTGTCGAACGGATGGCGGGCGGCTTACCGTTTTCAGCCCCTCAGCTTTGCGAGTGGGGATTACTGCGACTTCCTCGTTCGGGAACCGGACCTGTACTTTCTGCTCGGCGATGTGTCCGGGAAGGGGGTGGCCGCCTCCATGCTGGCCGCGAATCTTCACGGCCTGTTCCGCACCATGCTGACGGACGGTCCCGGGGTTGCGAGCGCGGTCAAGCGTGCCAATCGCCTGTTCTGCGAGAGCACCATGACATCGCAATACGCGACTCTGGTATGTGGCAAAGCCCGCGCCGGGGGGGTCGTCGAGCTGTGCAACGCCGGGCACTGTGCCCCCTTTGTCTTGCGCAAATCGGGCGACGTTACCGCGCTCGACTCGACCGGACTCCCGCTGGGTGTTTTCTGCGACTCGGCCTATTCGAGCATCTGCCTCCAGCTCGAGGTGGGCGATTCGCTCTTCCTTTACAGCGATGGTCTCTCGGAATGCCGCAACGCCGAGGGGCTGGAATACGGAGAGAGCCGTCTTCTCCAGTTTCTGGAAACCCGCGCCGCGTCGAGTGCCGGGGATGAGTTGCTCGATTCGTGCGTCCAGGATCTTGCCCATTTCAGGAAGCAGACACAGCTCTTGGACGACATGAGCCTCATGCTCATCTGCCGCAACGCATGAGACCAACTGACCGGCTGACCAGCTGACCGGCTAACAGTTTCTCGCCTACACGACGCCACAGTGGACATGGTGGACACTGTGGACACGATGGACAGACAGTCCAGTAAGCCATACTCTAAATAGTAATTCCGGTCAGCCGGTCAGCCGGTCAGCCGACTAAGGGGTCTCAGCATGTCCACGCCCATCGAAGACTACGGCCTGATCGGCGACTGCCAGACCGCCGCGCTCGTTTCGAAGAACGGATCGATCGACTGGTTCTGCGTGCCTCGGTTCGATTCTCCCGCCTGCTTCGCGGCACTGCTTGGAACCCCCAATCATGGCCGCTGGGAAATTCGCCCGGTTGACGACGACTTCAAAATCCGCCGCCGGTATCGGCCCGACACCCTCATCCTCGAGACTGAGTTTGTTACCGAATCAGGAAGCGTCCAGTTGATCGATTTCATGCCGGTCAGGGGTAACGATCCAGACATAGTACGAATCGTAGTAGGAGTCCGCGGAACCGTGAGAATGAGAGGCGAGCTGGTCCTGCGCTTCGACTATGGCTCGGTAATTCCCTGGGTGCGCCGGATTGAACGGGGCATCCGCGCAACGGCCGGCCCGGACACCGTATATCTCCGGACCAAAGCCGATCTCGTTGGCAAGGACTTCCGGACTATCTCGGAGTTTGAAGTCAAGGAGGGGCAACGTATTCCTTTTACGTTGACCTGGACGGCAACGCATAACCAGGCACCCCAGCACCAAGATCCCGAAAAAGAACTATCCACGACCGAGCAATGGTGGTTGGACTGGTCCCGCCCATGCAAATACCAAGGGCGTTGGAAGGATGCGGTCGTCCGCTCGCTTATCGTCCTCAAGAGCTTGATCTACGAGCCGACCGGCGGAATCGTGGCCGCACCGACGACCTCACTGCCGGAGGAAATCGGCGGGGTTCGAAACTGGGACTATCGTTACTGCTGGCTCCGGGATTCAACGTTTGCCCTGTACGCGCTCATGATCGGAGGTTACCTCAACGAAGCCATGGCCTGGCGCGAGTGGCTGCTAAACGCCGTCGCCGGAACGCCTTCGGAAGTTAATATCATGTACGGCCTGGCGGGCGAGCGGAGACTCATGGAGACGGAGATCGACTGGTTGCCTGGCTACGAAGGGTCACGGCCGGTCAGGACCGGAAACGCCGCATACCTCCAACACCAGCTCGACGTTTACGGAGAAACCATGGACACGCTGCATCTTGCCCGTCGGCTTGGCGTCCCACCCAGCGACGAAGCGTGGAATCTGCAGCGCTCTCTGGTGCGATTCCTCGAGACGGACTGGCAAAAGCCCGACGAAGGCCTTTGGGAAGTCCGCGGCCCGCGCCGGAATTTCACGCACTCGAAGGTCATGGCCTGGGTGGCGATGGACCGGGCGGTCAAAGCGGTGGAGCATTTCGGGCTTCCCGGCCCTGCCGAGCGGTGGAAGGCGTTGCGCCAGGAGATCCGTGAGCAAATCTGGCGCGAGGGCTTCAACGAGGAACTGAACTCGTTTGTCTGGTACTACGGCTCCAAGGAGCCTGATGCAAGCCTGCTCATGCTTCCGGAGGTGGGTTTTGTCCGGGCCGATCACCCGGCGATGCGAGGAACCGTGGACTTCATCCAGCGCAGGCTTCTACGCGATCAGTTCATCCAACGTTATCCTACCGACCCCGACGTGGACGGGCTTCCCGGCGGCGAGGGAGCCTTCCTTCTGTGCACGTTCTGGCTCGCCGATAACCTGGCCCTCCAGGGCCGGATTCGGGAAGCCGAAGAGATATTCGAGCGCCTTCTCGAATGCCGTAACGATCTCGGTCTGCTGTCGGAGGAATACGATCCGGCTCGCAAGCGGTTGCTCGGCAACTTCCCCCAGGCTTTTTCCCATGTAGGCCTGATCAACACCGCCCGTAACCTTGACCAGAAAGGCGGCCCGGCTGAGGACAGGCCGAAAGACGGCAATTGACACTCTCGGCTCTTGCCACGAATAATGCCTTCAGGATGATCAGGAATCCAACAAACACACGCTATTGCTCTCTGTTTTTGACTGTCCTCCTGTCTGTGGCCACCCTCGCGGCGCAGAACGGTCTTCGGGTAGTCGACACCCGGTTCGAGTTTAGCGGCCAACCGGTTTTCCTCTACGGGATCAGCTATTACGGCGGACTCGCCGCTCCCCGAGATTTCATCCTTAAAGATCTCGCCGACATGCAGGCGGCCGGGTTCAACTGGATACGGGTCTGGGCGAACTGGCAGGCGTTCGACCAGCCCGGTTACGCGGTTGACCGCGACGGCAACATCGATAAGGACGGCATGTCCCGACTGAAATCGTTGATTGAGGAATGCCGCCGCCGCAACATGATCGTCGACGTGACTCTTTCACGGGGAAACGGTATCACTGGCCCACCCCGTCTACAGAGTCTCGAAGCCCATGAAAAGGCTGTTCGGGCGCTCGTCAGCGAGTTGTCGCCCTACCCCAACTGGTACTTCGATCTGTCCAACGAGCGCAATCTGAAGGACACCAGGTTCGCCTCCTTCGAAGACCTGCGCAAACTCCGCAGTATCGTCAGGGAACTGGACCCCCACCGACTCGTCACCGCATCCCACGCGGGGGATATCTCGGAGGACGAGCTTCGCTCCTACCTCTTCACGGTGCAGGTGGATTTCCTGTCGCCGCACCGCCCGCGCCGGAAAGGCACCGCCGAACAGACCCAGGCCAAGACAACGGAATATCTCGATACCATGCAGCGACTTGGGAAAGTGGTCCCAGTGCATTACCAGGAGCCGTTCCGGAGGGTCTTCGGCGAATGGGAACCGTCCGCGGATGACTTCGTTGTTGATGCGTGGGGCGCCAGAAAAGCCGGCGCCGCCGGCTGGTGCTTCCACAACGGGGACCAGCGCGGAAGAGCCGACGGCATCCCTCGCCGCTCGTTCGACATGAGGGAAAAGCGGCTGTTCGAACAGCTGGACCCGGTCGAACAGGTGGCGATTGCGCGGCTGAAAAAGGCGGTCGGCCTCGATCGCGAAGCAGTCCGCCTGGGTGGGGCCGTCCGGCGGGCCGGAACGGTCATCGAGAAAGGCCAGTGGAAAATCAACGGGGAGGTCACGTATCCCGGGAGCCGGGCGGAAGGTCTTCTCCTGAATGTCCGCATGGTCAACTCGGTCTTCGAGGACTTGGGAAAGCCGGACTTCGATCCCGGATCGAATACGACTGAGTTCATCCGGGCGATTCCAGACTACGTCAGAAGCGGGGTGAGGGCGTTTACGATTAGCCTTCAGGGGGGCATGCCGGGATACGAACAGGCGAGGAATTCGGCGTTCAACCCTGACGGTTCCCTGCGGGCACCGTACATGAACCGGGTCAAACGGGTCATCGACGCCGCTGCGGAGAGCGATGCGTTAATCATCCTCGGCTGTTTCTACCAACGCCAGGACCAGGTGCTTAAGGACGAACAAGCTGTCAGGACGGCCCTGTTGAACGTTGCTCGTTGGGTAAAGACCAGCGGGTATTCGAATGTCCTGATCGAGGTGGCCAACGAGTTCAACCATCCGGGTTTCGACCACCCAATCATCAAAACCCCCGAGGGCCAGGCCGAGCTGCTCAGGATGGCGAAGCGCGAGTTCCCCTGCCTGCTTTTCTCAGCGAGCGGCTATGGGGACGGGAAACTGCCGGACCAGGTGGCCGAGGCCTCGGATTTCCTGATGCCGCACTTCAATTCGACCCCGGTCGCCGAGATTCCGGCCCGAATAGCCGCCCTGCAGCGGTTCTCCAAGCCGATCGTCTGCAATGAGGACGACAAGGTTGGGTCAGAAGGCGCTGCCGCACTCGAAGCCTGTGTTGCCAACGGCGCCTCCTGGGGCTACATGAACCAGAAGACGAACCAGTATTTTCCGTTTGTCTTCAATGGCCCCAGCGATGATGAAGCGGTCTACGCGAAATTCCGCGAAGTGACGAAGTAATCCGCTGACTACTGACGACTGACGACTGACTATAGATGAAGTCGGCGGGCTCATGTGCTGGAAGGCATCAGAACCGCCAGCGAAGCGCGCGGGCCCAGGCGATCAGCACACTTGACTTGTGGTGTCACAGAATTCCTGACGTTCGGCAACAGTCTCGGGCCCGCGCGCTCCGCTTGCGGTTCTGATGTCTTTCAGGGGGCCAGTTGTCAGTGCGCAGTG
>CAYQYP010000071.1:0-3780 GCA_964421755.1 uncultured Acidobacteriota bacterium
GCTGGCAGCTCGAGGCTTGGGCCGTGTTCTCTAACCATTACCATTTCGTCGGCCACTCGCCACAAGGCGAAGACGGAGCGACCAGTCTTAGGGCAATGCTCGCACTGCTGCATGAAAAAACTGCCAAATGGCTGTTAAGCCTGGAAGGGCTATCAGGTGAACAAGTCTGGTATAACTACTGGGACACTCGCTTGACCTTTCAAAGATCCTACCTGGCCAGGTTGAATTATGTGCATCAGAACCCGGTCAGGCATGGTCTTGTCCCGATCGCGAACCAGTATCCTTGGTGCTCTGCGGCTTGGTTTGAACGGACTGCTCGGCCAGCACAGGTTCGCACCATCTACGGAATGCGGATCGACCAAGTGCGCATCCTCGACGACTACGACGTCGCGCCCGAGTGGTAGTTCCCTTTTGGAGTGCGGCGGCAGAAGGAGTCCGACGCTGTACCGGAGGACTCCTGGCGACGCCGCTTTCCCCTTGGTGCCCCGATTCGCCGTCCGGGCTGATCGATAAGGCAGGATCTTGCACAGGCCAAAGCGGCGTCGCCAGGAATCCTGATAAAGCAGCGGATTCCTTCTGCCGCCGCACTGCAAAAAGGAGGTTCTGGTCCCGGTGATACCGCCTCCTTTCAATACAAAAAACCGTCAAGTAGGCGATCGCGGTGGTGTCATATTAGCAGACGAACCGGGATGCGCCCCCAACGTCGGACCAAACGGGAGTAAGAACAACCGGAGACGGTTCATGGACTCAACTGCGGTGGAAATCCATAGCGAGATAGCGGGCAAAGGCGCGTTCGAGCGCTTCTTCAAGCTTCACTGGTCCCGGGTCCTCGCCGTCGTCATCCGCGTCACCCATGACAGGGGCAGAGCCGAGGAACTCGTCCAGGACACCATGCTGCGGCTCTATCGCAGGTGGGCACTCGTCCGCAATCCGGAGGCCTGGGTCTATCGCGTAGGGTTACGCATGGCCCTGAACTCGGTCCGAAGCGAGATCCGCCGGACGAACATCGAGCGAAAGGCTGAGGTGAACGCCGCTGCGACCGGTCCGGATCCCGAGTCGACCCTCCAGGCCGGCGAAGAGGCGATTCTGGTGAGGCGAGCTTTGGCCGGGATGCGCGAGCGCCGTGCACAACTCCTCATTTTGCGTTACTCGGGACTTTCCTTTGCTGACGTCGCTCGCCTCCTCGGGTTGTCCCCTGGATCTATCGGCACTTTGCTTGACCGGGCCGAGAAGGACTTTCAAAAACGATACCTCGCGCTCTCTAAACGAGATCTGCGATCCACCCCGGGAGGTGGAGTATGCATCTGAAACAAGGTGAAATTCGCGCTTTCGTCGAGAACGAGCTGGAAGACCGGGAACGGGTTCTCCATCACGTGGACGAGTGCGCCGACTGCCGCGAGCTGCTGCGCGCGACGGAGGGACGAGTTCAGTTCATGACGCGGTTATTCGATACCGTCGATACCGCGGATTTGCAGACGGAGACCTCGGCCGCATCGGTTGCTCTCGCTTTCGAGGAATTCGAGCATCGCAGAAGCCAGTGCTCTCTCCTGCAGTCGATCCTCGGGGGTGTCCCGCGCTGGGCTTGGGTCAGTGTCTTTCTGTGCATCCTTCTGGGGGCCGGGGCTGGGGTCCACTATCTCAGGAAGGCGGCCGGTGAAGACGCCGGACCGACGGGGAAAGTCAATCCGCCAGCGGCGGGTCGGAACCACCCGAGCGAAGAGGCCGCCGGCCGGCAAAACGGCTCGACCGGCGACCGAGGTCCGGGTACCGGTCACCCGGCCTTCCAGCCATCCCTGGGTGGGCCGCCTGGCCGCTTCGAGACAGGACCGCAAACAGCGCCCGCCGCTCAGCTTTCCCAGCTGAGACTCTTCGGCCGGGTGGTGAGCGCAACCGGCCAGCCGATCCCCGGGGTGGCCCTGGTAGCCTCCGAAGCGCCCGAATCTCCGCTTCTCAGTCCACCCGGTCCGGTGATCGCGACCGTCCAATCCGATCGAAACGGACGATACGAGATGCTGTTCGAGGTGTGGCCTGACAGACGGATTGTGGTGTTGCCGAGCCACCCCGGCTTCATTGCTTACCGGAATACAATCGTGGTCAAAACCGGTGGGGATTTCCGGCACGATTGTGTGTTGTGGGAAGAACAGTCGACCGTGCGAGGCCGGATTATGGACGACGCCAACCGTCCGGTCGACAGAGGCGAGGTTCGGCTGCTCGTGGCTGATCCGCTCGGGGACCGGGTCCATGAGACAGAGGTCGCTTCGGCTCATTCTGATCTCTACCGCAGGGCCTACTCAGACCCAAACGGCGGGTATGCCATTTCCAGCCTTCCCACCGGCCACCTCGCCTCAGTCTCAGTGGTTGGTGAAGGGCTCCTCGCCGAGAGTCGTGGTAGTGCCCTCCAGCCCGGCGACAACATCTGGGACTTTCGATTGAAGCGCGGCGATGGAGTTGACCTTATCGTCAAGGACGAACAGGGGCGCCCGATTCGATCAGTGACCGCTACGGTTTGGCGGGAGGGTCGTCCCCTGACGGACATCAATATTTTGGAGGGAGACGGGAAGGTTCGACTCACTCTCGCGCCGGGTGCCTCACCGTTCAAATGCTCGGTCTTTGCCGATGGTTTTCTCCGGAAGGAAGTTCAGGTTGACCCCAAGAATCCTCCCCGGGAGCTGATTCTCAAGGAAGGCCTGCTCGCCCGGGGTATGGTCGTCTCCCAGGAAGGAGAGCCCATTCCGGGCGCTACCGTTTCTTTTGTGCGACAGCAAGCCTTTGATCAGAAAGACGGCGCGTCACACATGACCGGATTTCCAGAGGGACAGCCTGTCCAGAGCGACTCGCAGGGACGTTTCGAGCACCGGTTCTCGGCGTTGCCTGACGATCGTTTCTCATATTTGGTTTTTGTCTCGCACCCGGCGTACCTGAAGGTCAACGGATCAGTCGATCGGGAGGAGATCCTGTCGGGGTTCTTCACGCTGGAACTCCCAAAGGCGGCGGGTGGCATCGAGGGGCAGGTGATCGATTGGCAAGGCAAACCGGTCGGCGAATTCAATTTAAGCATTTCCCCTCCCGTGACCGGCCCCCCGCCTGACCCGACGAGGATTTTAGAATTAACCCGCCGCGGCCGTGCGTACGGTCACTATTCCCGCGTGCTCGATCCGAACGGCAGCTTTTCGGTATCGCAGCTGCCTGCGGGCAATTGGCGGGTTTCGATCTTCGCCGCCTCCGCGAGCGGCAGCGCAGAGGTGCGCATCGTCAAGGGGCAACCGGCCCAGACCGTTATCATTCGGCTCGAGCGTCCGCACAATTTCTGATGGGGTGAGAGTGCCTTTGGCGTACCGCAATCAAAGGGAGCCGCGCACGGCAGGAGGGTGTTGTAAAAGGTTGGAAAGCGCGTTCGACCGGCGGCCTATTGACAGTTTTCAACGCCAAAGGCGTTGCGTAGCAACGCCCGGGGATGCCCGCGTTGTGTGCGGGAAACCCCGGGTTGATGGCGGGAAGGATCCAACCCTGAAAGGGTTGCGTACCGCACTACGCAACCCTTTCAGGGTTGGATGCCTCCGCACACCCCACCCAGGGTTTCCCGCACACAACGCGGGCAACCCTGGGCTTTGCCACGTGACCCCGTTGGGGTCATTTCGGCAATTCGTTTGACGGAAATATCACGTAAGGCAACGTTTTCAACACCCTCGACAGCGAGCGAAAGTAAGCGGACCACCCGTCTTGCCCGTTGAGCGCTGCCAATGTGAGACGCTAAGGGGCTTGTTTGGTGGTCCGCTTACT
>CAYQYP010000072.1:0-1841 GCA_964421755.1 uncultured Acidobacteriota bacterium
AACCGTCCAGGAACTTCTCGAAACCCACCCGCTCGATGAGGAACTTCACGATCGAGCTGGCCTGGGGATAGGTGACACTTGGCTGCGTACCCGTCGGCCCGATGTCGGAAAGCGAACCGAGGCGGTCCACCGGCCACAACATGTCGGCTGACGCGAACGCTTTGCACCAGGCATCCACATGGTAGCCGTCCCAACGCTGGCCCTCTTGGAAGTAGACGGCGAGCCCTTCGCTGAAGACTGCGGGCGGCTCCCCGAGCGAGCCGGCGATTACATGCACCAGTTCGTGCGCCGGGTCCACGCTCTCCTTCGCGTTGCGGATCTCCACGAGCATCTGGCCCACAGCCCAGCCCGTGCCTGTGTGACCCGTCCACGCCTGCTTGCTCTCCGCATTGGGAAACAACAGCACGGTGATTTTGCCTTCGTAGCACGGGTCGATCCGTGCGCGAATGTCCTGGTAATAACGCTCTCGCTCGGCGAGGAGTTCGGAAGCGTGCTGCTCCAGCCAGGCATCGCCGTCCAGGCAATACAGAAACACGTTCGTGCCGGCCAGAAGCCGCAAGCGCGGATATTCCTCGCGCTGGGTTTTCGCCACGTCACGCAACCGATCGGGTATCCGCAGCGGCGCCAGTCGATCGTCGCCTGCCGGGAACTCCCCGGTTGTCTTGGCAAACTTCCAGACGAGGCCATTCTCGGCGTCTTGCACTCGCACTCGAACAGTGTAAGAGCCCGGGAAAGGCCTCAAAATGAAGTCGCGCTCCAGGCTTTTTGTCTCTCCCGGTTCGAGACGATGCTCCGTGTCCCAGCCCCAGCCTCCGCTGCGGGTGTTCGCCTGGACGTTCAGTGTCACCCGGCGCACCCGGTCGTCCGTGTTCTGAAGCACCAGGCGCACCTGGTTTGTACCCCACGCCATTTCCGGCCAGCGAACGTCGGTCACCTCCACCTTCTTGCCCCAGATATATCCCGCGTCGGGTGAGTAGAGGGGGAAGCGGCGGTCAGGATCGATGGCGGCAAACACAGGTGGCGACTCGCTATCGAACGACAGGCTCTGCTCGCCCGGCACGCGCTTCAATTCCAGGAGATGCGTGCGGCCATCCGAGGTCTTCACTGAGACCGGCAGAGGCAGCATGGCATCGCCGGTCTGACGGATGCGCAGCACCGCGCGCCGGTCCGCGTGTCTCACTTCGGCGATCTCATAACCCAGCTTGCGGTCGGCATCCAGCCAATCGCGAAAGAACCAGTCCAGCGGTTCGCCCTGGTGGCCGGCAGCGGCCTTCTCGAAGTCCTCGTGGGAGATAAACCGGAAGCGGTAATCCCTCAGCAACGTGAGGGCGAATGCCCGGAATCGCCCCGCACTCATCAGCTCCTCCAGCATCTGGATGACCGTGTAGGCCTTGCCGTGCGCTACGGCATTGTTGAAATCGAAATCGAGGGCGCGGATTTCGGGCCACATCCGGCGCAGCGTCGTGTCCCGTCCGGCGTAAAGCGCGGGCAGGTAGTTGTTCACGAGAAATGAGTCATGGCGCTTGCGTCCCAGACCCCGCGCCTCCATGTATTGGCGATCCATCCATATACCCATGGCGAGTCCGGGCCAGTGACAATAGTCGCCGTCGTCAATCACAGTGTCGAAGCCCCAATACTGATGCCCGATTTCATGGGCCATGATCCAGGCGGGGAACTCCTTGGCCGTACCTTCAAGATTATGGATGGCGACCATCCCGGTGGCCGCGGGATAGCCGCCGCGTGATCGCAGGGCGCCGGGCAGAATCACAAGCGACGGGTGCGGGTAGAAACCCGCGAATTGGCGGTAGAAGGGTACGATGTCCGCAGCCAGGTCGGCGAGC
>CAYQYP010000073.1:0-5298 GCA_964421755.1 uncultured Acidobacteriota bacterium
CGCGCGTCTGCTGTCAGTCCGGCTGCAGACGGCCCAACGGCTGATCGCGACCGAGCGGGTTACCAAGCTGGTCGTGGGCCTGGACCAAACCGAGAACACGGACCTGGCCAAAAGCGAGCTGGCCAAGGCGTTCCAGCGGCAACGCCTCACGCTGGCCATGAAAACCTGGTCCGAAATGTCGCTCGTTTACCGCCAGGTGATCGCTACCTTCTCGATCATCTTCGTGGTCCTGGGCCTGATCATAGTCGTCCTCGTCGTCCTGAGCAGTTCCAATACGATGATGATGACCGTCTTCGAACGGGTCCAGGAAATCGGGACGCTCATGGCCCTAGGGACGTCCCGTTTGCGCATTCTCGCTCTGTTCCTGCTGGAAGGATTGTTCATGGGCGTTTTTGGCGGTGCCGCTGCCCTGGCTATCGCCTGGTTATTCAGCACGCTCGTAAACCAAGCCGAGATCAAGGTTCCCCCGCCCCCGGGAACAACTTCCGGATTTGCTATACACATCCAGCAGCTCCCCGAGGTGTTTGCGGGTGTCTTCATCCTGGCGGTGGTGATGATGGTCCTGGGCGCCGTATTGCCGGCGCTGCGCGGATCCCGGCTGAAGATCGTGGACGCTCTGGGGCACTTTTAGCGTATCGAGCCGGCGAGCGGCACAGAACCGCAAGCGGAGCGTTTTCACAGCGGAGCGCGCGGATTGTCCCCGAGAGCGCATGTGGCCGGTCGTGGCACGAATCCGCGCACTTCGCGAAAAGCGCTTCGTTTGCGGTTCCGTGCCGCTCGACGACCCGATTGAATGGAGGAAACAGACGATGAAAATAGATATTCGGCCGCCACTTCTCGTGACCTTGGGCCTTCTATTAGGCAACTTGGCGGCTTCCAATGCCGAAACGCCAGCGAAAACTTCCACCGGCCTGACGGCTCAGGAGGTCCTCGAGCAGTCCGACGTCGTCCGGAATGGGCGGGTGTCCGTCCTTGTGCGCACGCGGGTCACTCACTTCAAGAAGGACGAAGTGGAGCAGGAAAGCACATTCGAGGTCTACGCGAAGGGACCGGAAAAGGCCCTGGTCAAGTCGCTCGACCCGCGCAGCCGCGGCTTGCGCATCCTGCTGCTGGGGGACAACATGTGGATCTCCTTGCCTGACGTCTCACGACCCGTCCGGATAACGCCCAGGCAGCGGTTGGTCGGGCAGGCGAGCAACGGTGATGTCGCAAAGACTTACTACGCAATGGATTATGTCCCGACTCTGGTGAAGGAAGAGAAAGTCGGCGGACATCACTGCGCGTTGCTGGATCTCAAAGCCAAACGCAAGGGGGCCACTTACCAGAGAATCGAGTACTGGGTGGATCTTCGGACCCTGGCCCCGGTTCAGGCGAACTTCTACCTGACCTCCGGAAAGAACATGAAATTCGCGTCGTTTGACGAATTCAAGACGTTCTTCGGACATCGACTGGTCTCCCGGATCACGATTCATGATCGGCTCCTGCGTGATGAGAAGACAGTCCTTGAGTACCTGAGCGCCGAGCCGAAAGAGTTTTCCGACCGATACTTCAATACAAACCGGATGTCGGAGTTCTGAGCAACCATGAGAAAGCTTCGCACATGGACAGTGCTGCTCGTCTTTCTGGGCGTCGTGCCGGCGCAGCTGTGGGCCCAGTGGGATTGGGCGCTTTCCGTGACGAACGAAGGCAGCTATGCGCACGCGCGCACTGATTCGCTGTTTAACCCGGACAAGCTGCTATTCGAACCGCCGAAAGGGAGCAACTATCTCCTCGGGAACGGACGGCTGTCGCTCAAACTCGGTGAGGGACGTGTCCGCCTGCAGGTCGCCGGAACCGAGTCGGTGAGCCAAGACTCGGGCACCCACTCGCGTTTCCTGCTCAGGGAGGCGTACGCCGTGGTGACCGTGAACGAGAACTGGGACTTCTCGGTCGGGAAGAAGCTGGTGAAGTGGGGAACCGGGGTCGCGTACAATCCCAGCGGTTTCGCCGATCCGCCGAAAGACGCTCGAGATCCGAATGACCGCTTGGGGCTCAACCAGGGGACCGAGCTCCTTCAGGCCAATTACGTGCGCGGGGACACTTCCTTGGATGTCGTCTACTTCGCGCCCCGGCTCTATTTCACGAGCCGACCGATTCGCAGCCGCGACAGGCTGGCCGTCCGCTATAACCGGCTCTGGCACGGCATCGACACGTCCGTCATGGCGCTGCTGGCATCCAGCGCACCCCGTCGCCTCGGAGGGAACTTCTCGTATGTCTGGGGCGCCAGCACGGAGCTTCACGGGGAACTGGTCGTAATGCGCCCGACTGTCCAGCAGGAGAAAACCCGCTTCCTGCACGACCTTGGTGTCGCCCCGCCGAATTGGCATCAGTGCTCCGAAGGCCCTGGCGGCGTTTCGTGCGGCCTGGTCGCGCAGTCGGTCCTCGGAGGAGGCTACACGTTTGGAAGCGGGTGGACGTTGACCGGCGAATGGCATCATGACGGCGATGGCTTCGGGTCGAAGGAGAATCGGGCGATGTATGACCGCGTTGAAATCGACTCCCACCTCGCGGCTGTCGCCTTGCGGGAGGCCGAACCGGACGCGGTGGTCGCCTTGCAGCGGCTGGCCTTCGCCGGTCAGCAGCTGCCGGGAATCCGCCAGAACCGCGACACGCTTTTCCTGATGGCCAGCGCACTTTGGGGACACGAAAAGTACTCGCTCCAAGGCATTGCGTTAGGTGGGATGCAAGACCGCTCCTTGGCTTTAATTCCCGGCTTCACGGCACAGCTTCACCGCAACTGGCAGCTCTACGTTCGCCCGAGTTTCTTCCTCGGCAAACGAAAGAGCCAGTATGGGAGCCAGATCTATGACTCGGTCTTCACCGCCGGACTGCGTTACAATCTCTGAGCCAGGCATGAGATGAAATCCCATCCACCCAGTGTCATCATCAAACGGATTGCTTTCGCGCTGTTTGGCGCTCTTCTTTTCGGCGGTGCTTTCATCTTGATCAGTGCGGTCACCAGCCCCTCTTTTTCGACCGAGGGCGTCCGCCGCGGCTTTGTGCTGCTTGGCATTTACGGTGTCTGCATGGTGGTTCTGAACACGGTGTTCTTTGCAATCATAGAGCGCCGCCAGCGCACGCAGGACCTTTCGTTCGGCCTGATCTTCCAGGCACTTGCCGCCTTCCTCGCCTCCGCCATCCTAACCACATTCGTCGGCGGACACCTGATTCGCTTCATTTATCCGGACCTCAATGTCTTAGGCTTCGGGCAGTACCTGCTCGTCAGCTTCTACACCATGATCTTTGGACTCCCGGTCTTTCTCTACATGGTGGTTCGGGAGCTCTGGAAAAACGCTCTTGAGAGGGTCAGGGAAAAGGAGCTGACTCAGGAACGCCTGGAGAAAGAGTTGCTGGCGGCCCGTCTTCAGGCGCTTCAGGCGCAGACTAACCCTCACTTTCTCTTCAATGCGCTCAATTCTATCGCCGCCCTGATTGCCAGCGATCCCGCTCAGGCGGAGGCAACCGTGGAACGGCTCGCTGCCCTTTTCCGCTACGTCACAGAAAGGCACGACGGGCGCTGGGTGCGGATCGAGGAAGAGATGTCGATCATCGAGGATTATCTTGCGATCGAGAAGGTCCGTTTCGGCGATCGCCTGAACTGTCGTGTCTTTGTGGACCCTTCGCTCCTCGGGTATCGAGTGCCGCCGCTGCTTCTGCAGCCACTGGTTGAAAACGCCGTCAAACATGGCGTCGCTACGCGCGAGGACGCGAGCGCGCTGGAGGTGACGGTCGAGCCAGCCGACGGGGACAAGATGCGCATGGTTGTTCGCAACCAGGGGCCGGCGCCGGCGCCCGAGGCCCAGTGGCGGGGAATCGGACTGACTAATCTGCGCTCCCGCTGCCGTACGTTGTTCGGAGACCGTTTCCGGTTAAGTCTGAGCCAGGAAGAGCCGGGCTGGACGAAGGCCGAGCTCGAGATCCCGAGTGAACAGGCAAAACCTTTAGCGGAGACCTCAAGGATCGCGGACGGCCCGTCCGTATTGGGACCGCAGACGTCCGGTCCGCGTGGTTGAAGAACATGACATCTCCCCTGCGATGCCTGCTCATAGACGACGAACCGTTGGCCGTTAAACGATTGGAGGGCTTGCTGGCGAGTCACCCGGAGGTCCAGGTCGTTGGGAAGGTGGGCCGGCCCAGCGAGGCGGTGGCTGAGATCGATACCCTCCAGCCGGATTTGATCTTTCTTGATATACAGATGCCCGGCATGAACGGTTTCGAAGTGCTCGCTAAGGTCCGCCGGCAGCCGATGGTCATTTTCGTGACTGCCTACGACCGCTACGCGCTCGAAGCGTTCGAAGTGAACTCGGTCGACTATCTGCTCAAACCGGTCGAGCGTGAACGCCTGGCCAAAGCCATCCAGAAACTATTGAAACTGCGGTCGCAGTCGACTCCGGATCGACCGTCCAACACCGACGTCGAGAAGCTTCTGAAGTATATCCGGGAGCGAGATGCGGCCGCTTCCAAGAGGCTCGTGTCGCGTCATGGCGACAGGATCGTCATCATCGAGCCTGCCGACGTCGCCTACTTTCACGCCGAGAGCAAGTACACTTTTGCGGTAACAGCCACCGGCGAACACATCCTGGATTACAGCCTTCAACAGATCCGCGACCTGCTGCCGGCGGAGAGGTTTCTGAGCATCCACCGTTCCTACATCGTTAACCTTGACTGGATCGCCGAGTTGGCGCGCGGTTTCGGAGGCGGCATGATCTGCCGTTTGAAGCCGCCCTTCTCGAAAGCTCTTCCGATCAGCCGCTCTCAGGTCCAGCAGGTGAGGGAACGGATTGGGTTTTAGCTGATAAAAAGGATGTCGAACGGAGCCTGGCAAGCTGGTTTTTCAGAGCCGCACGCAGCAGCGAGGCTGTTGAAAATGTTGACTCTTCTATTAATAGGCGGATAGACCGGCGAGTTCCAGGCGAGGGCGAGATCAGCCCATAACAAGTCCGTCAAACCTGTGGGCCGAACGCACTTCTCCGACTTATGCAAGACCCTCGCAGCGAGGGTCTTGCCTTACGTGATATTTCCGTCAAGCGGATTGCCGAGATGACCCCAAGGGGGTCACGTAGCAAAGCCCAGGGTTGCCCGCGTCGTGTGCGGGAAACCCTGGGAGGGATGTGCGTCCGCATCCAACCCTGAAAGGGTTGCGTAGTGCGGTACGCAACCCTTTCAGGGTTGGATCCTTCCCGCCGTCAACCCGGGGTTTCCCGCACACAACGCGGGCAACCCCGGGCTCTGCTACGCAACGCCTTCAGCGTTGGCAAT
>CAYQYP010000074.1:0-13236 GCA_964421755.1 uncultured Acidobacteriota bacterium
AGGAGGTACTTAAACATTAGGCCCCAGGGTATCGGTCCGCTCTTTGATTGCCTTTATGTCAGTTTACCTGAAGCAGTTAGCGAGAAGTAAACACGGTTCACGGTTTGACGGTTCAGGGTTGCACGGTTCAGGGTTGCACGGTTCACGGTTCAGGGTTACACGGTTCAGGGTTCAGGGTTACACGGTTCAGGGTTCGTGGGTTGGAAAGTCGAACCGACGAACCGGATAACCCTTGAACCCTTGAACCGGATAACCATGAACCGGATAACCATGAACTGGACAACCGGGAACCGGATAACCGTGAACCGGATAACCGTCAACCGTGGACTCACCCAAGCGCCGCAGCTACACTCGCGCCCTTCTGAAACCTGTAGCCCTGGGCGTCCAGACATTTCTCGAGGGCCGCCAGGAACAGCAGGACGTTGGCCTTGGTTGATGCCGCGCCCATCAGGCCGATTCTCCAGGCCTTTCCTTTGAAGGCGCCCAGTCCTGCGCCTATCTCGATCCCAAACTCCTCGAGCAGCTGACGCCGGACACGCCCTTCGTCCACACCATCGGGCACCGCCACCGCGTTCAGCATCGGCAGCTCGAATCCCGGCTGGGCAACATAGCGGATTCCGATCGCTTCCAGGCCGGCGCGAAGCATGCGGTGGTTTGCCCAGTGTCGGGCCCAGCGGGCTTCCAGACCTTCTTCCCGCACAAGCTCCAGGGCAGCGAGCAAGGCATAGTTCATGTTGATGGGAGCCGTGTGATGGTACAGGCGCTCGGATCCCCAGTACTGCCGGATCATGCTCAAATCCAGGTACCAGCTCTGAACCTTCGTCTTTCGCGAATCCATGACGTTCAGGGCCGCCTTGCTGAAGGTTACCGGGGACAGTCCCGGCGGGCATGACAGGCACTTCTGGCTGCCGGAATAGCAGGCGTCGATCTGCCATCCGTCAACGTCCACCTCGATCCCGCCGAGGCTGGTGACGGCATCGACGAGCAAGAGCGCGCCGCTGTCGTGAACCACCCGGGACACTTCTTCAATCGGCTGCCGGGCCCCGGTGGATGTCTCCGCGTGGACGATGCCTACGAGCTTGGCCGGCTTTCGCTTCAAAGCCTGCGCGATCGTTTCGGCGTCAAAAACCCTCCCCCAGTCCGTCTCGATCACGCTCACATCAGCGCCACAGCGAGCGGCAACGTCGGCCATCCGCTTGCCGAAAACACCGTTCACACAGACGAGCACCGGGTCGCCCGGCTCAATCAGGTTGACCACGCAGGTTTCCATGCCGGCACTTCCAGTTCCGGACATGGCGAGCGTCAGCTCGTTGGCCGTTTTGAACGTGTACTGGAGGTGTTCCCTGATGCCGTTCAGGATTTGCAGAAATGCGGGGTCCAGGTGCCCGATGGTCGGGCGGGCAAGTGCCTCGAGCACACGCGTATCCACGTCTGACGGGCCCGGTCCCATCAGCACCCTTTTCAAATTAAGGTTCATATTCGGTTCCTCTTGACGTGTCCGACTGGAAGTAGGTCCCACTTCCACGTGGGACATGTCCGACCTGGTAGTCGGACTTACTCGGGAACATACTTTCGCAAAAAGGCTATGCTTTCCTCAGCCCACGCCTGCTCGATCCGAATGGTGTCCTCGAGCGTGTCCTGCTCGGGCGGCCACAACTCCAGAATGACGTTGAAATCGTGACGTGAGTGCTTGCACGCCTCGATAATCCACGGGATGTCGAGTTGCCCCTGGCCGGCCGGGCGTCCTTCGCAGACAAAGCCCATCATGTGCCAGACACGCATGATCGAGACGTCCTTGACGTGGAGGCACATGGTATAGGGTGCGAGGACGTCGGTAACATATCGCCAGCCTTCATGGATTGCCAAGGAGTTGGCCGTATCCAGCACCACTCCAACGCTGCTGCTACCTGCCTCGTCAACGGTCCGGGCCAGCTCTCCGGCCGGAATGTTGCCGTTCTCCATGGCCAGGCAGACTCCCTTTTCCTCGAGCAGCGGCACGATTGCGTTCAAACAGGCCGGGATCTCTGAGACAAGCGGCGTCCGGCCGTCGATCTCCGGAACAGTGCGAAGCAGCGTGGCGCCAAGACGTTCACACAGGGAAACCTGGCTCTTCAGGTGATCGAGCTCCAAGCCTCGAGTTCCCAGCTCGAGTTCCACCCCACTGGCGCAAGCCTGTTGTCGCAGCCGCTCCAGGCCCTCCTCACCCAAGGGAACAAGCGGAAGGTTGGGTCCCAGCTGGAGCACCCTGACCCCCAGATGACATGCCTTTTGGAGGAGATCAAATGCTCCCATGGGCCTGTCAGGCCTGGCTCCTCCGAAACCGATCGACCACATGTACGAATAAGTGTTGATTCCTAGCTTCATCAGTCGCTTACAGGCTCCGGTGCCAGATCGTAACATGCCGATCCGTTTCTTGACAGCCATTAACATGATTGACAGCATCGACGAAAATCGTGTTAATCGCTCGAAAGAGGAGAAACCAGCCATGGGAACAATTCACTGGGGCGTGAACATGGAGTTTGTTCGGCACGACGACAAGCCGTTCGAATGGGGCGTGGAGAAGGCGGCCCAGCTCGGCTATGAGTTCGTCGAGCCAATGGTCCATCTAGGACGCGAGTTGCTGAGCGAGGCGGGTTACTTCCACAGCGTCTCGATGCTCGATGATCCGTTTCGAATCAAGCGAGCCTGCGAGAAGGCGGGTATCGGAATATCGGCCCTGTCTGCTCACACCCCTCTTTGCCGGCCGGAGATCGGAACCGAATACCTCAAGCAGGCGATTCGGTTCGCGGCCGAGTGCGGAGCCCCAATCGTGAACACCGACGAAGGTCCAAAGCAACCCTGGACATCCCCGGAAGAAGACCATGTCCTGATGCGGTACACCCTGAAAGAGGCGGCTCGAGTCGCCGAACCAAGGGGTATTCGAATCGGCCTCGAGCCCCATCAGCAGTACAGCAAGACTCCGGCCGGCCTCGACAGAATCGCCCGGCTGGTCGATTCTCCAGCCATCGGGATCAACTTCGACACGGGAAACAGTTACCTCGCGGGCGAAGATCCACTGGCCTGGCTTACTGCTGTGAGGGCTCGGCTAATCCACCTCCACGCGAAAGACATATCCGTTGAGCATTCAGAGAGCGAACGTGGCAAGGTATCCGGAACTCCGGTCGGCTGTGCCTGCGGTCAAGGCGTTATTGACTGGAAGAAGGTCATAGAAATCTGCCGGGAGCTTCCGGGCGACATTGTCTTTTCGGTCGAATGCGGCACCGTGGAACAGGCGGAATGCAGTTTGAGGTACTTCAAGACGTTGAGCTAAAAACGACTGCGCACTGCGCACTTCGCACTGAAACCACTGCGCACTGCGCACTTCGCACTGCCCACCGAATCAAACCGCGGGCAGCCGGTAGTGCGCACTGGGTAGTGGGTAGTGCGCAGTATGCAGTGGGTAGTGCGCAGTGCGCAGTGGGTAGTGCGCAGTGCGCAGTGGGTAGTGCGCAGTGCGCAGTGGGTAGTGCGTAGTGCGCAGTGGGTAGTGCGCAGTGGGCAGTGAAAGGCGACCTATGAAAACCAGACGACAGTTCCTGAAGGAGACCGCCGGTGCAACGCTTGGCATTGCGCTCGCCCCGCAGATCGTCCCCGCCTCCGTGCTCGGACGCGGGGCAACACCTCCGAGCGACAGGGTGGTGATGGGATCTATCGGGGTCGGGCAGCAGGGGAGCGGCGTGATGCGCAACTTCCTCGCGCAAAAAGACGTCCGGGTGGTTGCTGTCTGCGATGTCAAGAAGCAGGTCCTCGAAGCGGTTCAGCAGGGAGTGAACGACCACTACGGCGACCGCGGATGTGCTGCGTACAGCGACTTCCGTGAACTGCTGGCCCGTAAAGACATCGACGCGGTAACCGTCGCTCCGCCCGACCATTGGCATGTGCCGATCGCCATTGCGGCCGCGAATGCGGGCAAGGAGATGTACGTTGAAAAACCGCTCGGGCTGAGTGTGGCACAGGATCAGGCGCTTCGGGCCGTGTGCCGGCGCAACGGAACGATCTTTCAGTTCGGGACCCAGCAGCGCTCGAACGACCGCTTCCGCTTCGCCTGTGAGCTGGTCCGCAACGGCCGGATCGGCGAGCTGCGCTCGATCAACGTCTGGAGCCCGGCCAGCAGTGCCGGCGGCCCGACGACGCCGGTCCCCGTTCCGGCCGGTCTGAACTACGAGATGTGGCTCGGCCCCGCACCCTACGCTCCCTACACCGAGGACCGGTGCTCGAACAAGTACTGGTGGTTCGTCTCCGACTATGCTCTCGGCTTTATTGCCGGCTGGGGCATCCATCCGCTCGACATCGCACTGTGGGGAGGCGGCGACAAGCTGCAATGCCCCGTGGACGTGGAGGGCGCCGGCGTCTTCCCGCAGTCCGGATTGGGCGATACGGCGATCGACTGGGACGTCCACTTCACCTACGCGAGCGGAGTAAAGATGCATTTCACCGCTAAGCCCCTGGACGAATGGAAGAAATACGGCCGCGTGATTGACCACGGAACGGCATTCGAGGGCTCCGAAGGCTGGGTCTGGGTCGATCGCGAAGGCTTGGCTGCTTATCCGAAAAAGCTGGAATCCAGTTTTCTCGGTCCCAGTGACGTCCACCTGTACCACAGCCGCGATCACGCCGGGAATCTCGTGGACTGTGTGCGCAGCCGTCGCCCGACAATCTGTCCGATTGAGGAAGCCGTCCGCGGCGACATCGTTTGTCACGTCGCCGACATCGCTATTCGCACGCGGCACCGACTGCGCTGGGACCCGGTGTCCGAGACGTTTGCAGACAACGAGAAAGCCAACCGTTACCTGGCCCGCCCGATGCGGAGCCCCTGGCAGATATAAGGTGATCCATGTATAGGAACCTTCGTCTTGTTGTCGTCTGTCCGATCGCTACAGCGTTTCTTGCGCTCGCTCTCGCCCAAGCGCCCGCGTCCCAGGCTCCTCGCCTCACGACCTCCGAGGTAGACGCCTGCTTCTCGGCCCTCGCGGATTTCAAGCTTGGGAAGGAATTAACTCCTTTGCGCAAGCTGTCCGCGTACGTGGAGTCTTTGGAGGCCGATTCACCAGAGGCCCGAGAGCTTGAAATGCGGCTCGTGGCGGTGCTCGGTTCAAAGGTGAGCCTGGAGGCCAAAGATTTCGCCTCCCGGCAGCTGGCGCTGATCGGCGGGGACGCGTCTTTGGCTGCGCTGGAGAAGCTTCTGGGTGAACCCGCCGCGAGGCAAACTGCGCTTTATGCCCTCGAACGAATTCCGGCATCGGGTGCCGTTCTGAGACAGTCGCTGGCGGGGTCGAGGGGAACCGACCGGGTCCAAGTCATCTCTGCCTTGGGGAGGCGCCGCGACCCGGAGGCCGTTCCGCTTCTGAGGCCACTGACGGCCGACACGGATGCAGGCGTCAGCGAGGCCGCGATCCGGGCGCTCGGCATGATCGGAACGCCGGACTCTGCCGCGGCTCTCGCCCAGGCGAGGAAATCGGCTCGCGGTGGCGGTCGCTACCTGGCTGGGCTCTCGCTCCTCGGGTGCGCCGAGCAGCTCGCGTCCGCCGGTAAGAGTCAGGAAGCAGCGCGTATCTTCCGGGAATTGAATAAGCCCGGCGATGACGTTGCTCTGCGATTCGGTTCGCTCAGGGGACTGGGTCTTCTGGTGAAGGATTCGAGCGTGATTCCGGACTTGATCGCGTTCATCAGGCAGGAGCAACCGAAGCTCGCGGCCAACGCCATTCACGTGTTGCTCGAAATGCCCGGGCTTTCGCCGATCCAAGCCTTGGCTGACGCTTTGCCGGGGCTCAAGCCAGCCTCCACGCAACAGGCCGCGATTCTAGCCTTGTCGGATCGGCAGGATGCGAAGGCTGCTGCTCTTCCTGCCATCGTCCAGGCGAGTGGAAAGGGGTCGCCTGAGGTGCGCGTCGCGGCGTGGACGGCCGTTGGTCGTCTCGGCGATTCCTCCCACATTGCCCTGTTGGTCAAGGCGCTTGCAGCCGTTGCACCCGCTGAACGAACCGCCGCCCGGCTAGCGTTGACTTCGATGAACTGTCCGGATTTCGACTCGGTTCTGCGCGGTCTGCTTGAGAAAGCCGATGCCGATACCAGGCTGGAGCTCGTCGGCGTTGTGGAAGAGCGAAGGATGATTTCCGCCGCTGATTGGCTGATGGCAAGCGTCAAGCAGGGCGACGACCGCAGATTGCGCGGGGCGGCTTTAAAGGCCTTGCGGAGGACCGGTTCAGAGAGCCAGATCCGCCCGCTGGTGGATTTGCTGGCGTCCTCATCGGATGCCGTAGACAGTCCGGCTCTCGAGGAGACGGTGTCTTCGCTTCTCCGGCAGTTCCCGCGACCTCACGTTGCTTATCTTCTGGACAGCTATCGCGCGAACACAGACACTTCCCGCCGAGTCGGTTTAGTCGCGGGGCTCCGGGGAGTCGGGGATCCTGATGCGCTGGCTCTCTTGAAAGAGGCGGCGCGAACCCCCGGGCAGCCGGATATTCAGCATGCCGCAATCCTCTCCCTGTCGGACTGGCCGGATCCGGCTCCGATCCCTGATCTGCTCGTCGTTGCCGCGCAGACGAGCCTCGACGCGTCCATCCGAACCCTGGCCCTGCGCGGATCTCTGCGCCTGGTCGGCTTGCCTGGTGATCGACCGCACGGCGAGTCGGTCTCGGTACTCCGGCGGGTGGTAGAGCTGGCGCCCGAGGCCGCGGAGAAAAAGGGCGCCTTGGCAATGCTCGAACGCTTCCCCTCGCCCGAGGCGGTTGCGCTGGGCCAGGCAGCTTTGGCCGATCCCGCCATGTCGGCCGAGGCAAAGACAGCGCTCGAACACCTGCGTGCGGTGGCCGCCGGCGATGCCCGGCTCCTCGTTTACACGCGCAATTATTCATCGAGCGGCGAGGTCTACGTGCATGACAACATTGCCAGCTCTGTGGCCGCGATTCGGGAGCTTGGCCGCGAAAACGGGTTCACCATCGATGCGACGGATCAGCCGTCGGTTTTCACGGACGAGAAACTGGTTCAATACAAGGCAATCGTGTTCTCGAACTCGAACGGTGAAGCGTTCGAAAACGACGAACAACGGTCCGCATTCCAGCGTTATATCCGGCGAGGAGGCGGGTTTGTGGGCATTCATGCCGCCTGCGCCTCCGAGGCAAACTGGCCGTGGTTCTGGTCGCTTATCGGCGGGACGTTCGACTTCCACCCGCCCTTCCAGGCGTTCACGATCCGAGTGGTGGACAAAGAGCATCCGTCGACGGCCTTCTTTCAAGACGACTCCTGGCGGTGGGAGGACGAGTTTTACATCCTCAAAGAGCGCAACGACAAGGTCCGCGTACTGCTCGCGGGGGATCTGAAGAGTCTGAAGACACCCGGCGACCAACCGGAGAGGCTGGCTAACCAGCCTGATCCTTGCCCGCTGGCCTGGTGCCAGCAGTTCGAGGGCGCGCGTGTCTGGTACACGGCCCTTGGTCACAAGAAGGAGCACTACGAGGACCCGGTCTACCAAAAGCATCTGCTGGGCGGGATCCTCTGGGTGATCGGCGAAAAATGAGGAAGCGGTCACCTGCGGTTCAGCGCAGGTACCCGTTCGAGCTTTTCGAGAATGCTCTGGAGCACAATCCGGCGATTCTTCAGCTGCGTGCGAAAATCAGACACGTCGGCGTGATGGATCTCTTCGGACAGTTCTCCCAGGCGATCCCATAGAAGTTGCTGGAGTTTGTTGATCTCCTTCGAGCCTCAGCTCTTGACACGCCCCTCTATTAAGGATAAAATCATCTACAGGTCCATTGAGATGATTTCACAAACGGGTAAATACGCTTTACGGATTCTCGGTTACCTGGCGGAACGTCCCTCCGAGTGGGTGCTTGGAAAGGACGTCGCCTCGGCGACCGGGATCCCGTCGAATTACCTTCTGAAGATCCTCAACCAGCTGTCCAAGCACGGCTTCGTACAGAGCCAGAAGGGCTGGGGCGGCGGGTTCCGTCTTCACGAAGAAGCGATCAGCGTCCCTATCGAATCGGCTCTTGCCCTCTTCGAAGGCCCGTTTAACGAGCACTCCTGCCTGTTTGGTCTCGCCAAGTGCGACTCGGTTCATCCCTGCCCGCTGCACGAGGGATGGGAAGCGATCAAACGGTCGTACACCGAAATGCTCCAGGCGACCACGATCGGCGACCTGAGGTCCACACAAATCAAGTAAATCGAAACGTCGATCGACCAGTTCCGCGTTTCGCCGACTCAGTGGATAAAGAGATGCACAAGTATTTAAGGAGACAGTGATGAGCAAAGCAATTCAGATTTTGATGAACGAACATCGGGTGATCGAGACGGTCATGGGGGCGCTTGAGACGCTCGTAACTCGCTTGGAAGAAGGGCAGGATGTCCCCCGCCGTCACGTTGGCGACTTCGTAGACTTTTTCAAGAACTTCGCAGACAAATGTCATCACGGCAAGGAAGAGGATCTCCTCTTCACGACCCTCGAGAACTACGGCTTTTCGCCGGACGCGGGACCGGTCGCCGTGATGCTCTCGGAACACGCGCGCGGACGAATGCACCTCCAGGCGCTTGCAGCCATTGGTTCGGCGACGGGCCCTCTGACCGCCGACGAGTTGCAGACGGTGACACAACACGCGCGCGGGTATATCGAGTTGCTTCTCGGGCATATTGCCAAAGAAGACCGGATCCTTTTCCCGATGGCTGACAATTCGATGCCCGCAGAAGAACTCGATCGGTTGGAGAGCTCCTTCATTGCCTTCGAAGAAAACGTGATGGGCGCCGGAACTCACGAAGGGTTTCATCGCCTGGCCGACACTCTGGTCGCTCTCTATCCGCCCGCACGACTGGCGGCACCTGTAATGCCTTGCTCGCACCACTGACAGATTGGAAGGGGGAATTCAATGATCACCAAGCGTATGTTGTGGCTCACGTCTCTGTTCGTTTTCATGAGCGGGACACCGTTGTTTGGACACTGCGACGGGGTGGACGGCCCCGTCGTCAAGGCGGGATTCGAGAGCCTGAGCACAGGGAATATCAAACCGGCGCTCATCTGGGTTCATGCTGCCACCGAAAAGGAGCTGACGGACGCGTTTCAGAAGGCGTTACGGGTCCGTCAATCGGGAGGCGAAGCCAGAGAGCTGGCCGACTCCTATTTCCTCGAAACGCTGGTTCGGCTCCACCGGATGGGCGAAGGCGAGCCGTACACCGGGCTGAAACCGGCGGGGCGTGACGCAGGACCAATCGTCGAGGCGTTCGATCGCGCTCTGGAAACCGGCACCCCGGACCAGCTTCTAGCCCTGTTCCCGGAAGCCAGCCGCACGGCAATCCGTAATGAGTTCCTGGCGCTTTGGGCAAGCAAACAGTTCGACCCGGCGAATGTCAACGCGGGTCGCAGCTTCGTCGCCCGATACGTGAAGCTACTCCACCATCTGAAGGAGATCGGCGAGGGCAGGGGCCACCAAGAAGCGGCGCTGCCGCACCAGCACGCGCACTGATTCTCCGTGGGACCCACCCTTACCGCGCGCCGACGTTGGTGAGAATCTCTTTCTCGTAGAAGCGCAGGAAGCGTTCCTGGTCCGGTCCGATCTGGTTATTGACGGACTTGTTCTGGGCTGATGTCGTGCGGAGGGCGAGATCGAATGGAGCCGCGCACGACAGCGAACGGCAGTGAGCGAGAGTAAGCGGACCACCAATCATCGCTAAATCGATGCATTTAAACACGAAGCAGTGGAGCGAGTCAGGTGGTCCGCTTACTCTCGCTCGCTTCTCTCGCTTTCGTGCGCGGCTCCATTCGATCTCGCCCTCCGCCGGGAACTCGCCGGTCTATCCGCCTATCAATATTAATAGAAGAGGCAACATTTTCAACACCCTCGCTACGTGCGCGGCTCTGAAAAGGCAGGCGTTTCGCGCCCGGCGATAGGTAATTCTGCGCGACTTGTCAATCCCGCAGCAGGAGCATCCCGACGATTCCAAGGAAGAAAAAGAACAGCTGCATGAGCGAGGACCTGATGGCCTTTTCCTTGTGCAGCTGTGGGATCAGGTCCGCGCCGGCGATGTAGATGAACCCTCCGGCGGCAAACGGGGCCAGGAAAGTGACCAGGTCGCCGGCCACATCCTGCAAGGCCACGGTAAATATCAACCCGGCCAGGGCGATTCCGGCCGTGATGAAGTTGTACAGGAGGGCCTTTCCGCGACTGAAGCCGCCGTGCATGAGCACGCCGAAATCGCTCATTTCCTGCGGGATTTCATGGAGGAGCACGGCAAACGTCGTCGCGATGCCTACCCGCGTGTCGAGCAGGTAAGCCGCGGTAATGATGGCACCGTCGATGAAGTTGTGGACACCGTCCCCAAACAGGTTCATGTAGGCAAAGGACTCGATGTGGACCTCGCCGGTCGGCGTATGTTCATGCCTCCAGTGGATGATTTTCTCGACGAAGAAAGAAAAACCGATCCCGCTCAGAACGAACAGCGAGACGTTCACGCTGAAACCTTGGCGCTGGACGGCCTCGGGGAGCAGATGGATAAAGGCGTCGCCGAAAAGGCTCCCGGAGCTAAAGCTGACCAGGGCTATGATTGCAAAATGCGCCAGCCGGCCGCGCAAAGCCAGTAGGGCAAGCCCGACGAGCGAGAACAGGCTGACGAGGATGACACTCGTCAACGCGTAAAAGACCGGTGTGCTCAAGAATCTCCCCCCTCGAACCGGCTATCTCAGGTGACCCAGTCGTTTCGCCTTTGACTCCGCAATCAGTGAGAGCTCCGATGCCAGAAACGTGTGCGCCTGCGGCACGGCGGTCTCCGTCCGATTGAGCACGTCGTCGACCAGTTGTTGGCCATACGGCAACGGGACGTCGTCGCAATCCATGTAACGGCTGGTCTTCCCGTCGACGAGGAACAGATGATTCCCGCCTTCCCGGCCGGAGATATCGATGTTCTTTCGGAGCTCGATGTACCCGTCCGTACCCAGTAGAATGAGCCGGCCGTCGCCCCACGTCCCGAGCCCGCCCGGCGTAAACCAGTCAACGCGGATATAGCCGGTGGCGTGCTCGCTGCGCAGCATCATGTCGCCAAAGTCCTCGAGTCCCATGTGCTCCGGGTGGTGGAAATTGCCGACCTGCGATTCCGCCACTTCTGCCGATGTGGAGTTCGTAAAGAACAGGAACTGGTCTATCTGGTGGGATCCGATGTCGACCAGGATGCCGCCGTATTTTTCCTTCTCGAAAAACCATCTGGGCCGGCTTTTGAGGTTGGTCTGGTGAGGTCCGAGTCCAATGGTCTGGACCACGCGTCCGATGGCCCCTGCCTTCACCAATTCGCCGGCCTTCACGGTCGCTTTGTTCCCGAGCCGCTCGCCGAAGTAGATCGAGTAAATGCGCTTGGTCTCGGCTTGGACGCGGCGCGCCTCGTCGAGTTGCCTGGCGGTGGTAAAACCTGGCTTGTCGGACATGAAGTCCTTGCCGTGCTTCATGGCCGCAATGCCGATTTCGGCGCGTTCGTTCGGAATTGCCGCGCTCGCGATCAACTGAATGCTCTTGTCTTCGAGGATCTCGTTCACGGAGTC
This sequence comes from uncultured Acidobacteriota bacterium, assembly GCA_964421755.1. Taxonomy (GTDB): domain Bacteria; phylum Acidobacteriota; class UBA6911; order RPQK01; family RPQK01; genus CAVUUN01. The sequence goes on from CAYQYP010000074.1 coordinate 11,555, forward strand.
AGCCTGCTCGACGTCGGGATAGCGGCGTTTGAAGGCTGCGGCGAGATCCGGCTCCTTTGCGTAAAACGAGACGAGCTTTCCGCCGGCCTCCTGGAGCGTCCCGACCTGCCCGTATATGTGACCATGATTCAGACCAATCGCCGAAAACCGTATCCTCTCAGTTGCCATGGGCTTCCTCCCTGCAGAAGCGGATGAGCTGCTATTATGACGAAATGTCGAATTCGGCGGAAGTAATCGTTGCGGGCCACATATGCCTGGACATCATCCCGGGCTGGAACCAGACGACGGTCGAGCTCGAGACCCTGCTTTCGCCTGGCAAGCTGGTTGAGGTCGGCCCTCCGGTGATGTCGACCGGTGGGGTCGTTTCAAACACCGGCCTGGCGCTTCACCGCTTGGGCGTTCCGACCCGGCTTGTCGGTAAGGTGGGAAGGGACCTTTTCGGTGACGCCATCCTCGATATCGTTCGCGGTTACGGCGCCGGTTTGGCCGACGGCATGATTGCGTCCGGGGGCGAGACCACCTCTTACACCCTCGTGATCAGTCCTCCGGGGACCGACCGGATATTTTTCCACTCACCCGGCGCCAACAATACCTTTGGCGCGAAAGACATACATTCGCTCGATTTCGCCGATGCCCGGCTGTTTCACTTCGGCTACCCGCCTCTCATGCAGAAGATGTTCGAGCGAGGGGGAGAGGAGCTCGAGGAAATTTTCCGAACCGCGAGGCAGCGAGGGCTGACCGCATCGCTTGACATGGCGTGGCCCGATCCGCTATCGCCGGCGGGCCAAGCCGATTGGCGGGCGATCCTCAAAAGAGTGCTTCCCTTCGTCGATATTTTTTGCCCGAGCCTCGACGAAATCCTGTTCATGCTCGACCCGGCCGGATACGCGGATTCCGGGGGAACGAGCCCGGCTTCGATGACAACGACCGATTCCTCGATACTCGCCCGAACCGCCCAGACGCTTCTCGAGATGGGCGCTTGTGCGGTCGTACTGAAGCTGGGAGAGGCAGGGCTGTATCTACGGACGTCGCCGGACCCGGGCCGCTGGGCGAGGTTCGGGCGCGGGGCCCCGGCGAATCAGGGCGATTGGATGGACCGAGAGCTGCTGGCGCCCTGCTTCGAGGTTCGCGTGGTGGGGACGACGGGCGCCGGCGACTGCGCAATCGCAGGCTTCCTGGCTGCGTTGCTGGCCGGACGTTCGCCCGAAGAGTCGGTCACGGCGGCTGCGGCGGTAGGCGCATGCAATTGCGAGAAGGCCGATGCGACCAGCGGAATCCCCGACTTCCGAACCGTCCTCGCACGCGTTTCAGCAGGATGGAACCGCCTGCCAACCCGCGTTCGCCTGGGCGATGGGTGGAAGTATCTGGAGGACCCGGGCGTGTGGGAAGGCCCGGCGCACAAAGGCGGGCGATAGAAGTGCATTGTGGACATTGTGGACACCGTGGACCATGTGGACAAAGGAGCAGAACCTGATCCGCCGCTTCGGTCCACTATGTCCACCTTGTCCACGTTGTCCACAATGTCCATGAAAGGGGGACTTCCATGACCGGTAAAGAGCGAATACTGGCACTGTTCGAAGGCCGTCAACCGGACCGGATTCCGTTCATGCCGATCACAATGATGTTCGCGGCTGACTGGGCCGGTGTGAAATACGGCCAATACGCGTCGGATTACAGAATGC
>CAYQYP010000075.1:0-14804 GCA_964421755.1 uncultured Acidobacteriota bacterium
CCCGTGTGAAAGAACCCGTCCAATACTTCAAAGCGCTTGCTGATCCGGCGCGGCTGCAGATCCTGGAGTTCCTGCTCGAACAGGAGGGGGGCTGCTGCTCCGCTCCCGATCGCACGGTCTGTGCCTGCCACATCGAGGAAAAGATCGTGCTTTCCCAGCCGACAATCAGTCATCACATGAAGGTGCTGGTCGATTCCGGTCTTGTGCGTTCCGAAAAGCGGGGCCGCTGGGTCTACTACAGCATCGACTACGAATCGTTTAACAAACTGGCCGCCTTCCTGGCACGCTACCGTCGCGCGGCGGAGAGTCCAACCGGGCAAGAGGCATAGGCACCGAAGAAAGGGGCAACGTATGAGCGAAGAAGACATTAAGAGCGTGGTACAGGAGAAATACGGAGCGGCGGCACTGTCCGTCCTCAAGGGAACTGGAACTTCTTGCTGCAGCTGCAGTTGCAGCTCCGATACAGGCGCGGTTCGGTTGGAAGACCCCATCACCTCGAAGCTTTACGAGGAAAGCGAGGTGGCCGGAATTCCAAAGAATGCAGTCACCGCGTCACTCGGCTGCGGGAATCCCACCGCTCTCGCCGACCTGCACCCGGGCGAAACGGTGCTCGACCTCGGCTCGGGCGGCGGCATCGACGTGCTGCTTTCGGCCCGACGCGTGGGACCGGGCGGCAAGGCGTACGGACTCGACATGACCAATGAAATGCTCGCACTGGCCGAGGAAAACAAGCGGAAGTCGGGCCTGAGCAACGTCGAGTTCCTCAAAGGCGAGATAGAGAACATCCCGTTGCCGGACAACTCGGTCGACGTGATCATCTCCAACTGCGTCATCAATCTCTCGGCAGATAAGGGGAAAGTCCTTAAAGAGGCATTCCGTGTGCTGAAACCCGGCGGTCGATTCGCCGTTTCCGACGTGGTCACCAAAGGGGACGTTCCCCCGGAAATCAAACGCAGCGTCGAGCTCTGGGTCGGCTGTATTGCCGGCGCACTCGAAGAGAGGGAATACGAGGCGAAGCTTGAGGACGCCGGATTCACCGGGATAGACATCGAGCCGACACGCGTCTACAAGGCCGAGGACGCGGCCGAGTTCCTGGCCGAGAAGGGGCTTGATATCAAGGCGATCGCTTCCGCCGTCGACGGCAAATTCTTCAGCGCGTTCATCCGGGCGACAAAACCGGCGTAACCCGGTATGAGGACTCTGCCAACCGGGCCGTAAAGCGGCGGATTCTGAAAAGCGAATTCGCCCTACGACCGCTCGTCATGCGAAGGCACTCAGTCGTAGGGCGGATTCGCTTTTCAGAATCCGCCGCTTTACGGCCCGGTTGGCAACATCCGACCCCACCCGAGCCCCCTCCCTTCTTCTGCGCGCGGCATCTGACTTAGAATAGTGAACAGCTGCCATGCCGTTCATCATCCCGGTGCTGCTGGTCCTCGCGTGTATCCCGAGCGATCAGACCCCCCAAGACAAGCCGTCCGCCTCGGGACCTGCTGATGAAGTCGTCGTGACGGCCGCACGGATCGAGCAGCCCCTGACCGAAGCAATTTCGCTCGTAACCGCAATCGGGGAAGACGATATCGCCCGGTCGCCGACGCTGACGGTCGACGACCTGCTGAGGTCTGTCCCCGGATTCTCTCTATTCCGAAGGTCAGGGAGCCTGGTTGCCCATCCCACGACGCAGGGCGTGTCGTTGCGCGGCATCGGACCGAGCGGTGCCGGCCGCAGCCTGGTCCTCTTCGATGGGATACCAATGAACGACCCCGTGGGAGGCTGGGTGTACTGGAACCGGATCCCCCCGTCGGCGATCGGGAAGATCGAGGTTGTTCGAGGAGCCACCAGCCAACTCTACGGGAGCTCGGCGCTTGGAGGAACCATTCAGGCGTTTTCGCTTGAACCGGACGGCAGGCGCATCCGAGGCCGCGCCCAGCTTGGAAATGCAGGTTTGCGAGACGTGGATGTGACCGCCACGGACGCCGGAAACAAATGGAGCTATCTTTTTTCCGGGCGCCTGTTCGACAGCTCAGGCTATTACCTCGTGTCCGAGGACATCCGAGGCCAGGTCGATGTTCCTGCCAGCTCGGCTTTCCAGACGTTTTTTGGGCGTCTGCGGTATGACTCGATTGAAGCGGGTCTCAATGTGTTCCACGAGAGTCGAAGCAACGGCACGAGGATCCAATCGAACAGCACCCGAATGGCACTTTTCGATGTGGGTGTCGACAAGGAAAGGTGGGACGCTCGCGTCTACGTTCAATCGGAGCTGTTCGAAAGCAGTTTTTCCAGGCTCCTGCCCGACAGGTCCGCAGAGTTCCTGACCGCCCTCCAGGAGATCCCCTCGACTTCCCTGGGCGCGTCGTGGACCTGGCAGCATAGCCCTCTGCTGGTTGCCGGCCTGGACTGGCGCCATGCGAGGTGGGACCAGCACTCGCAAAACTTCGCCGGTCTGTTCGCTCAGTCGCTCCTGCCTCTGGCTTCGTCTCTGGACCTCCTGCTCGGGGCAAGGATTGACGCCTGGGAGAACGAGCGCTGGCAGACGAGCTTGAACCCGCGAGCCGGGCTGATCTGGCGCACCGGGGATCTGATGACGGTCCGAACGTCGGCATACCGCGGCTTCCGCTCCCCTAATCTAAACGAGCTTTACAGGCCATTCCGGGTGGGCAATGTGGAAACGCTCGAGAACCCGGCGCTCGACGAAGAATACCTTTGGGGCGGTGAGGCCGGTTTGGACGTACACCCCCACCGCCGGTTACTGATCCGGGTCAATGGCTTTTGGAACCAGCTCGACAACGCGGTAACAAACGTGACCCTGTCCACGTCGCCGTCGCAGATCCTCCGGCAAAGGATGAATTCGGGAGGCATCGTGGCGAAAGGAGTCGAGAGTGAAGCAGAGCTCGAATTCGACCGCTTCGCCATTCGCGGCGCCTATCTCCTTTCGGATGCGACCCTGAAGGGGCAGCGACTGGCGGTTCCCCAAGTGCCGCGCCACCAGGCGGTCGTCGCGCTGGAATCCCGGGCCGTCCGGGTGGTGGAGTGGAGCGTTCAGGCGCGCTGGACGGACCGCCAGTTTGAGGACGATTTGAATACGATGATCCTGCCCGAATATGTTATCGTTGACGGCCTGCTGAGCCGACCAGTCAGTAAGCGTATTCGATTGTTCCTTGCCGTGGAGAACGTCTTCGGGACCGAGTATGTCGTCGGCAGGACTCCCGTCGAGCAGTTGGGAGCTCCCCGGCTTGTCCACGGTGGGCTGATGTTCAACTTCTTTCAATGACACAGGGACCAAAGACAGACGGGGCGGGTGAGAAGCGAGTGACCAGTGCTCGGCTCGTCACGCTGGCGGTCGTCCTCATCGTCATTCTCTTCTTCTCATACTATTTCTCGGTTGCCCGCAAGACAGACATTTGTTTTGACGGGGCCGTTTTCCTGCAGCCTATCGTCGCCCTCGAAAGCGCAGGCGAGCTGACTCATACCTACAACACGCAGTCGCCGGAGGAGTTTCACCTTCCACTGACGAACCTCGGACAAGGGATGCTTTCCCAAGGCATTCTCAACTGGCCGTTTATCCACTTTTTCGGCGTCAATCACCTGACCCTGCAGGCGGCGAATCTGATTTTTCTGTTGCTCGGCGGTGCCGTGACGTACCTCCTCGTATTTCGGCTCACGGGCAACCGGCTGCTGCCGTTGGCGGGCGTCGTGCTGTTTTACACCGCTCCCCAGATGAAGGGTTTGGGGCTCCAGGGACTCGGAGAAGTACCCGCGACCTTTTACCTGCTGTTGTGCGCCCTGCTCCTTCATCTGGCCCTCTCGCAGCGCGGGTATTTCTGGTGGCTCGGGCTGGCCGCGTTCGTCGCCTTCCATACGAAGAACTACCTGATCCTCGTCTACCCGATGATGCTTGCCCTGCTGGTGTATCTCTGGCTGCGGCAGAAAGATGTGCGCTTTACGGACCTGCTTCGGTTCTCAGCCGCATTTTGGGCGGCGCTGCTCTTTCTTCCCCTCGTATTTATCCTGCGCTATGGCTGGGAGTCATTTGTGAAGGAGGTCTCCGACTTCTGGACGCTCATTGCATCGACGCAGTGGGGAGAAAGCCTGGGTGCTCAGCAACGGGATCCGGAACTGACGCGTCAAGCGATCAGGGAGCTGAGCAGCAATTACGGAGGCTGGTACCTGCTGTACATCCCTATTGCGGTCGGCTACTTCGTGACGATCTGGGCTCTGGCCCTTCGGCCGACAAACCAGCCCGTGGCCGACGACCGGAAGGCTGACGGAAAGAGCCTCCCGCTCTCCTGGTTGCCCACATTCGATCCGACCCAGGCGGTGCTTCTATTCCTGCTCGGGATGTCTTTGTTCTACGTGGGGTACTGGTTTCATTTCAGCACCTGGGCGATCTGGTACAGAAGGGTTTTTCCGTTCCTGATTCTCCAGATCCCGCTGTGGCTGATCGCGTCGAGCCGCGTCTGGGCGCTCAGCAGAACACGGCCTGTTCTTCGTATTGCAGCTGCCGCGGGCGCTACGGCTCTCCTGATGCTCGGCTTTGCCCACGCCAAGTACTTCGTCCAGGTGTACGACCTCCCCCTGCCTGACGAACTGGCCCTTCGCGAGCGGATCGAGGCGACCGAGGTCATTCGCGCGATGCCTGCCGATGCCCGTCTTTTCGGGCTCGGCTGGTGGCAAGCGCCTAAGTTGTCGATGTTTTCCGGTCGCACCTTCCTCGATCTCACGACCAAGGGGGAGGAGTTCAACGAAGGTTACCTCGTATTGGACCGCGAGGCGATGGGGATAGCGGCAGAGGGAGTGGCCAGCCGGCTGTCCAGCATGGAAACGCGAGTGGTGTGGGAAAACGGGTCGAACAAGATCATCAAGTGGAAGCGCTATCGAGTCGACCTGCGCAAGATCCGGCAAGATGCCAGCTTGCAGCTGCTCAGGATCGGGCCGGATCATTCTTCGACAGCGGGCGAACGGTTTTCTCAGCAGCCGGGCGGAACGTTCGCCATGTGGGCCATCACTGAAGGGGCCAGGCCGAAGACCGTGGTCGTCTGGGACGGTCTGCTTCTGCACAGCGATGTGAGCCCGGACGGGAAGCTGATGACCGCCATGGTCCCGCGCGCCGTCTTCTCCAAGCCGGGCCGTTATCCCATCGCTCTATACGATCCCGAAAATCAGCGCCGCTCGAACGTCTCAGTCATGGTCATCGGAAATCCGTGATCAGCGGGACGCCCGCGCGAACCAAAGGTATCCGACTGATCGGACCGATCGGTCCGATCAGTCGGATGGCTTTAACAGCTTGCTTTTTCAGCCGGCAAGCTCGGGGCGAGCGGCCAGTTCTTCGACTTCTTCTTTGACCCGTTTTCCTTCAATCATCATGTAGACAGTCGGAATGAAAACAAGCGTGATCAGTGTCGAAGAGAGCAGCCCTCCAATTACGACCCGGGCCATCGGCACTTGAAGCTCAGATCCTTCCCCAAAACCGAGAGCCATGGGCAGAAGCCCGAGCACGGTGGTCAACGTCGTGAGCAGGATGGGACGGAGACGGCGCCTACCTCCCACCTCGATCGCCTGGCGTAGCGAGTAGTTATGTTCGCGCCTGAGCAGGTTCGTGTAATCGACGAGCACGATCGCGTTGTTCACGACGATGCCTGCAAGCATGATGGCGCCGATGAACCCCTGCATGTTGAAGGTGGTGTTGGTCAGAATCAGGGTCAGGACTACGCCGATCAATCCCAGGGGAATGGAGAACATGATGATCAGCGGATCACGGAATGATTCGAACTGGGCCACCATGACCAGGTACACGAGAACGATCGCAAGCACCATGCTGAGAATCAGGTCGCGGAAGGCCCTCTGCTGTTCCTCGTACTCCGCGCCCAGGAGCACGGCAAAATCCAGGGGAACCGCGAGCTCGCTCAGGCGGTACTGCAGGTCCTTGACCACGCTGCCGAGGTCCCGGTCCGCGAGGTTGGCACTGACAATGATATTCCTCTCATTGTTCTTACGTTCGATCTCGATAGGCCCTTCGGCAGGTTCCAGGACAACCAGGCTCCTCAAGGGTACCACGTCCCCCGAGGGAGTTTGTATGGGAGTATCCATCACTCCTGCGAGGTTCTTGCGATCGGCCTCTCCGTACCTGACCAGGATGTCAAATTCGTCGCCGCCCTCCCGATACATCGTGGCTCTCGTGCCACCGATCGTGGTTTGCAGCGTGTTTGCGATTTCGGAAACCGAAAGACCAAGGGCAGAAGCTTTGGTTCGATCGATCTTGATCTGGTTCTCCGGACGGCCTTCGCTCTGGCTGATCAGGGCATCAGTCACGCCCGGGATGGTCTCCATGATACGGCGCACCTGTAACGCCAGATCATAGGCACGGTCGAGATCGTGTCCCCTCACTTCGACGCTTAACCGTTCCTCGGTTGAACTGGTCATGCGCATGATCCGGAAACTCCCGCCGGCCCGGGCGCGTACCCTTACCCCGCTCATTTGGGAGAGCTGGGGTCGCAGCGAATTGGCAATCTCCTGGCTCGTCCGCTTCCTCGCCGCCTTCTCTTTCAGGACGACTCGGACAGAACCCGAAGCGACTCCGCCGCCACCCCATCCGCCGCCGCCTGAGCCGACCTCGGTCATGACGTGATCGGCCTCGGGGATCGAGTTTTTAACGATTCCTTCCAGCCGACGCGCGACGGCGTCGCTGTTCTCCAAAGTACTGCCGGGGGGAAGCTCGTAGCTCAGCCGGACTTCCCCTTCATCAGTTTCTGGAGAAAGCTCCACACCGATCAGCGGGAGCAACAGCAGAGTGCCGCCAAAAAGCATGATCGTCCCTATCAGAATTGTCTTTCGGTGATCCAGGGCCCAGTGGATAGCACCCTGGTAGCCACCATCCAGACGATCGAGCAACATTCCGCCGAAATGGACGAACTTGTAGACGATCGACTTCTCATTGGGCTCGCGCACCCGGATGAACTTCGAGCACAAGACAGGCACGAGCGTCAGAGCGACGACTAGAGAACACAACAAGCTGAAGCTCACGACGTAGGCCAACTGCTTGAACATGACCCCGCTCATCCCGCTCATGAAGACGACGGGCAGGAAGACAACCACGGTGGTCAGCGCCGAGGCGACGATCGCGGGCCCTACTTCCCGTGTGCCCAGGATTGCCGCTTCTTTGCGCTCGAGGCCGGCTTCCCTGTGGCGGAAGATGTTCTCCAGAACGACAATCGCCGAATCGACGAGCATGCCCACACCCAGGGCAAGGCCTCCGAATGTGATGGTGTTGAGCGTGAACCCATAGAAATACATCAGGGCGAAGGTACCGATGACCGAAATGGGAATCGCGACGGCGATGATCATCGAGCTGCGTATGTTACGCAGGAACAGCAGCAGGACGACGACGGCCAGGATGGAGCCGAAAACCGCCGCCTGTCGAACCGATCTGATCGAGTTCTCGATGTACTTGGAACTGTCCATCGTCACGTCGACCTTGATGTTCTTGAAATCGCGGTTGATCCGCTCGATCTCGGCGCGTACCTCCCGGGCGACAGTCACGGTGTTGGAGCCCGACTGTTTGTTGACCGAAAGTCGAATACCCGGTTTCCCGTCCACGCGGGTGTAGTCTCTTATCTCTTCGTGACTATCCTCAACAGTGGCGATGTCCTTGATCCGGACAGGGACTCCGTTGCGAAGAGCGACAACAGTCTCCTCGATCTCCCGCATGTTCGTGTATTCGCCCTGGGTCCGCAGCGGGATCTCGAATTCTCCTTCATAGACGTTACCGGCCGGCAACTGCACGTTTTCCCGGCGCAGAGCGGTCAGCACCTGCTCGGTGCGCAGCCGCATCGACTGAAGCCGTTCCCGGTTCAAATTGACGTGGATCTGGCGGCGCAGACCGCCCCGGAGGTTGACCGCTGCGACTCCAGGCGCCCGCTCCAGGCGGTACTGGATCTGGTCTTCGACGAAATAGCGGAGATCGCGGGGATCCATGTCCCCGGACACGGATAGAAACAGGATCGGGAACTGAGAGATATCAAACTTGTAGAGCACCGGCGGATCGGCGTCGTCCGGGAGCGCTCCGCGAACTCGGTCGATTCGGGTTCGGATCTCGTCGGCAGCCTCCGCCAGATCGGTCCCCCAAACGAAGTTGACCCGGACGGAACTGCTCCCCTCGGAGGAATCGGACGTGATTTCCTCAATACCGGGCGCACTACCCAAAGCGCGCTCGATCGGTTCGGTGATCAGTTTTTCGATTTCCTCAGGGCCGACACCCGAGTAATTTGTGCGGACGGTAATCGCCGGAAAGCTAACGTCAGGCATCAGGTCGATCGGCAGCCGCATGAACGCAATGGCGCCGAGGATGATGATCACCATATAGAAAACCGCCGTCATGATCGGGCGGTGGATGGCGGACGAGGCAAGTTTCATGACGGATTTCTCCTTCCTCCCCCTTGACGCTGACCCGGCCTGGCCGGCTGTTGACCGGGGCGACGGATCGCATCTCCTTCATTAAGAAACTGGGCGCCAGCCGCGACCACCTCCTGGCCCGGCTGAAGACCTTCAAGGATCTGGATTTTCCCCTGCTGGGAGACACCGATCTTCACCTCGGTAAGACGCGCCCTATCTTCTTCGATCAGGAAAACTGCGTTGCGGCTTGAACGGGTGACAACCGACTCCCGCGGTACAGCGAGCGACTCGATATCCCGTATGACGATGGCCGCCCGAACGAACATCCCGGCTTTGAGCAGCGCCGCCCGGTTCGGGATGATGATTTCGACTTCCGCCGCCCGTGTGGCTGGGTCGAGGAACGGGGACATGCGACTGATCGTTCCCTTGAAACTCTCATTAGGGTAGGCATCAACGATAATGCGTGCCTGCAATCCAACGCGCAAGTTGCGCAGATGCTGCTCAGGCGCTGCCACGATGGTCTTGAGGCGAGACAGGTCGAGGAGTGAGAGAATCGACGAACTGGGACTAACCTGTGCACCCGGGTGCAGGGTTCGTTCGCCCACAAACCCAGACATGGGAGCATACATCCGGGTTTGCTCGACCTGAATTTCTAATTCCCTCAACGCCGCCCGCGTCTGGTTGATCAGAGCGTCGGCCACGTCCTGCTGAGCCTCGCCGACTTTGACGCGTGATCGCAGGTCTTCCAAAACCTGGAGAGACACCAGTCTGCTCTCGTAGAGTTGCTCATGTCGCCGCAGCTGGCTCCTCAGGTTCTCCAGGTTGGCCATGTCCTGTTTCAGATTGGCTTCGGCTACCTGGGTGGCCGCTCCAGCCCTGCGTCTTTGCTGCTGCAATTCCAGATCATCGATCGTCGCGAGAAGCTGTCCCTTCTGGACGAAATCGCCGTTGTCCACCAGGACCTGGTCCAACCTCCCCGAAACCCTGGGGGCCACCGCAACCTGGGCGAGAGCGCGAAGTTCGCCCGTCAACTCGACCATTTCCTGGAATGCTGCCATGTCGGCAAACGCCGTTTCGACGACCACTGCGGGTCCCGAACCTCCGGGCCGGGGCGCGGCAGCCTGCTCCTTGGTCTTCAAGGCTTCTACGATCCGGAACGAGAGCAGTGCCAGAACAGCCACAGCTATCACAACGAGAATTGTCTTCTTGATCATCCAGTTCTCCGGGACTCAGTTGGGGTCAGTGTTCAAGCAAACCGCGACTGACTGAGAGAGTCTTTGATTCTACTACACGACATATTACGTTCGGGCTGAACGGATGTAACGGAGGATTAGACGCAAGGGAAAACAAGAGGCGCCAATGTCTTTGTCGGAGCCGCGCACGCAGCGAGGGTGTTGAAAATGTTGCCCTACGTGATATTTCCGTCAAGCGGATTGCCGAAATGACCCCAACGGGGTCACGTAGCAAAGCCCAGGGTTGCCCGCGTTGTGTGCGGGAAACCCTGGGTAGCGAGTCACGTGGTCCGCTCACTCTCGCTCGCTTCTCTCGCTGTCGTGCGCGGCTCCGACAAAGACCGTGTTGGCACCGCCGCGATCTCTTAAAACGGCCCGAGCGTGCCATCCTCGCTCATGGGTCCAGGGACCTGCCCGAGAACCTGCACATCGGCTCTCTCACGCAGTTCCTCGAGAACAGGGGAGGATACCTGGAGGATACCGAGACGGCGGGTGTTGGGGATTCGGACAACACGCGGATCCCGACTCCCGGTGCAGGCCCGGGCTGCGAAAGCGAAGGCCTGCGCATCCGAGTCGGCGATCACCGGCACCTTGCCGCGCTCGAGAAAGGCGCTCGTGTAGAGATTTTCGTAGGTTGCCTCGAAGTTGATCGCCTGAAAGAGCCTTCGAGTCACGATATCGGCAAGACCCAGGCCTATCGCATTCCCATGCGATGCCGGCGTGAGACTCCGTGCGACTATCATCCGGACACGTGGGCGTTCGGGGTCAGGCTCTCCGGGAATCTTCAGCCGGCCGATCACGTTGGTATCCATCCCGACTCCGCTGATGTCTTTCCCGATCTCGTCGACAATCAGGATGTCCACGTCGTCGACCGGCAGGCCGGGCATCAGCTCTCTCGCCCGCTGTAACAGCTCTTTCTCGATTTCCGGGATGGCGTGGGCCGGTATTACTCGCAGCTCAGCCGTATCTTCAAACGCATTTTCCACCAGGCCAACGCCGAGCAAGATCTTCGAATGTCGAAGGACGTGGAGCGCAACCTTTGGAGAGATGTCGCGCAAACCGCGTACGCCGTGCCGGTGTATCTCCAGCGCCTGGGCCTGTTTCCCCAGCCCGATCGCCAGCATCTTCATCAAACCGCTTTCATAAGGACCGTGAAAGTCGGTATGGGGCTTGATTCGGTTGATGAGGATAATGCCGTCTGCCTGGTGCGCATACCGGTCCTGGAACACCCGGACTTCGCATCCTTCCGGCAACTCCACCACGTCCATCGACGAGCGGATGGGAGCCCCGACGGAATCGGCCCGGATTCCGTAATCATGCAGAATACCGGCCTGCCCTTCCGCCGTAGCGCCCCCGTGACTTCCCATGGCCGGCACGATGAAGGGCTCGGCCCCTCGCTCTTTTACCCACGACGCGATGACACGCACCAGGTCCGCAAGCCCGGTGATCCCCCGGCTGCCCACGGCAATGGCTATCTGCGAACCGGAAGTGATCAACTGGCCATGCTCCTCGAGCCGGCACCAGAGCTCCCGCTCTGGCTCGAGTACGGCAGGGCGCGGGAACGTCCGGCTGATCCGAAACATCGGGGGAAAAGGCACAAGATCAATGGCCATCTGCGGTCACTCTTCCTATTGATTCGGCCTGGCTCGCAGCCATTGCGATAAGGGTCCCTGTTTGGCTTTTTTCTGGATCAAGTCCCAGGATGTGCATCAAAGTATACCTTGAATATTTCGGGCTCATGAAGAAACCGGCAACAGCCCCACCTCCCCAAACGTGGCCAAGCCGAGCGAATCCTAGCAGAACCCCGAACAATCGGAAAGAAAAGTCCTGATACGGATCTTTGTCCGGGCGAGGATTTGGACTAAGCTGAATGTCGTTCAGCGGAGGCAGGCACTCATGCTCGACGTATCAAAGAAGTCACGAACACTGCGAACGGCCAAAGCCCAGGCGGAGATACGCTTGAAGCAAGAGACAATCGATCTCGTGCGGAATGGCCGGTCGCCCAAGGGCGATCCTTTCCCCGTGGCCAAAGTCGCGGCCATCCTGGCCGCCAAGAACACGAGCCAGATCATTCCGTACTGCCACCCCCTACCTCTGGACTTCGTCGACTGCCAGTTCGAGGTGGGTGACGGACGTATCACCGTTCGCACCGAGGTCAAGGCGATTTACAAAACCGGCGTCGAAATGGAGGCGCTGACCGCCGCCTCGGTGGCTGCCTTGACGCTCTACGACATGCTCAAGATCGTCGACGAGACCATGGAGATTCAAAGCGTCAAGCTCGTGTCGAAGACGGGCGGGAAGTCTGATTTTGTGACCCGCTTCCCGGAGTCGGTTCGCGGCGCGGTTCTTGTGATGTCGGATTCGGTGTCTGCCGGCAGAAAACCGGATACCTCGGGCCAGGCGATTCTGGAGCGCTTCCGCGAGCTCGGAATCGACACTGCCGAGTACCGGGTGATCCCCGACGAGCCGGAACTCATCGAGAAGGAGTTGATCAGGTTTGCGGACGAGATGAATCTTGACATAGTCATGACGACCGGCGGCACTGGATTGTCCGCGCGGGACTGTGCGCCCGAGGCGACACGCCGGGTGCTCGATCGCCTCCTCCCCGGAATATCAGAGGCGGCCCGCGCTTACGGCCAGGAAAGGACGCCACGCGCGATGCTTTCGGCCGGGGTGGCAGGACTGCGTGGCAAGACGTTGATCGTCAACCTCCCGGGCTCTGAGCGCGGTGTGCGAGAATCTCTTGATGCCCTCTGGCCGGCTCTCATGCACGCGTTCAACATGGTCCGCGGGGCATCGCACGAACCGGCCGACGCGGGCCAGAGCCGATAAATGGAGCAACAGGAGAAACAGCGGTCCGGAGAGATATTGATGACAACCTCAGGACGTGTAATCGCAGTCTCGGTAAGCAAGGAAAAGGGCGTGCCGAAGACTAATGTCGACAAGGTGAGCCTGGTCGAGGAGTGGGGGATAGACGGTGACGCGCATGCGGGCAAATGGCATCGCCAGGTCAGTTTCCTCGCGCTTGAAAGTATCGACAAGATCCGGGCGAAAGGCCTCGATGTGAGCCCTGGAGCCTTTGCCGAAAACATAACCACCGAGTTTGTTGACGTTCCGCACCTGAAGGTGGGACAGCGAATCCGGGTCGGGGATGCGGAGCTCGAGATCACTCAGATCGGCAAGGAATGCCACACGAGGTGCGCGATTTACTACCGGGCCGGTGACTGCGTGATGCCCCGCGAAGGTGTTTTCGCCCGTGTGGTTTCGGGAGGAGAAGTTCAAGTCGGAGACGCGATCGAGGTCCTGTAGATGCACTTCTCGCTGGCCGTCGTGGTGGAAGTGAGTCTGCTCCTGTTCCTCGTTGCCCTGCTCTACTCCTCGGTCGGCCATGGCGGAGCGTCCGGGTACCTTGCAGTCCTCAGCTTCTTCTCAGTTGCTCCCGCTCTGATGTCGAGCACTTCGCTCGTTCTTAACGTCATGGTGTCGCTCGTCGCGTTCTGGGCTTTCTACCGTGAACGCCACTTCTCGTGGACCTTGGCGTGGCCTTTTCTGCTCACCTCCATCCCGGCGGCGTTAGTGGGTGGCCTGATCGCTGTGAGGCCGAAGGGGTACTTCCTGCTCCTGGCCGGCGCCCTCGTCTTCGCGGCTTTCCGGCTGATTCTTTCACTCGGCCGGACCGGTGAAACAGTTGAACCGCCTCCCCTTTACGTCGGGCTTCCGGTGGGCCTTGGATTGGGTCTTCTGTCGGGCATTCTCGGGATAGGCGGGGGCATTTTCCTGAGCCCGTTGATCCTCCTTAAGAAATGGGGCACGGCCAAAACCACGGCGGCGGTTTCTGCGCTGTTCATCCTGTTGAACTCCATGGCCGGGCTGGGCGGACGGTTCATCGGAGGCACGTTTCAGCTGTCGGGGGTCCTGCCATTCGTACTGGCCGCTTTCCTCGGCGGCCTGTGTGGATCTCGCCTGGGAGCCAACCACTTCTCCGGCATGACACTGCGCCGAATCCTCGGGGCGGTACTCGTGCTGGCTGCAATCAAGCTGGTGGCCGCAAACTGGTAAACACGGTAGTCCGTGTCAGCGCAGCTCGTTCCAGTACAGAGGAATTACCTCAACCACGCCGCCGGCGGCCAGGTACTCCGCTTCCAGAGGGAAGACGATCAACGCGGTCGCCTGCGCGAGCCCGCTCATCATGTTGGAATCCTGAGCGCGTAGTGGCTTCACGATCCACTGCTGCGCCTCGCTGGCGAGCACGGCGCGGACGAACTCGGTCCGCCCATGCTTCTTTCGCAGTTCCGAGCCGAGAGTCGCGGTGATTCGGAGAGGGAGGACGTCAATCAAGCCCATCAGGCGGGCGATGGCAGGCCGCACCAGCAGGTGAAACGAAACGAGCGAGGCGACGGGGTTGCCCGGAAGACCGAATAAGTATTTCCCTTCCATCACGCCGAAGAAATTGGGCTTTCCGGGCTTGATCGAAATCCGCCAGAATACTTCCCGGACACCCAGAGACAAGGCAACTTCCTTGACGTAGTCACGATCCCCGACCGAAACGCCTCCGCTGATTAGAACAACGTCCGCATCATCGAGGCACAGCTTCAGTTCGTTCTTGATCAGCGCCGGGTCGTCCGGGACAGTGACGACCCGGACTGTTTGCAGCCCCAACGCTTTCACTGCGGCCATGAGACCGAAGGAATTGGAGTCGCGGATCTGTCCAGGCAACAGCGGTTGTCCCGGTGCCACCAACTCACTCCCGGTCGCCATAACGGCTATCCGTGGTCTTCGGTATACATCAGCTTGCCCGAGACCCAGAGTGGCCAGCATTGCCACGCCCGCTGGGGAAATGTGGAGCCCCGATCGGAGGGCGAGCGCTCCGGCCCGGAGCTCGGACCCGCGACGGCGGATGTTGTCCCCCGGGTAGCCCGGCGCAACAAAAACCACCTCGCCAGGACGGGTTTCCACGTATTCCTGCATGACAACGCAGTCCGCGCCGTCCGGCACGGGAGCACCGGTCAGGATTCGAGCGGTCGCGCGCTTTTCGAGCGCGACTGACGAGCGGCTGCCGGCGACTACGATGTCCTGAAGACGAAACGCAACCGGGTCTTCGGGACTCGCCTCCAGTAAGTCGGCGCTGCTTACGGCATAGCCGTCAGCCGCCGAGGCGTCGAAAGGAGGCAAATCGTCCGTGGCGTA